>PLEW01000183.1 GCA_003136555.1 Planctomycetota bacterium | reverse complement strand
TGCTGAGTTGTCAAGGAGACCCGAACCCGTTCCGGCTTTGAAGGGCCGTACCGTGCGCGGGGGGTCGGATTCTGTAGGGTGCCGCCCGGCTGTCAAACTGTATTTCCCCCGCCACAGGGGGCCAGCGCTCAGCTCGGCGAAGACGGTCCCCGCAAGCGGGCCAGATCCGCCTCCAGCGCGGTCAGGAAGGGCGTGAACTTGGCCAGGTTGCTCTCGGTGAGGGCCACCAGGTTCTGGTGCGCGCGCTTGACCAGCTCGATGCGCTGCAGCGGGCTCAGCGCCGCCGCCGCAGGCAGATTGACGAATTCGACGCTGTCGCTCAGGTCGCAGCGCTCGAGCACCGGCAGGACCGCGCTGACCCCGAGCATATGCAGCAGGCGCAGATTGTGCTCGGTGGGATTGACGATGATCAGTCGCCCGCCGCTCTTGACCAGCTGCTGCGAATACCCCACCAGGACGCCCATGAACGTGCTGTCCATGCCGGTGCATGCCGACAGATCGACGCACAAGGTGGTGGCATTCAGGCGGATCTCCTCCTGCAGGAAGACGTCCAGCATCGGCGCATTCTTCATGTTCGCCAGGCCGACCGCGCGGATATAGACCGTCGCATCGGCGCGCGCCACCAGATAGCTTGCCAGGAGGGGACTCAACGCTTGGCCCCAGCCATCAGCGCCTTGGCCTGACCGAGCGCGGCGGCTCCGCCGCCGAGCATGTCCGCCAGCTCTGCCATGCGCCGTTCACCGCTGAGCTCATCCACTGCTACCATCGTCGTGGAATCGCCCTGCACTTTGCGCACGGTATAGTGGCGGTGAGCAGCTGCCGCCACGTGCGGGGTATGGGTCACCGCGATGACGGTACGGTTGCGAGCCAACTGCGCAAGTTTCGCGCCAATGGCAGCCCCGAGCCGTCCGCCGACGCCGCTGTCGACCTCGTCGAAGACCAGGACCGGCGTGCCCTCGTGCTCGGCGAGCACCACCGCCAGGGCGAGGGAGAGGCGCGCACCTTCGCCGCCCGACACCACCGCGCCCAGGCGCCCGGCCGGCAGCCCCGGATTGGTGGAGACCAGGATCTCCTGGTTCACCGTCCCTGATGGCCCTGGCGGTGCCGCCGGCTGGCTGCCGAGGCTCAAGGCGACCTTGGGCATGCCCAGGTCGGCAAGCTGGTCGGTGACCGCCGCCGCGAGGGCGGTGAAGCCCTTGGTGCGGGCCTTGGCGAGCGTGTCTCCGAGGGTCTGGCGCCCGGCCTGCGCCGAGCGCTCCTGCGCGATCAGCTCGGCACGCCGCGCATCCAGGCCCTCGAGCGCGGCAATGCGCGCCTCGACCGTCTGCCAGGCTGCCAGTACCGCCTCCTCGCCGTCGCCATGCTTGCGCATCACGTCATACCAGGCGTTGCGGCGATCCTCCAGCCGCGCGAGCTCCCGCTCGTCGCCGACCAGGCGGTCGCCTGCCGCGGCGCAGGTCGCGGCCGCCTCGGCCACCAGCTCCGCCGCCTGGCTGCAGGCGCGTCCGGCCTCCGCCAAGCGCTCGTCGGGGGCATTCGCCAGCACCCGCGCCTGCTGGGTGATGAGGCGCAGCGCGCAGCGCTCGCCTTCGCCCAGGACTTCGGCGGCCTGGCCGGCATGGCGGCGCCACTCCTCGATGCCGGAAAGCAGGGAGAGGCGGCTCTCGAGTTCCGCGAGCTCGCCGGCACGCGGCGCGAGGGCCTGGAATTCGCGGGCTTGGAAGCGCAGGAACTCGAGCTCCTTGATGCTGTCCCGTCCGCCATCCTCGAGCTCGGCGCGCTCGCGCGCCAGGGCCAGGCAGCGCTGATGGGCTGCGCGGTAGCCTTCGGCCATCGCGGTCAATCCCGCAAAGGAGTCGAGCAGCCGCAGCTGGAGCCCGGGATCGCCCAGGCGCTGCTCCTCGTGCTGGGCGCGCACCTCGACCAGCAGGCCGGATGCGGCTTGGAGGGCGGCGATGGTGACCGGGACATCGTTGATCCACGCCTGCGAACGCCCGGTCGCGGTGAGGCGCCGCCGCAGGATGTAGCCGCCGTCAGCGGCAGCCACGCCGCAGGCGGCCTCGATGGCGGCGATCAGCGGGCCCTCGATCTGGAACACCGCGCTGACGGTCGCCGCATCGCCATGCGGGCCGACCAGCTTGGCCTGCGCACGACCGCCCAGGAGCAGCGAGAGCGCATCGAGCAGCAGGCTCTTGCCCGCTCCGGTCTCCCCGCTGATCACCGTCAGTCCGATGCCCGGGCACAGGCGCGCCTTCTCGACGATGAGCAGATTCTGGACTACAAGTTCTGTCAGCATGTCGACCGTCCGGTGGGACGCGCAAGTCCATCATGTCCCGGGATCCGGACAAGGACTTTGCCTCTGACCGGACCTGCCGCCCAGCTCAGCCGCAAAAGGCGCGGACCGGGCGCGGCTGCGGCAGTCGCCGCGCTGCGCCCGGTCCTGCCGGGGACGACGATCGGATGCGAGCCTACTTGGCGCCAGGGACCAGGAGTGCAGCTTGCGCCTTCTGGTGGACCTCTTGCGCGGCCTGCTTGTCGGCCGGCGCAGCCAGGACCTCGGCCGCCTCGTCGGCCAGCTTGAGGGCTTCCTTGTTCATCCCCAGGCCGAGCTTGAGCCGGGCGAGGTCGAGGATGGCCGGGCCGTACTTGGGCTGGAGATGGAGCAGCTGCTCATCCCAGGGGACGCCGCGGGCGTACATCCCGGTCTCGAGTGCGATATGGCCCAGGGTATAGAGCGTCTGGATGCTGGAAGGGTGGGCCTTGATGCAGAGCAGATAGGTCTCATAGGCGTCATCCTTGCGCCCGAGCGACCACTGGTAACGCCCGAGATCGAAGAAGTTCTCCTCGCGCTCCGGCTCGGCCTCGACGATGCCGCGCAGCTGGGCGATGGCGAGATCGGGCTGCTCGCTGACGCGATAGCGGTTGACCAGCGCGCGGCGGGCGGGCAGGAACTTGCCGTCGGCGGCGACGGCGAGCTTGTAGCGCTCGATGCTGAGCTCGAAGGTCGCCGGCGCCTTGGTCGTGCCGATCTGCAGCTCGGCGTTGGCGATCGCCGCGGTCTCGATGACCTGGCCGCTGCCGAACAGGCTCTCCGGATCGCTGGGATTGAGGCGGATGGCGATGTCGTATTCGCGCAGGGCGGTGACGAAGTCGTCGACCGACTTGGGTCCGCCCTTCTGGCCACGGTGGAGATACACCGCGCCGAGGGCCTTGTGGATGCGGTAATCCTTGGGCGTCAGGTCGATGGCCTTGCGCAGGGCATCGATGGCCTCCTCATAGCTGCCCTGCTGGTCGAGGATGCGCCCGAGGTACCAGCGCACTTCGGCATTGTTCGGACGCAGGCGGATGGCCTTCTCGCACTGCCGGCGCGCCTCGTCGAACTCGCCCATGCCGGCGAGCGTGATGCCGAGCACGGCATAGGCATCGCCCTGCTCCGGATCGAGCTTGACCGCAGTGCGCGCATGCTCGACCGCCTCGCTGAAGCGCGCGTAGTTGTTCTCCGCTGTGGTCGTACCTACATTGTTCTCGGCCATCGCCTTGGCGAGCAGGTAGTTCATCGCCGCCTCGGTGACGCGGTCGGTGTTGGTCGGGGTGATGAGTGCCAACGCTTCGCGCAGGATCCTGGCGCAGTCATTGAACTTGGTCCAGGCGATCAGGTTCTTGGCGCGCAGGTAGCTGACCTGGATGGTATCGTAGACCGGCAGGTTCTCCGCCAGCGCCGCGACGTAGTGGTCCTCGGCGAGATCGTAGGCGTTCTCGCCGGTGAGGGTGTTCGCCTGCTCGACATGGTAGACCGAGACATCGGAGAGCGAGCCGGTATTGCTCACCGGCCGCAGCCCCTCGATGCGGATCAGCCCTGCGCCATCGCTGATCATCGCCACTTCCGCGATCAGATCGACGAGCTGGTACTTCTTCAGCTCTCCGATCACGGACGAGTCGCGCAGGTTCTTGGGCAGGAAGAGCGTGGTGACCGGCTGGGCGCGGACCTGGGGATCCCACACCGCCGCCCGCTCATCATAGGCGATGATGTTCTCGAAGGCATCGGGCTTGTAGGGCGAGTGCTGCAGATCGAAGAGGGTGCCGCTCTCGATGAACAGGCAGCGCACGCGTACGCGCACGTTCTGGTAGGCCGTGGGATGGGCCACCACATCCGCCAGCGTCACATCCTGGATCTTGAGATCCCCTGGATGGATCTCGTTGTAGACCTCCATGTAGGACGATGCATGCACCGTGGCGATGGGGGCGCAGCAGGCTGCCAGGAACGAGAGCAGGCGAAGTGGACGCACATATCCCCCTTGAGGAAGGCAGGTCTACGATGACACGACGTGATGGCCAGTGGACACCAGACGGGACCGCCGCCGACTATAAAGGGCCCGGGGCCATGCCACAAGCCTCTGGTTGCCCTCCCCCCGCGGGGAGGTTCAGGCACGCTTGACGCGCATCACCAGATCGATGATGAAGCGGTCGAGGGCATGGTCCTGGGCACGGTACTTGGCCACCTGCTCGCACGCATAGGCGACGCTGCTATGGCTCTTGACCGCGAAGGCCTGGCCGATGGCGGAATAGGTGTCCGCACTCGCCGATTTCATGATGTACATCGCGACGTGCCGGGCAGTTGCGCGCGGCCCCGAGCGGTTCCTGCCCACCAGGTCGTCGACCGTCAGCTCGAAATAGTCGGCGACCTCGCGCATGATCAGCTTGGCGCGTGGTTCGCCGGCGCCCCGGTCGATGACGTCGGCCAGCGCCTGGCGCGCAAGGGTGAGGTCGATGCGGCGCTGGAAGCTGGCGGCATAGGCCACCAGCTTGTTGACCGCCCCCTCCAGCTCGCGGATGTTGTCGGTGATGTGGTCGACCACGTAGGCGGTCACCTCATCGCCGAGGGTGACGCCCTGGGCCTTGGCCTTGGCCAGGACGACCTCGCGGCGCAACGCCGGATCGGGCTTCTCCAGGGCGATCACCAGGCCGCCGCTGAAGCGCTGGATGAAGCGCTCCTCGAGGTACTTGATGTCGGCCGGCGGCGCATCCGAGGTGATCACCACCTTCTTGCCCTGCTCGTTGAGCTGGTTGAAGGTCGAGAACAGCTCCTCCTTGGTCTTCACCATCTGCCCGCGGGAAAGGAAATGGATGTCGTCGATGAGCAGCAGGTCGGGATGGCGCATCTTCACGCGGAAGGCCTGGNNCTGATGTAGTCGTTGGTGAACTGCTCGCAGCGGATGTACTGGACCTTGCTCTTCGGGTAGCGCTCGCGGTAGGCCAGCGCCAGGCCCTGCTCGAGGTGGGTCTTGCCGAGGCCCGAGGCGCCGTGGATGAACAGCGGGTTCACCGGATTGCCCGGGTCCTCCAGGATGCGGGTGATGGCATCGTAGGCCAGGCGATTGCAGTGGCCGACGACGAAATCCTCGAGCACCTTGAAGCCATGGCCCCAGCGCTGCATGCGCGGATGTCCGTAGGGCGATGGCGCGCGCTCGCCGACCTCCTGGTCGCGTGAACGCTCCAGGCGGTTCTCGTGATCGCGCAGGGCGACGCCGGAGACGCGGCACCTGACCTCGTTGACCGCCTGGCCCAGGACCTCGGCCGCGACCACGATGATCTGGGCGGCGAAGCGGTCCCTGATGGTATGCTGGAAGAGCGCGGTCGGGCATTCGAGCGTCAGCACGCCCTCGGTGATCTCGATCGGCTTGACCTTGGGCGAGGCGAGCCACAGGCGCACCCCCTGCTCGTTCTCGGGGGAGCGCATGCGCTCCAGGATCGCTGGCCATGCCTGCGCGAGAGCTAGGACTTGTCGTGCCACATTCCGCCCTTCATCGATCGCCATGCCGTCTGCACCCACCCCGCACCCGCCGACCCCTCTCCGCTCCGACTCCAGACCGATCACTCCGCCTTTGGATAGCAGGGATCAGGGATTGGTCGACGCGGGACCACGTATGTATAGGTTCCCAAGTCCGACTCAAGAACGCGACCGCAGGGGTCTGGATCGACCTCTTGACTATCGCTTTTGCAAGCGCGTACCGATGAGTGCGGGATTTCGCCCGCACCGACATCCCGACGGCCGTCGTGATCACGCGAAAGACCGGATGAAACCAAGCGTCTGTTCACGGGTCGGCGATATGCCGCTGCGTACGTAGTAGCCGCTGGTCGCCCCGCCGATGATCAGAGCATGGGCAGGATCCAGCTTCGCCAGCAGTGAGCTGAGGAAGCCGGCGTTGAAATGGTCGCCCGCCCCGGTGGTGATGAGCGGCTTGGGGTCGAAGAAGCCGTCGACGCCGACGCTGCCGCCGCCATCGCGCTTCCAGGCGCAGGCCGCGGAACGCACCAGGTGGCACATCGTCCAGGCCAGTCCCAGACGCTCTCGCACCAGCGCGCAACCGGCGCGCGCCGCTTCCCATTCCGGGGTGGCATCGCTCCAGCGTTCGCCCAGCGCCTCGAGCACCTGCCGGCACTCCGCGCCATTCATGCCCAGCACCACATCGACATGGGCCTGGAGCTGGACCATGGCATCGAGCGCCGCGCGCACATCACTGAGCGTCCGCTTGGCGGGATCGGCGAGGTCGATGAACCACAGGGGGCGGTCCTGGCGCAATCCCGGCAGCACCTCGGCGGCGAGGCGCGTCCAGATCTCGGTCATGCCCAGCGTCATGGTCCAGTTGACGGTGGCGACGCCATCGGCTGCGCCGAGCAGCTCGCGCAGCTTGGCGGCGCCGATGACCTCGACCAGGCGCTTGTAGGTCACCTGGTCCATCGGCAGCAGCTTGCCCAGCATCAGCTTGCCATCGGCGAACTCGAGCGCATCGGTGACCGCTGCCCCGCCCAGGCTGATCGCCTTGGCGGCACGGGCGGCCAGGGGCGCGAACACCGGATCGATGGCGCCTTCTCCCAGCAGGCCGATGGCGGTCACCTTGAGGTTGTAGCTGCACAGGGCGTTGGCCATGATCGGGCCATTGCCGCCGATCTTGCTCTTCTTGACCACCAGCTCGAAATTGGCGCTCTGCCCGGCCGCCGCGCTCACCCTGGACCCGAAGTCGGCGATGGTGGGGATGGCATTGTAGGCCGTGACGCTCTCGCGCTTGCCGACCACATCGATGATGTTGTCGATGAAGCCATCGAACCCGACCACCACCTGAAAGGAACGTTGCGGGGGGAGCGCAGCAAGCGACTGCGCGGCGGCAGCGCAGAGAACGGCATCGGCCATGAGAACCTCCGGGGCGCGCCACCGTAGGCTGGCCTCAGGCCGTTCAAGGGACAGCCGCTGCTGTACCGCTCGGCCAAGCAGGGGCCGCGCCGACGGCGAGCGGAGGTGCGTCCTAGTGCTGGACGGCGCTCGCCAGGGGCGGCAGGGCGATCCCGGCGCCGCGCGCCAGCAACAGTACGCGGCAGAGGAACTCGACGGTCTCCAGGTGCCGGCCCGCCTCGCGTACGCTCATGCCCCAGGCATAGACCCCGTGACCGCGCACCAGCACTGCGGGAACCGACGGGATGCGTGCCGCCGTCACCCAGCGGCTGAGCTCTTCCATGTCCTGGCTATTGCCGACCACCGGCAGGTTTCGTGCGCACAGGTGGGTGGAGGTCCCGGCGAAAGCCTTCTGCATTTCGATGCCGTGCACCGCGACCAGCTGGTCGGCCTGCAGGCTGAGGGCGACCGCATGGGGCGGGTGCCCATGGCAGACCGCCGCACAGCCGACCGCCTGGTAGATGCGTACATGCAGGAGCGCCTCATCCGACGGCTTCCGGCTGTCGGGCAGCACGGGGCGGGAATCGGGACCAATGCGGATGAAGTCGCTTGGCTTGAGCTGCCCCTTATCGACCCCGGACGGGCTCATCACCGCCTGGAGCGGATCGCGCTCCAAGAGGGCGCTGACATTGCCGGCAGTACAGGCCATGAAACCCAGGGCCGCCAGGCGGGCCGCTTCAGCCGCTAATTGAGTAAGAATCTGCTCGCTCACAGCGTCTCCATGGCGGTACCAGCACCGTTGACTGGTCCTACCCGGCCCTCGGTGCAGGACAATGCATTCCAGCCATCTCGATCGCCAAACGGCGCTGCCGGAATGACGTAGTTGACAATGGAGCTGGTTCGAGGTTACCCATCCTGATTGACCCCCAGATGCCTGAACGACGATACCGACATCGCTATTGCCGCTGGCAGCCAGAACGGAGCAGCCATGAACACGTCACAAATGAATATCAATGAGGCCAGCAAAGCCTGCGGCCTGAGCCCTAGCGTCTTACGCATCTGGGAGTTGCGTTACGGGTGGCCCAATCCCAAGCGCAAGGCCAATGGCTATCGGGCCTACAACCAGCACCAGGTCCAGGAACTCAAACGGGTCTCCGATCTGGTGAAGCGCGGCACCCCCATCAGCGCCCTGATCATCGACGGCCTGCCACGCTGGCCCACCGACCAGGCGATCAAGCGCACACCCATGGGCCTGACCAAGGCACGTGCCATCGAGAAGCCGGCAGGAGTCCTGGAGGCGAAGCTCCAGGACGAGCTGATCGAGGCACTCGAGCAGCGTAATGCCAATCATGTCAAAGAGTTACTTCAGCGCGCGTTCTGGTCCGTCCGGCCTGCCGATGAGGTTCTCACGGCCCTGGTCCCCACCCTTATGGGTCTCGAGGAACTGGCCTTGGCGGAGCGGCCCTTGGCGGAGGACGCCGAGATCCGCCAGCTGATCAAGGAACGCAGCCAGCAGCTCCTGCGGCGCTATCGCAAGGGCGAGCTCGCCGATCGCTGGGTGGTGCCGGTCGCTGACAGCGACCAGGCGCTTGCCGCGGTCACCGCCCTGATCCTCTGCCTCCAAGGCATCCAGGCTCAGCCATGGTTCAACCCCATGCTGCCCACCTCCGGTTCCGTGCTCCTGGCCGGTGACCACCAGGATGCCAGCGCCTACAAGGGCGACCGGCGGATCATGGGACGCGTCTCGTCCCTGGGTGGAGCCGGCCTCAGCAGCCTGCAGAGCATGGCCGCGGCACCGGCCAAGCCGGTGGCCCCCGCGCCCCTGAGCGTCAACTAGACCGCATCCTGATCCGACGATCTGGGCGCCCACGGTTCTCGGCTCACCTCGAGGAGAGCTGATCGAGCCGTGCGCGCGGGCGCAGACGGGTTGACCACGCCCGCACGCCCGCCGGCGGCTGCACCTCTCCCACAGCCACGAAGGCCGATCCCGATCCGCTCATGATGGCGGGAACGCCGGATTCCCGCAGCCATGCCTGCAACGCCGCGACTTCGGGGCGTAGGCGGGCAGCCGAATCTGCAAGCCGATTGTGCAGCAGGCCGGCAAGCCGTGGGCCGTCGCACGCCGCCAGGGCGTCCCGCCACCAGCCATCCCCGCGCGGCTGCCGCACCGAGCGCTCCTCCGCGGTCAACGCGGCGAACACCGCCGGCGTCGGCAGCGGCGCCAACGGCATCAGCAGCGTGACCGGCAGCGGCGGCAGCTCGGGCAAGGCGACCAGGCGCTCGCCGCGCCCACCGCCCCACGCCGTCCCGCCGATGAGGAAATATGGCACATCTGAGCCGAGATCAGCGGCGATGGCGTGGAGACCTGCGGGCGTATGCCAGCCAGGCAGCAGCCGGTCGAGCGCACGCAGCACGGCCGCTGCATCGCTCGAACCGCCTCCCAGGCCAGCGCCATGGGGGATGGCCTTGGCCAGGGTGATGCTGAGCGCTCCCGGCGCTGGGCTGCGTCCGGCGCAGAAGGCCACCGCGGCGCGCCAGGCGAGATTGCCTGCGTCCGCTGGCAGCGTGGGATCATCGCACACCAGGGCGATGGCCGCTCCCTCGGCATGCAGCTCCACGGTGATGCGATCCGCGAGTTCGACGGTCTGGAAGATGGTCTCCAGTTCATGGAAGCCGTCGCTGCGGCGGCCGAGCACCTCGAGGTAGAGGTTGACCTTGGCCGGCGCCGCAATGGTTATCCGCGCCGATGGTTCTGCCGGCCATCCGTTGGCGGGAGGCGGTGGGTGTGCGACTGGCATGGCATCCTTCGTGGTCGGTCGAGGCAGCGCGTGCCGACATCCGAGCGCTGCTCGTTTGCCCGGCTGAGCGCGCTTGACCGCCAGCACGCGATCATGCCCTGCGTCTATTCGAACCTATGACGAAGACAAGCGGGTACTGCATGCTCGCGTGGGTTCGCAGGACTGCGGCCGGCCGTTGAGCCCACGCGCCGGCGGACCATTGCGGCGTGGTGACATACCCCCTCAGGCATGTCATATGAAGTCCGTTGACAGGGTTGGGAATACCGCACACCGCCGCGGTTCGTCATACACCATCACCTCCCCTCGGAGGTCCCCGGTTGAGGAAGGATGCTCCCCTGCGAAAGATGCCCGTCCCATAAGGGGCGTAGCGGAATTCCATGTCTCCGCCGGTCTTGCTTCGATAAGACCGACATTACCGTTATCGCCTAGCAGGAGGTTCTGATGCCGAAGTTGCTGGCCACTGCACTGCTGTCCGCCTCCGTCCTCACCGGCGCTTTCGCCGCGGAGAGCGGCGACTTCAAGCCTGATCCGCGCTTCCCGAATGGCGACCAGATCCGTGAGTTGCTCGCCGAAGGGGTGAAGGAATACCACGCCGGTCGCTTTGCCGATGCCGCCAAGAGCTTTCATGACGTCCTGTTACAGCATCCCGACGAGAAGCTGTGCTACGAGTTCTACCTCGCTGCCGGCGACGGCCTGCTGGTCTCGATGGAAGAGCGCGACGAGCTGCGCGATGTCCTCAAGGATCTGCTGCGCCAGGCGCGCATCTACCAGAAAGCGCTGCGCCACGATGACAAGTACCTCGGCCAGCTGATCGACAAGCTCGAGAAGAGCGAAGAGGAACGACTGGTCGCGACCAACGAACTGGTCGCCGTCGGTCCGATCGCCGTCCCGCTGCTGGTTGCGCGCATGAACGACAATCGCCAGGACGACATGCGCGTCTATTGCCGCATCGTCCTGACGCGCATGGGCTACCGTTCGGTCATGCCGCTGATGGAGGCCCTCAACGCCAAGGATGAGCGGCTCATCGCCAGCGTCTCTGCCGTGCTGGCCGACATCGGCGATCCCCGCCCCCTGCCCAAGCTCAAGCAGCTGGCCGACAGCAAGGACACCAGCGAGACCACCAAGAAGGTGGTCACGAACACCATCGCCGCGATCGGGCAGCGCAACGGCATCAACGAGATCGCCACCGCCGACAAGCTGTACTTCCTCGAGGCGCTGCGCTACTTCCGCGGCGGCGACCTGGTGCGCGACGAGATGGTTTCCAACGAGAGCCTCTCCTGGCGCTGGGATGAGAGCAAGGAGGCGATCAACCAGAAGCTCTCCTACGTGCGCGTACCGCGCTATGCCTGGAAGGAGCTGGTCGCCGAGAACCTGCTGTTCGCCGGCATCCAGTACTATCCCGAGTACACCGCCTACCAGCCGCTGCTGGCCGCCGTGCTCGCGGCCCAGGATGTCGAAGTCAACAAGCGCGTGCGCCTGGCCAAGGAGCGCACCATTCCGGTCGAGCATCCCGATGAGGCTTCCGACGCCATCGCCGAGCGCGTCGCCGCGCTCAGCGAGATGAGCCTGCGCGTGCGCATGTTCGGCGCCGCCCACCTGCTGAAGGCGGTCCAGGAGAGCATCGCCACCGAACGCTACGACGTCGCGGTCTACATCATGCGCCTGCTGCAGGATCGCTCCCTGGCCAAGCCCGAGGTCAACCTCCCGGTCGGAGGCCTGGCCTCCGACAAGCCGGGGACGGTGCTGGTCGCCGCGCTTGATCACACGGACAAGATGGTGCGCTACCAGGCCGCCATCACCCTCGCCTACCTCGATCCCGCGCTCATGTTCTTCAATGCCGACAAGGTCGTCCCGATCCTCTCCGATGCGGTGGGGGAATGGGGCAATCGCGTAGTGCTGGTGGTCGATCAGGACTACCGTCAACGCAACGTCGCCCGCGAGCAGCTGCAGGGCAAGGGCTTCCGCGTCTACGCCGTGCAGGATGGCTTCGAGGCCATGCAGCGCCTCGAGGAATCGCCGATCAAGGATGCCATCGTCATCGCCGGGGACCTCATCCCCACCGTGCGCGATGAGCATGGCGGCATCATCAACGTCGACGAGCAGAAGGCCGACACCCTGGTGGCCAAGCTGGCCAAGGACTGGCGCTCGGAGAAGACCCCGGTGTTCATCTCCCTGCCGGACAATCCCGAACTCGCGGCCAAGATCCAGAAGGCCTTCGACGGCAAGGGGAATGTCAAAGGCTTCATCCAGAAGCCGTTCAACTCCGTCGACATGGCCGGCCAGATCGATGCCGCGGTATCCAAGTCCGACCTGCCCAACGCCAACCGCGAGGATGCCGAGGATATCTCGCTGCGGGCCGCGATCGCGCTGCAGCAGCCCGACCCGTCGCGCACCCAGTTCGATCTCACCAAGGCCACCGAGGCCCTGGTGAAGACCCTCGAAGCACGTTCGGATGCCATCCGCCTCCAGACCCTGGTCGCCCTCGGCCATGCCGCGCAGATGCCCAAAGGCGACATGGCCAAGGCCGCCATCGGCAAGGTCACCGACGTCTATGGCACCCAGGACGCCCAGCTCAAACCCGAGCTGCGCGCCGCCTGGCTGTATGCGATCGGCCAGCTGAACCCGACCACCGAACCCTCGATCGCAATCCTGCTCAAGGCCCTCCAGTTCACCTATGCTGAGGGCGATCCCGCGGTTGCCGCCGCCGCCCAGCTGCATGTCCGCACGGCCGCCGCCGATGCCGTCGGCCACGCCGCCATCCCCAATGAAGTCCTGAGCAAATACGAAGTCCAGCAGCGTCTCGACGTCCGCGCACAAGGCGCAGGCAAAGAGGATAGTGCCGCCAAACCCGCCGCTGATGCAGCAGCCACGAAATAGCCACGAATAACAGTCTACTAGAGCAACCCCTCTCGGGAGCACGACGACAATGAGCACCACCGTGAAAGTCTTCATCGTCCTCAATCTGCTGCTGGCCTTGGCCTTCATGTTTGTGGAGATGACGCTCTACGCGACCCGCGAGAACTGGAAGCGCCGCTGGAACGAGGATACCAAGGAGCTGGCTGAACAGCTCAAGCTCTCGGCGCAGAAGATCGCCGATGAGTCCAATCAGCATGTCCGCGCCGAGGTGCAGATCGTCACGCTGCAGACCCAGGTCAGCGACCTGCAGGTCAAGAACCACGAGAAGGACAATGACAAGAGCGAGAAGGACAAGGAGATCCAGTCGCTCAAGCTGACGATCAGCAAGAACGACGAGGAGATCAAGGCGCTGCGCGAGCAGAACCAAACCCTCTCCAACACCCTTGAACTGACCCGCCAGAGCAACAACGAGAAGACCCACATCGCCCAGGTCGCGCGTGCGGTCGCCTTCCAGCTCAACGTCAAGCTCGCCGAGGTCGAGGACGACTACAACAACGCCACCACCGCCCTGTCGCAGCGCGAGGAGACCCTGGCCAAGCTGGAGAAGGAGAACAACCAGCACAAGGCCCAGCTATCGATCCTCAAGGAGCGCTACGCGAAGGTCTACAATGAGATCGCCGACGAGCACCAGTCGTCGTCGTTCCTCCAGGCCGTGGTGGCCGCCGTGCGTCCCAATCCCCAGGGCCAGCAGGACCTGGTGATGCTGACCATCGGCAAGGGTGACAAGATCGAGGAAGGCGTCGAATTCATCATCTTCCGCGGCAACCAGTACATCGTCAAGGTGCGTGCCGAGAAGGTGCTCAATGACATGGTCGCCTGCCGCGTGATCCCTGAATCGTGGAATTCCAACCACCTGCAGATCCAACAGGGCGATCTGGCCCAGAACCGCCTGTTCTAGAGCCCCTCCGAACGCACGCTTCCGCCACGCCTCCGCCCCCCGAACTCCTCCGATAGGTAACCCATGGACGACGACAAGACCGCATCCTGGCTGGTGATCATCACCTTTCTCGCCTTGGCCGCTGCCATCCTGTTCGCGGTGTTCCACCTCGTCGAGCTGAAGGACCCGTCGCTCTTCACCACCACCACGGTATTCTGAGCGAATCCCTCAGCCAGCGTCCCACCGCACCCCTGGCCCCTGGCCAGGGGTGCGGTCGTTTGCATGCCCTCATGCAGGGTCTCCCGCCGCGTCCAGGCGCTCTCGGCGGTCAGGGCGACGGCACCGCCGGACTCGCGGCTCCTTCGGCGCCCAGCTGGTGCAGGGCCGCCGCGATCCGCCGGGCGCTCTCCTGACGGCCCTGGGCAACCGCCTGGCGGTGGACGTCCCCGAGCAGGCCCGTGACCGCCTCGATGGCGGCCTCCGGAGGACCGCCGAGCGTCCAGCTCGCACCATCCTTGGCATCCTTGACCACGATCTTGGCGGCGTTGAGCGCATCGCGGATGCGGTCGGCATCTGCGAAGCGGCGATCGCTGCGCGCTTCCTGGCGCTGCTCGATCACCAATGCCATCGCCTCCGCCAGCGCCGCACTCCCGGCGCTGGCATCGCTGGCGGTGTCACGTCCATCGCCCGGCTGGAACAGCCCGATCAGGCGGCCGAGGTCGCGGATCAGCGCACGGCCCTTTAGCGCCGCGCGCTGGCTGTCGGGCGTGGCCTGGATGAGAAGCTTGCGGCAGACCTCGGCGAGCTTGAACAGCGCCGCGATCGCCCCGCCGGTGTTGAAATCGTCATCCATCTCGGCGATGAACTTGCTCAACGGCTCGCGCATCGCCTCCGGCAGCTCCTCGCCATGCGCTGAGAGCAGCAGCCCTTCGACGGTGTCCGTGCCCGGGGAGGCCTGCTGGTCGAGCAGCTCGCCGAGCAGGCGATGGAGCTTGCCGAGGGCGGTACGCGCAGCGGTCAGGGCGCTGGGGGCGAAATCGTTCGGCCGGCGGTAATGCCCCTGCAGCAGCAGGAAGCGCACCGTCGATGCGCCGTAGGTGTCGAGCAGGTAATCGGCCTTGAACTGCCGCGCGAAGGCCGGATCGCGCATGCGCGGGTCGCTCTTGCCGACCTTGACCCCCTCATACTGGATCAGCCCGTTGTGCATCCAGCAGTGGGCATAGTCCCCGCCATGCGCCTCGCCCTGGGCGATCTCGTTCTCGTGATGGGGGAATTTGAGATCGTCGCCGCCGCCATGGATGTCGAAGCTCGCACCCAGGGTCTCATGGGACATCACGCTGCATTCGATATGCCAGCCCGGGCGTCCATCGCCCCACGGGCTGGGCCACGACGGCTCCTGGGGCTTGGCGAGCTTCCACAGGGCGAAATCCGCCGGGTGGCGCAGCGACTCGCTGCGCTCGACGCGCACCCCGGCGAGCATGTCGTCGATCCGCCGTCCCGACAGCTTGCCATAGCCGCTCTGGCGCTGGACATCGTAGTACACCCCGTCGCCGGCCTGGTAGGCGCGACCGGACGCGATGAGGTCGGCGATGTAGGTGATCATCTGCGCGATGTAGTCGCTGCAGCGCGGGTGGTCGGTCACGGTGGTGACATGCAGACGGCGCAGGTAGCCGAGGTACTGGGCGGTATAGCGCGCGGTGATCGCCTGCCAGGGCTCCCCGGTGGCCAGGCTGCGGGCGATGATCTTGTCGTCGATGTCGGTGATGTTGTTGACGAAGCGGACGCGGTAGCCACGCGCGCGCAGCCAGCGGGCCACGGCGTCGAACAGCGCCGGTCCCATCAGATGGCCGATATGGCAATCGTCGTACACGGTCGGCCCGCAGACGTACATGCCGATCTCGCCCGCACGGATCGGCCGCAGCTGCTGCTTGCCGCGCGTCAGGGTGTTGTAGATGGAGATCGCTGGTACGGTGGTCATGGGGCCTCGGTCAGGGCGCCCCCAGCATGGCGACAGCATCCGGACGTCCAGCCGCTTGTGCGCGGCACCCCGCCCAGCGCTTCAGGGCAGGTCGGCGGAGATGGTGATCGGCTGGCTGATGCGGGTGAAGGGCTCATCGGCAGTCAGGACGACCTGATGGTTGGCGGCGGCGATGCCCTGGAACATCCACACGAACTCGAGTCCCTGGCGGGTACGCGTATCGCGGCCGCGCGCCGGCAGATGCTCGCCCGCGGCGGTGCGCAGATCGAGGCGCAGCTCGCTCGCCATGGCCTCTCCCCCACCCACCAGGATCGCCGCATCGGTGAAGCCCTGCGCCTGGGCCGCGCTGAGATCGAGGAAGGTCACCATCAGCGCATGCTGCCCCAGCCGCACCCCCTGATGCTGGCCTGGGGCGATGGTCAGGGAGGTCTCGACCGGCTGCTCGAACTGTCCGATCAGCAGGCCATCGACGCGCACATGGGCGGCATTCGCGCCCACGCCGCCGATGGCGAGCTCCCAGGGCTCGCTGTCGGTGCGCGCGTCCCCCACCGGGCCCACATGCGGCAATCCCGGATCCACACCCTCGCGCAGCTGCATCTCACGGCGCATCACCAGCGGGCGGCGGACCGGCAGGCTCTTGCCGTCGACCTCGGCGAAGGCGTGCCACAGCACCCCGGCATCGCGCAGGTGCAGGGCGCCCATGCGCGGTTCCATCCGCACCCGGCAGGAGAGGTTGACCGTGCGTTCGACCCCGAGGCGGCCGCGCGTGGTCACCTCATCGCTGGCATCCAGCACGGTCAGCAGGGGCCCGCAGGCGTGCATGCGCTCGATCCCTGGCCGCCCGGAGCGCGCATGGCCGAGGCATACCGGCCCGCCATCCACCGCGATCGCGGTCGCGGCCGCGGCACCCTGCTCGAGGTTATCGTCATGGTCGTCGGCCATGGGTGCCGGCCGGTCGGTGGCGAGGATGGTCAGGTCGTAGGCGCGGCACAGGGTCAGCAACCCCTCCCAGAAGCTGCCGGCGAAGGCGGGCAGCTCGAGCTCCCGGCTCTCATCGACGCCCAGCTCGAGCAGCACCTGGTTGCCGTCCTGGCGTACGTGCCCGAGGATGGTCTTGAGCGCGACCCTGCCCGCCGGCCAGGACACCGGGGAGGGACGCTGGATGGCGATGGCGCGATCGGGCTTGGCCTCAGCGGACGGCAGCGATGACAGGTCGATGCTGCAATCGAGCGGCAGCTCGACCGAGCCGCGGCGGAAGGCGAACTCCGCCGTGATCGCATAGTCCTGGGCCTGCGGCTCCTGGGCCAGCAGCAGGGTCTCTTCGGTATCGAGATCGTGGCGCTCGGAGAAGGCGTTGGTGACCGGGACATCCTGCCCCGCCGAGCTGATGTGCAGGACCGGTTCCGCGGTCACGGCATCGGCGGCGTAGGTGCAGGTGACGCCAGCACCTCGCCGCGACTCGTGCTTGGCGGTCTCGCCGTCGATCAGGCGCATGCCCACCTGCACCCCCTGGTGGTTCACCGTCACCGCCGCCCCCGGACGCAGGGACGCATGCAGGACCGTGGTCTCGGCGATCTCGATAGTGAGCTGGCCGTTGAGCTGCAGCGCGGTGAGAGCGGGGAATTGCGGCAGCAGCAGGCGGGTCCAGCCGCTGGCGGAGCCCTCCGCCGGCTGAGGGTCCAGCTCNNTATCCAGCTCCAGGGCCAGCGCCTGGCCGCCGGCGGTGCCGCGGGCCTCGAAGTCCGCCACCGCCGAGCCGATGCTGGCCTCGGCGACATGCGGCTCGATCAGCACGCGCAGGCAGAGCGTCGCCCAATGGCCCGCCGGATCGCCATGCCCGCGGAAACGCGACTGGTGGATGGCGACCTCCTCCACCACCACCAGCAGGACGCCATGGGCCTCGGCCAGCAGGCGCGGCCGGTCCACGCCGCGCCGCACCAGCAGCACCGTGCCACGCTGCACCGGGATCGATACGCGCAGCCGCCCCATCGCCTCCTGCACCTCGAGCCCGGCGCGCTCGGCGTTGACCACCGGGGTGCCCCCGAGGACCAGGTCGCAGGCGGCGCATACCGCCATCAGCGCCTGCCAGTAGGTGCCGTCGATGGGCGGGAGATCGAGCGGGGTGGCCGGGTCGATGCCGGCTGCCAGCTGGGTGGCATTGCCGTTGGCCGACAGGCGCTCGAGCACCGCCGCCAGGGTGGTCGGCCCGCCCGGCAGATGGACCTTGGTGGGATGGGTGACCGCGTCCGTGCGCTGGGCATCCTTCCCGGTCTCCGGCTCGGTGGCTGGAGCGGACGGTGGCGCGCCCGGAGGCGGATTGCCGGCCTCCACCGCCATGGCCTGCAGCGCCAAGCTGGTGGCCAGCAGCGCCAACACCGGCCACCTGGGGCGCCCGGGCCGCCTGCGCCCGCCGGATCGAGCTTGCGCGCCCATCGTATCCCTAGGGCGTGGTGGTGGTGAAGGGCAGACGCAAGGTGGTGATATGCTCCCGGGAGGTGACGATCACGGTATACTCGCCGGTGTCGATGTCGGGGAAGAACCACAGCAGGTGGGTACGGCCGTTACGGGTGTTGGTGCTGGTATCGGTGTTGCGCAGCGGCTTGCCGCCGGGCGCGTGGACCTCCACTCCCAGCGGCGCGATGGCATCGGTCCCCTGGTCGACCGAGATCCCGCTGCGGCCGGAGGCATCCTCCCCCCCGCCACCGGTGAACAGCCGCACGGTCAGGGGATGGCCGCCGATCTGGATGATGCCATGCCCGCCGGGTGCGAGCGTCAGCTCGCTGCGCACCATGCGCCGCAGGGACAGCGTCGCCTGGCCGCTGAGGGTCAGGCTCACCGGGCCGGACGGCAGTCCGGTCACCGAGACGGCTCCCGAGCCGCTCTGCTCACCCGCCTCCGCATCGCTCGGCTGCACCGGCACCTGCACCATGCGCCGGCCGAAGCGCACCAGGCGCATGCGGCGGCGGAGCCGCTGGCGCAGATCGTCGTCGGTGTCGCTGGCGCCGCCATCATCCACCACCAGCGGCCGGCCATCGCTCTGGCCCGCGAGGGTGGTCCAGGCCACTCCTGCGGAGCCGATCAGGCTGGCATCGAAGCGCGGCTCCAGGCGCAGGCGGAAGGCGATGTCGGCCTGACGGCTGATGCCGCCGAGTCCCTGGTTGGTGGTGATCGAGAGGTCTTCGATCCCCATCAGCAGGATGCCGCAGGGCTGGTAGGCCTCGCAGCCCGGCCGGCCGGGGCTGTGCGCACCCAGGACCAGCTGGCCTCCGGTGATGCAGGCGGTGGGCACCATGGGTTCGCCATTGTCATCGAGCTCCGCCGGCTGCTCGGCATCGGAACCGGGATGCGGCGGCGGGACGATCACCAGATCGAAGGCGCGGCACAGGCACACCACGCCCTCCCAGAAGGTGCCGCTGAAGGCGGGAAGGTCGGCAGCACGGCTCTCCTCGACACCGAGCTCGAGCAGCGTCTGGTTGCCATGCGCCGAGAGCAGGGCGATGGCCTCATGCACCGTGAGGTGGGCGGCCGGCCACGCGACATGGGTCGGGAGCTGCAGATCGAAGCCGGGCTCCGGCACGGCGTCCGTGTCAGGCAGGCGATCGAGGGCGATGGCGAGATGCAGCGGCACGTGCAGCTGCTGCAGCGCCGCGGGCCCCTCGATCTGGACGGTGTATTCGCCGTCGCCGAGCTTGGGTCCGCGGAAGAACAGGTCCATGCGCCCACCGCTCCATTTCGAGCCCTGCATCGAGAAGCCCATGGCGTTGCCCCCGTTGAGCACCTGGATGTGCGGCCGGGCGCCCAGCACCGTGGAGGGGATGCCGACGCTCAGGCCTGGGCCCTTCTGCCCCTCGGGAGTGGTCTCGCCATCGCCCAGCAGGTGCACCTCGATCGCCTGCCCGAGGAGCTCTGCGCGCGCGCTCCCGCCGCTCTTCAGCGTCGCGGTGAGCGTGATCGGCTCGATCATCTGCACCAGCAGCTCGCCGCTCAGCTGCACGGCCTTGAGCCGATCCGGCATCTTGGTCAGGTGCAGGGGCAGCCCGGCGACCGCCCGGGGCGAGCCCCCTTCGCCGAATTCGAGCTTGCGGCCGGCGGCATCCTCGACGCCGCTCCAGGCCACCATGGAGACGCCGACCTGGCCCGGAAGCACGTGCGGTTCCAGGCGCAGATCGATCTGGGCATCGAGGGTGCGGTTGGGAGCCGCACCGCGCCGCTGCCGCACATCGAGCGCAGAGACCACTCCGAGCACGACACCGCAGGGCAGGAGGATCGGGCGTGACGTCTTCTCCGGCCGGTGCGCAAGCACCACCGCGCCGCCCTGCATGATCACCGCCGTGCCGACGTTCTCGCGTCCGCTGAAGCGGCCGGCATCCTCAGCCTGGTCCATGCCCTCTCCCGGCTCGAGCACCAGATCATACGCATTGCAGACCATCTGGACGCCCTGCCAGTAGTCGCCCGCCAGGAGCGGCAGATCAGCGACCGCGGCGCCATCGAGACCCTCCGCCAGCCGGGTGGCGTTGCCGGAGCCATTCAGCAGGGCGACCGCCTGGCTCAAGGGCACGTGCAGGGTGAGCGGCCAGGCCAGCGGTGTCGCGGTCAGGCGGGCCGAGACGGCGCGCTCGATCGCCCCCTGGGGCAGCCGCATGAGCTCACTATTGACCACCATCTCGGCAGCCGCCGCGCGGCCGGCGGCTCCGACCCACCATGCCGCCAGGACCAGAGCCAGGTACCAGCGGGACCATGCGGGCTGACTCAAGCGCATCTCACCATCTCCTCGAGGCATCCGCCAGTCTCAGCACCGGAGGAGGTGGTCAACGCACGGTCGCCGTACCTGCTCATGGGCTGCGGGCGAACCAGCGCCAGGCCATGCGCAGGAAGACCACGCTCCAGATGGTGGTGACCAGCGCCGTCCAGGACAGGCCGATGATCCAGCTCCACGCCCCCAGGCCATAGCCATGCAGGCCACCCAGCCCGATCAGGGGAAAGGCCGCACCGGCCATCAGCAGCCCGGTGAACAGCAGGCTGCCCATCAGATTGATGGTGCCGCCGTACCCCGCCACCAGCTTGGCCGGATTGTCCTCCTCGTAATCGGCGAGGCGCGCCCCCAGGCCGAGAGCGCCGGCCGAGAAGCCGACCACCATGCAGGCGATGGTGAGCGCCTGGTAGATGATGACCCCCGCCTTGAGCTCCAGCATCACCCCCGAGAGCACCACCAGGGAGACGCTGACCGGCATGCCGACCAACAGCGCGAAGGCGAATTTCGCGGTGACCACGCGATCGCGTGGCCACGGCGCAAGCACCAGTACCCACAGTCGCTTACCTTCAAGGCTGAGCATCGGATAGACGAAGCGGCCGGTGAAGGTGGCAAGCGCCATGGCGACCGCGGTGAGATTGAGCAGGGAGACGATCGGACGCCAGAGCGCATCGTAATTGAAGGCCTTGCCGACCCGCGGCAGGAGGAGCAGGTAGAAGGTGAGGATGGCGAAGAACATGGTGAACTGGAGCACCTGCGCCGGTTCGCGCAGGAACAGGCGCAGATCCTTGGCCACCAGCAGACCGAGATCGGCCGGCAGCAGGGGGATGGGATGCCAGTGCGATGGCCGGGCGCGCTGGGGCGCTTCGGGCCTGCCGGTCAGGGCATCAAGGTCGAGGCGTATCCTGCGCGCTGCGACCCACTCGCCGACCAGCGCGAGGAAGGCGGCGGTCGAGGCGAGCAGGAGCATGTAGTAGCCCCATTCCCGCCATTGGCCGGTGATCGCACCGCTGAGCGCCTGCTCCGCCCACCACGGCGGCAGATAGGGGTTCTCGGCGAAGCGCAGGCGGCCGATGACCGAGCTCATGAAGGACACCGGCTCGGCTCGATGTTCGATCGAGCCGAGGATCAGCACCGCCACCACCATCAGCCCCGCCACCACCAGGGCGATGATGCCCTTCAATCCGCGACGCAGCGCCGGGATGAGGCGGGCCAGGAGCTGGGAGCCGAGGGCGCCCGCGGCGGCGCAGCAGAGCACGAACATCGCCATCGCCGCACCGCCGCCGCAGAGCATCGTCAGCACCTCGGCCACCGACCAGGAGCGCAGGGTCGCGCCGTCGGGGTAGAGTGCATCGAGGATCAGCGCCCCCAGCAGCGGGCACATCAGCACCAGCACCGCCCAGCTCGACCACAGCCCGCCCTCGACGCTCGCGCTCCAATAGAGCTGGCGGTTGCTCAGCGGCAGCTGCGCATGGAAGGCTGCCGAGCGGCTGCGGAACAGGGTGCTCCAGACCAGGACGATGTCAGAGATGGTGACCAGGAAGAACAGCGAGAAGAAGAACACCGAGAGCAGGCTCTCGACCAGCTGGGACTTGAAGCTCTCGTACTGGCCCTGGCTGAGGTAGAAGAGCACTGACGCGAACAGGCCGCCGAGCATGAACCACACCAGCAGCAGCACCACCGCCACCGACGCCCCGCGCATGGGCTGCTCGTAGAGCAGTCGCCGGATGGCGTTCTGTCCGGATTTCCACATCCGCCACCAGGTGGCATCCAGAGCCGACATCCTCTGCCCTCGCCCGTCCATGCTGGCCGGCCAGGCCGGGGTGTCAAATCGGAGCAGACCATCCTGCCCCTGTCCTCATCGAGCCTTCAGGATGTCCCCCAGCTGATCGGCGGTGGCGCTGCGCTCCAGATGGGGATGCAACGGCCCGGTGGCGCAGTGCACCTCCAGCACGGCCTCGTGCTTCTCGTCGCCGGTGGTCAGGTGCAGGACGCCGGTGCCGTCGTCGTGGGCCTTCTGCAGCGCCGCCTCGAGGTTCTTGCCGCTGAATTCGAGGCCATTGACCTTGCTCACCAGCTTGCCATCGATCAGCCCGGCCTTCTCGGCCGCACGGCGCTTGGCGTCGTCGCCGTGNNCAGGCAGATCCCGGTCGTGGCGACGGTGGCGGGGAGCCTGGAACGATGCCGATGGCGTGGGCTTCATGGAACTGGCAGCCGAGGCTCTGGCGCGCGTCGAGCATGATCTCCTCCTCGTCGGCGCCGGCGACCTCGGGCCCGTAGGTCAGGGTCCAGCCGGAGTTGTCGAGGCAGGTGGTGGTCAGCACCGGGCGCAGGGCGTAGATGCGCTCGGTGATCAGCGAGCGCCAGTCATGGTGCTGCACCTGCTCCAGTGCAGTGATGACATCGTCGAGGACGTAGGTGCGTACCGCACCGGGCTCGACCGGTGCGCCGAGGAAGCCGCGGACGACGTCATCCAGGCTCTTCGTGCCATGGCTCTCGCTCCTGATGATGAGGTCGGCCTCGAGCCAGAAGAACTCGCCTTCGATGTAGTAGTCCTGGTCGCGGCGCAGCTCATGGTAGTGACGGCTCATGTCACGCAGCAGGAAGCTGGCGCGCGCGGTGTCCTCGACGCTGCGCCATGAGCGTCCGCCCTGATGCGCCAGATCGTGGAGATCGTAGGCCAGCTGCTCGCGGAACTCCTTGGCGGTGGCGAAGGTGGAACGCACCCCGACGACCTCGCCCAGGTACTGGGTCAGGCCCTCGTAGACCCACAGCAGCCCCAGGCGCTGGGGCGCCTGGAAGTCGCTGGTCGCCATCGGCAGGGGCCGCACATGCTTGCCGCACCAGGAATGCATATATTCGTGCACCGGCAGGTTGCGGTCGTCGTAGCCCGCCTTGTCGTACGCCGCCATGACGTCATCGCCCAGTCCGCACAGGCTGCAGTTCCCATGCTCCAGGCCGATGCCCTCCAGGCCCTCGCCGTTGACGAACAGCCAGCGGTAGCTGCGGTAGTGGGCCCGGCCGAACAGCAGCTGGGCCTGGTGGGACAGCGACGCGAGCTTTTCGACCCACAGCGGATCGAGGGTCTGGGTCTCGACCTTCGAGGCCACCGACACCACCGCAGAGGGTGCGCCCGCGGTATCGATGGCGGTATCGGCGACCCGCGGACCGGCGACAAGCGGCTGGTCGATCAGGTCGCGCAGCGAGGTCCTGGCGAAGCGGATGACATCCTGCTGGCGGTCGCTCTGGACCAGCTGGCTGGCGACCTTCCAGCCCGGCACGGTGGTCAGCTGGACATCGACCGGGATGCCGGCCGCCGCCCGGCCCTCCGGATAGAGCAGGCAGCAGTTCCAGCAGATGAGCGTCACCTGGGCATCCCCGGCGATGTCGACGCCGATGCTGTTGCTGTCGGCCTGGTTGGCGATGTAGGAGAGCTCGATGTCCAGGCTGGTCGTCCCGGGCGGCAGATGGACGATGAAGCGGTACGGGTCCACCTCGTCGCGATCCCAGGGCACCGGAACGGCGGCGCTGGTGAAATGCAGGCCGATGAGGCTGTCGACGCGTCCGGCAGGTGCATGGGCGCCAGGTATCCACTTGGGGAACACCAGGGCGAGATCGCCAGGCTTGGCGAACAGCTGCTCATGCGCATGGAGCAGCCCGCGCGGCATGTCGCTGGCATCGACCTGCAGGGCGAGGCCCTCCGCCGGCGGGGCGGCCAGGGTCGCGGATGGCGGGCTTGCAGGGGCAGCTTCCCCAGCATGGCCGCAAGCGCCGATCAGCAGGAAGCCCAGCAGGGCTGCAGAGGGCAGGAAGCGATGGAGGGGGGGCATCGGCATGCCCTTGCATACCAGGTTTGCCCGGCGGGCCCAGCCCTGAGCGCCCCGCGCGGAACATGCGCATCCGTCCCGGCGCTGTGCACGATGGTGTCCGGTGTGCTGCCCGGGACAGCAGACATTCCCATGCCGGAATGCCCGCTGGCGCTGGCGCAAGACTGCTATGCTGGGCAGTGCGATGGAAGTCTTCGGCACCGTCCTGCGCCAGTTGATCGACGCTCGTGGCCTGACCTTGAGCCACTGGGCGCGCAGCGTCGGCATCGCCCAGGGCTTCGCCTCGAATGTCGTCTCCGGGCGCCGCACGCCTCCGCTCGATGCCATCGACGCATGGGCGGATTCGCTGCACCTGGCGGGCGATGAGCGCTCCACCTTCCTCGATCTGGCCGCGGTGGCGCACCTGCCCAAGCAATCGCAGGCGCGCTTCCTCACCGTGATCGAGGAGCAGGTGCGCATGAAGACCGAGATGGCGGCCTGGCGGCACCCGTCCGGGCGCCTCCACCAGGCCTACGACCTGCGCACCAAAGGGCGCTCGCAGAGCACCTGAGCCGGCCATCCGGCGCTGGCAGGCCGCTCGGGCCTGCATCCGGCACGGGGCACTGCCTGAACTCGCGGACATAGCCGTAGATCATTGCGCCGGCAGGGGTAGCATGCTGCCCATGCACTTCATCAAGATGCACGGGTGCGGCAACGACTACGTCTACCTCGATGGCTGGCAGACGGCGCTGCCTGCGGATCTGCCGGCCTTGGCGCGGCGGCTGAGCGATCGTCATACCGGGGTGGGTGGCGACGGCCTGATCGTGGTCGGCCCCTCGAGCACCGCCGATGCGCGCATGCTGATGTTCAACAGCGATGGCTCACAATCGGAGATGTGCGGCAATGGCATCCGCTGCGCCGCCAAGCTGGCCTATGATCGCGGCCATGTCACAGAGCGCACGCTGCGCTTCGAGACCGGTGCCGGGGAGCTCGCGGTCGATCTGCTGTTCACCGGCCAGCGCTGCAGCGGCGCGTCGGTGCTGATGGGTGCGCCGCGTCTCGTCCCCGCCGCCGTGCCGGTCGAGCACCCCGGGCCCGGTCCGCTCCTCGAGCTCACCCTCACCGTGGCCGGCACGGCGCACCGCCTGCTGGCGGTCGGCATGGGCAATCCCCACGCCGTGCTCTTCGTCGCGGAGGCCGAGACCGCCCCAGTCGGCGAGGTCGGGCCCGCGATCGAGCACCATGCGCGCTTCCCGCGGCGCACCAATGTCGAGTTCGTCAGCCGGCTCGCCGACGAGCAGGGCCTGCCGGTGCTGCGCCAGCGCACCTGGGAACGCGGCAGCGGCGAGACCCAGGCCTGCGGCACCGGCGCCTGCGCGACCCTGGTGGCGGCGATCCTGGATCGCCGCATCGCCTCCCGCGAGGCGATCATCCGCCTGAGCGGCGGCGATCTGCGGGTCGCCTGGCCGGACGACCGCTCGCAGGTCCGCCTCACCGGCCCGGCGGTGACGGTCTGCGAAGGGGATCTCTCACCGGAATGGGAGGGCGCCTGAGTGCACCGAGCGGGTGATATGCCACTGGCCCCATGATGTCAGGAGCACCCCTGTAGCCCTGCCGCCGTCCTACGCTTGCCCTCGGCCCTGGAGGCCTCGATGCCCTGCCGTCCCCCTGCCTGGATGCTCCTCGCGGCCACCTTCACCCTGCTCCTGCGCCCTGCCGCCGGCGAGGATCAGCCCGGCCCCGCCCGGGCGGTGGAATGGTTCAACGGCGCCAAGGGCTGGCTGAACACCGCCGAGCCGCTCACCCGCGAGACGCTCAAGGGCCAGGTGGTGCTGATCGACTTCTGGACCTATTGCTGCATCAACTGCATGCATGTCATCCCCGACCTCAAGTACCTGGAGGAGAAGTTCAAGGACCAGCCGTTCGTCGTCATCGGCGTGCATTCCGGCAAATTCGACCAGGAGAAGGACACCGCCAACATCCGCGCCGCGGTGCTGCGCTACGGGCTCTCGCATCCGGTGGCGGTGGATTCGGATTTCGCCATCTGGAAGCGCTTCGGCGTGCACAGCTGGCCGACCCTGGCGGTGATCGATGCGCATGGCCGGCTGCTGGGCCTGGTGCCGGGCGAGGGCCATCGCAAGGGTCTCGAGGACCTGATCGCCAAGCTCCTCGCCGAGGCCAAGGCGGACGGCTCCCTGGCCGCTGGCCCGCTGCGCTTCGCCCCCGAGCACGACGACCAGGCGGCGGCCTCCCCGCTGCTATTCCCGGGCAAGGTTCTTGCTGATGGCCCGGGGCATCGCCTGTTCATCGCCGACACCGGCCACCACCGGGTGCTGGTCGCCGATCCCGATGGCGCCGTGCAGGCGATCATCGGCAGCGGCAAGCCGGGCCTGGCCGACGGCCCGCCGTCTACCGCACAGTTCGACGAGCCGCAGGGCATGGCCCTGAGCGCGGATGGCGCGACCCTGTTCGTCTGCGACTGCCTGAACCACGCGCTGCGGGCGGTCGCGCTGAGTACCGGCACGGTGCGCACCCTGTGCGGCACGGGCGAGCAGGGCCAGGACCGGCACTACTCCGGCCCCGGGGCCAAGGCCCAGCTGAACAGCCCGTGGGACGTGGTGCGCTGCGCCGACGCGCTGTTCATCGCCATGGCGGGATGCCACCAGATCTGGCGCTATGACTTGGCCAGCGGCGAGATCGCGGTGTTCGCCGGCACTGGACGCGAGTCGGCGACGGATGGCGATCTGGCGCACAGCGCCTTCGCCCAGCCCAGCGGCCTAGCGACCGACGGCACCAGGCTCTTTGTCGCCGATTCCGAGGCCAGCAGCATCCGCGCGGTCGACATCACTCCGGCGGGCCGGGTCGCGACCCTGGCCGGCAGCGGCGATCTGTTCGGCTTCGGCCAGGCCAATGCCAGCGGACGCGAAGCGCGCTTCCAGCATCCGCTCGGCATCGCCCTGGTGGGCAGCGGCGGTGGCGCCTACCTCGCGGTCGCCGACACCTACAACCAGGTGCTGCGCCGCCTCGACCCCCTGACCGGCGCGGTCACCTCGCTGACAGGGACCGGCACCTCGAAGCCGGGCAGCGCGGATGCGATCGGCTTCTTCGAACCGGCCGGACTGAGCGCGGTCGGCGACCGCCTCTATGTGGCGGACACCAACCACCATCGCATCGTCGCGCTCGAGCTGCCGGGTCTCGTCGCCCACGTGCTGTCCATCCGCTTGCCCGCCGGGCAGGGCCAGGACCAGCATTGACGCGTCCTACGTCGGCATTCGCGCAGTCGCACGGGGACCGGCCCCTCAAGGCGCCTGCTGCCGTCCCAGTGCGCGATCGATGCGGCCACGCACATCTGCCGGCCGGGTCACCGGCGATGAACAGCTGGAAGCGGTGCAGATGTACAACGCCGGCACCTCCGACATTGGCAGCTCGAGGTCGGCGCGCGGCAGCGGGCCCTCGGCCCGATCGAACCACTCGAGGCGCTTGTAAACCAGTGGATAGGCATTTGCGGCGCGAAACAGCGCCAGGGCGCGCGCATCGGCCTTGGCCCCTACCACGGTGAGGTGGAGCGGCTCATGGCCGAGCTCGGCATCGACCAGCAGCTCGCCGGCGGTGGGCCTCTTCTCGGCGATGCCGGACGCGAACAGGTAGCGAGCGGCGCGCTCCGCCATGTCACGATAGCGGACCTTGCCGGTATACTGGTAGACCAGGTTGGCAGTGCGAGCAATAGCCTCATTTTCATCCCGGCTGGGCGTCGGCGGAAGACCGCCCGGAATGGCGGCCACCGACAGGTAGCCGGCCGCGGTGGCGCCGCCGCTCGCGGCACAGGCGAAGCGCCCAGCAATGGCATCGAGGCTGCCGCAGGCACGCTCGAGCCAGGGGCGCTCGGCGGTCACGGTATAGAGCGCCAGCTCAGCGCGCGCCATCGCCACGGTATCGCCGAGATACGGTCCTGCGTCATCCGCCTCGCCGTGGGCGAATCCACCGCCGGAAAGGGAACGGTGCTCGATGATCCAGCGCGCTGCGCGACTGGCCTCAGCCAGCAGCTCTTTGCTGCCGGTCACTCCGTAGAGGAGCGCCAGGGCCTCGATGGCCCAGCCGTTCTCGCGTGCATAGATATGGCGATCGATGCGCGGGATGCCCTCTGCCCGGCGATCGCGATCGCTGAGGGCGAAGTAGCGTGCGCTCTGCTGCCCGGGGATAAGGTCGGCATCCTGGCTGGTGTAGTAGGCGCCGTCCGGCGAGGTCAGGAAATCGCCGATGAAGCGGTGCACCATGAGTGCGGCCAGCAGATGCCTAGGCTCGCCGCTGGCAGCATACGCCAGGGCATAGCTGCGCAGATAATCCGCCTGGAAGGACATCAGCTTCTCGAAGTGCGGTTCGGTCCACACGCCGCTGGTGGAGTACTGGTATACCCCTCCCCATACCGGATCGAACAGCGCCCAGGCCGCGTTGAGGCTCACCTCGGCCATGCTCTGCGCCTGGCGGTCACCGCCGGCTGCGCGCAGGAGGCTGAACTCGAGGCACGAGGCATCGAGATATTTATGCACCCCCCCCCATGCGCCCTGGTCGGCATCATAGCTCTCCAGGAATGACTCCTGCAGGCGGGCGCGCCGGGCCGGGGCCAGCGGGCCGGGGGGCGCTGGCGCCAAAGCTGCCGCTGCGGTAACCGACGGTCCCGGGGTCGGATCCTCGATGAATGCTTTCAGCATGCCCGCCATCGACCTTGGCTCGAGGTACCCGGAGCGCCGGGCCAGCTCATTGCCGGAGGCGTCAAACAGGATGGTCGCCGGCCAGCCGTAGTCCTCATAGCGGCTGGCGAGATCCGGATGCGCGTCCTGATCGACGCGCACCACCAGGAAGTGCGAACGCAGAAGGTCGACCACCTCCGGGTCATGATAGGTGACCTGGTCCATGACATGGCACCAGTGGCACCAGCCGGCCTCCAGGTCGAGCAGCACCAGGCGGCGCTCCGCCTTGGCCAGGGTGAAGAGATCATCGCTCCACGGTTGCCACCCGAGCTCGGCGCAGGTCGACATTGAGGCGGTCAGGAGCAAGAGGCCGAGCACCATTCGACCGATCATGGCGGGTTCTCCCATCCCTCCATACGTCTCGGCTGCATGCCTGGATTGGACAATTGCCCGGGGCGGTATCGTGAACCCGGCCGCAAGACATCCAGGTCTGGCCGAACAAGCGGAGGCAATGAACCTGTGCCGCGATGGGAATTAGCACCTTCCCCGCCTGCGCGACGGCGCCAAGCGGACACTGCGCCTGCCAACGAACTGCGTACAGGAAATGCCGCATTCCATCCGCATCCGCGAGTCGGAAGGCTCTGCGTTCGGCAGTCCATGCACCACATGATCGTTGCCCCTTGGAATGCCCCAGTCGCCTCCTAGGCTCCTCGCCATGAGGCAGTTTATCCTGGCCATTCTGCGCAAACTCGGACTGATCGAATTCGCCGATAAAATCCGATTCATGCAGACCAAGGGTCTCCTTCGCCAAGGCCAATCGCGAGTTCATCCAAGCCAACCCGACATTCCGCCTGCCGCCCGACGATCTCTCATATGATGCCTATGGGCATTCCGATTGGACCACCTATGCTGCGAGCGGGCGCCAGCATGCGGAATTCTTCAGCTCGGTGATCCGTCGTCACATGCCCGCGACCACTCCCCTGAGGATCTGCGAATGGGGATGCGGACCAGCGCGGATCATCCGCCATCTCCCCACGCTGCTTGCCGACCTGAAGCCCCAGCTCACAGGCACTGATTACAACCTCAGGTCGATCGCGTGGTGCAAAGAGAATATCGCCGATGTCAGCTTCGCGCCCAACAAGCTCGAGCCGCCGATCGCGCTACCCGCGGCGTCATTCAATTGCATCTACTGCCTGTCGGTCTTCACCCATTTGTCAGAGCCGATGCATAGCGCATGGATCGCCGAGCTCACCAGGCTGGTCGAACCGGGGGGATACTGATCATCACGCTCCATGGGGACAACTACATCGGCAAGTTGCTGCCCGACGAGCGCAGGACTTATAGCAACGGCAATCTGGTCATCCGTGGTCAGGCCGTGGAAGGCAAGCGCTGCTTCACCGCCTTCCAGTCGCCTGCATACGTCCGCAAGACATTGGCCGCAGCACTGGAAGAGCTCGAGCACCTGGAAGGCGATCAGGGTGCGCAGATACAGCAGGATATCTGGGTGTTCCGCAAGCGCCCTTGAACGATCGCGACCGCGCCTGCACCCCGCAATCGTCGTTGCGTCAACCCATGAGCAGAGGCCGCGCTCGTCGGCCCGGGGCGCAGCGCCAGGCCAGCGCGAGATCCACCGGCACCTCCGGACCAATCATGGACCGGTCCTGCTCGTCCATCTAGCCGGAGCGCAGGAGAGCTTCGCCATCAGCCGCGTACAGCCGACCACGGTGAGCAGACCTTTCGCCTCCAGTCATCGTGATCACAGCGGCTGGCGCGTCCCCGGCGCTCTACTTGATCGACCCGCACCGGCAGGAAACCTGAGCGTCCAAGGCCGACCGTCGCTGGACCACCTTGGGTGTCTTCAGCCGTAGCCGCACCAGCCTGCTACCTGGTCGATTGATCAGCAGCCAGCGCTGGGCTGCGGCGGGTGCGTCGAGGCCAACCGATCGGGACCGCCGGAACAGGGCGCGAATGGCCCGGCGGAGGAGGCAGCGATAAGCGCGGACAGCACATGCAGGACTGCTTCCGGCGCCCGGCGCGGCGCCTCCGCACGTCGCTCACAGTACTTGGCGCAAGCGATGCCAGGGGGTACCGGGAACGCCACGTCATGAAACGCAACCTGCCTTTGCTTATGGGGTTGTATCCCGAATGAGGTGCGTAGGCTCAATCCGCGTTCTCCCCCGTCTAGGCGGCCCAGGCGAGGATCGCGGAGCGTGGCCACCATGAACAGAGATTTGCAGGACCAGTCGACATGAAAGCCGTCATCCTCGCCGGAGGCATGGGCACCCGCATCAGCGAGGAAACCGTCGCCAGGCCCAAGCCGATGGTCGAGATCGGCGGCAAGCCGATGCTCTGGCACATCATGAAGATCTATGCCTCGCACGGCATCGAGGACTTCGTGATCTGCCTCGGCTACAAGGGCTA
>PLEW01000235.1:40199-41293 GCA_003136555.1 Planctomycetota bacterium | reverse complement strand
CAATGGCCTTTCCCATAAATTCACTATGCCCATCGCCCCCAGGGACGTTTCGTTTCGCGGATGAATGATCGTCCTGGACGTCGACGTCGGGCACCCGTGACAATCCAATCCGCTTCACCCTGCGCGAGCTCTTCTAGATTGTTAATGGCCTCCCTGGGATCGACCAAAACCGCAAAAAACAGCCGCCTTGTCGCAGAAAATACATCGGCTCGACTTACTTGCCACATGTGTGGATCCGTCCATTCCTGATAGCCATGCTTCTTGTCCACGGCCTTCTCGGCCATGCCTTGGACCATCGCCGACAGGGTCATCCATGTGAGGACAGCATAGATTTCCTGTTCTACCCCGTCGACTCGATTTGAGTGAAAGGATTCAAGGCCGTATTGGTGCTTCATCTCGCGAAAGCGAGTTTCGATATCCCATCGCCGAGAATACAAATCCAGAATGACCTCTAATGGATATGCCTCCTGATCCAGGAGTGTGGTCATTATGATCATCTTATCGCGGGGTTGACCTTTCTTCGGAGCACCAGGAAGGAAGCGGCGGCGAACCAATCTCATCAATCGTTTGCCGAGACCATCTCCGAGATCCATGTTTACAATCGCGTCATCTTCCTTGCTCGCGAGGAACGGCTCGATCTCCTTCCAGGTGGAATCCACCACCGATGGCATTCTCGCAACGATGTCAACTCCATGAGCGAGGAACCCAGAGAAGAATTCTCGACCATGATATCCGCGATCGAATACGGCGACATCGCCTTTCTTGAGCGATTTCAGGATTCGATTTGCGCCGAGTCGTTCGGATCCCTTGTACCCAAGAAGTGCGATATCCAGCGGTATTCCCGTGGTTAATTCCCAGGCAGCGACCATCATGGACTGCGGATTATGGTGCTTCTTGTTATCCTTGCCCGTAGGGCTTCCCCAGCGCTTCCGAGCACCAGCCGTTCCCGGGGACACGACCCTGGTAGCGTCGAATGCATAGATGCGTCGACCAGGTAGGGCGCTGACTCGCGAAGGGAAAGTCGCCTGTGCTCGGACAACAGCTTCCTGCCAGACCTCCCGGCAATCTTCTACATCAAGATGAGCGCGAGCTTT
>PLEW01000235.1:209-40116 GCA_003136555.1 Planctomycetota bacterium | reverse complement strand
CAGATTTATAGGAAACGCCATTGCCCCAGACTCCGTGGCGGTCGCTTCGATGGTGCCGCTGTTGCCGAGCGTGAATCCTCCATACATGGTGATCGTCCCGCCGGCGACATCGCAGTCGATCGTACCGAAATTGGTCAGGGTGCTGGTCGACGCCAGGTAGATGGTCATGGACTGGCCATGGATCTGCAGCGGGCTGTCGATGATGAGCGTCTTCAGGCTGTCGTTCTCCCTGATGCCGTTATTGGTGGAATTCCCAGCCAGGATACCGCCCGATCCGCTCCAGGCCTGGCTTCCGGTCCAGTAGAGGACGGCATAGGTGGAGCCTGATGCATTGCCGATCTGGATGCTGCCGTTATTGGTCAGGCCGTTGGTGATTGTCGCCTGCGCGCCCCAGGCCTGGGTGAGATCGAAGACCGTCGTGCTGGCCAGGGTGACTGCCGACAGCGTTCCACCGGTGGTCGTGCCGATCAGCGTATCGGCGCCGCTGCCGGTGATGGTGCCGCCATTGATGGTGCCTCCGAGGAGGTGCCAAGGTCCGGTCGCCGCTGTCAGGCTCAATCCGGCGGTGTTGTCCATCACGCCGGTGAGGTTGACGGTCGTGCTCCCTGATGCGTATGAAACGAGACCCGCCTGGGTGACGGTGAAGGTGCCGCCGAGATTGATGGTCGATGATCCGGTTGAGATGATCGCTCCGGCAGGTGCGCTCCAGGCGCCGCCGAGCGTGAGCGTGCTGCTGTTGACGGTCAGCGATGACCCTGCTGGCGTGCTCCAGGTCCCGCCGCTGATGGTGATCGCGGCGTCCGACGCGGTCATGATTCCGGTGTTGCTGCCTGCACCTGTCGCATGCAGGGCAAGCTGGGATCCCGCGGCAGCCTGCAGCGTGCCGCTGTTGGCCCAGCCGGTGACATTGATGTTCACCTGGCTCCCACCGGCGAGGCTGGAGATCGTGCCCTGGTTGGTGAGCGTCTGGGTGTTGATCGTCAGGCTGCCCGCCGCCACGTCGCAGAGGATCGAGGTCTGATTGAGAAGAGTGCCGGAATATGAGTTCAGATAGCCGGAATTTCCATGCACCATCAGCGGGTAGAGCAGGGTCAGCGTCGAGCCGGAGCCGTTCTCTCCGAGACCATTATTGGTGCTCGCACCCAGGAGGATGTCACCGGTGCCGCCGATGGACAGGTTGCCAGTCCAGTAGAGGACTCCATAGGTGGTGTTCGCAGCGTTGCCGATGTGCACTGATCCATTGACGGTGAGGTTGCTGCTGGCCTGGACCCATGCGCCCCATGCCTGCGTCAGGTCGAGCATGGAGCCGCTTGGAATGGCGATGTTGGACAGCGTGCCGCCAGAGGTGGAGGCGGTGATCGTGCATTGCGTGGTGGCATTGACCAGGGTACCGCCATTCATGGCAATATTGGCCGCGATGATGGTGCCATTGACGGTCAGCGTACCTGCGGTGGGCACGAGGATGTTCGCCGTTCCGGCGATCGATGCGGCGACTGCACTCGCGTTGTCGATGGTGATGGTCGTGCCCGAGCCCAGATCGGCCGCCTCGCTCGCCAGCGGTGGCGTCCCATCTGACCAATTGGCGCCTGTGCTCCAGTTGCCGGTCGCTGGCCCTTGCCAGGTGTCGGTGGCCAGCAGGGTGGCGTTGAGGGCCAGCAGCAGCAGGAGCAGTCGCGGAAGGATAGCCATCGATGGTGCTCCAGACGGATGACCGTCCATGAACGACGTGTATGAAACGGTAGCCTAGCAGGGGCTGTCGACGCACAAGCGAACTGCTTGACTGCACTCATACATCCGCTTTGGCATCATATACGGCCGTCGGGGCATCTCCGGCAGCCGGCTGCAGGTGCCCCGCAGCCATGGAACCGCCGACCTCATGTGATGGGCATCCAGCGCGGCCGACACCTCGATCGAGGAGTCCTAGTGATAGACGCTGCAGTCGCTTACGAAATAATCGATGCCCGCTTTACGTGTGCCTCGTGAAGTAGGGGCGGGGCGCCGACCCGCGCCTGCTCAGGCGCCGGCGACCGGTGCCGGGGTCGGCACCTGCTGCCGCTGATGGGCGATATCCAGGGCCGCAATGCGGTAGCCTTCGGCGAGGGTCGGGAAATTGAAAGTGTTGCTTATGAAGACATCGACGTCCTGCCCGGTGATCAGCGCCATCTGGCCGATGGCGACCAGTTCGGCTGCCCCCTCGCCGACCACCTGCACGCCGAGCAGCCGCTTCCCCGCCTTGTCGGTGACCAGCTTGAGCAGGCCATCCTGGATGGCCGCGATCTGCCCGCGGGCGATCTCCGCGAACGGCGCCCGGCCCACCAGGCACCCGCCATGGCGCTCGGTGGCCTGATCGGAGGTCAAACCCACCTGGGACATCTCGGGGATGCTGTAGATGCCCACCGGGATCAGCTCGGCCGGGACCCCGGGGTCCTGGCCCAGCGCATGGCACATCGCCCGTCGACCCTGGTCCATGGCCGAGGAAGCCAGGGATGGAGGTCCGATGACATCGCCGACGGCGAAGATGTGGACCACGCTGGTGCGCAGCTGGTCATTGACCTTGATCAGGCCCCGGTCGGTCGGGGTCAGTCCGGCCTTGCCGATGTCCAGGTTCTCGAGGTTGGCGACGCGGCCCAGGGCGCACAGCAGCTTCTCCGACCTGACCTCCTCGCCATCCTGAAGGCGGGTCACCACCTCGCCCAGGCCGTCCCACGCCACCGAGGCGGTCGAGCGCTTGCCGAGGAAGCGGCCGCCCATGGCGGTGAAGGCCTCGACGAAGCGGGTGGTCAGCTCGCGGTCGAGGAAGGCGAGCGGACGCTCGCCCTTGTCGATCATCGTCACCTGGGTGCCCAGCGAGGCGAAGATCGAGGCGTACTCGCAGGCGATCACCCCCGCCCCCAGCACGGTCAGGCTGCGCGGCAGGTAGGTCATCGAGAGGATGGAATCGGAATCGAGGATGTGCGCGTGGTCGACCGGGATCTCCGCCGGCGAGCGCGGGCGCGAGCCGCTGGCGATGACGATGATCGCCCCGCTCACCCGGCGCCGCGACCCATCGACCCCGCCGATCTCGATGGTGTGCGCATCGATGAAGCGGGCGCGGCCATGGCGCATCTGCACCTGGTCGCGGGCGAGCTGCGACTGCATGTAGCGCTGGTGCGCGCTGACCACCTGCTCGAGGCGCGTCATCAGGCTCGCCACCTGGATGTCCTCGCCCAGGCTCATCTGGCAGACGTCGCCGCTCTTGCGCTTGAAGCCGGTGAGCGCCAGCGCGGTCTCGCGCAGGGTCTTGGAGGGGATGGTGCCGCGGGCGACGCAGGCGCCCCCGATGCTCGCCTCGCGCTCGATTAAAAGCGCGGAGCGGCCGCTGCGCGCCGCATGCACTGCGGCATGCTGTCCTGCCGGGCCTCCGCCGATCACCACCACATCGAAAGCCTCGCTGTCGCTCACGGGGTGCTCGGCTGCGCGCCGCCGCTGATGCTGCCCGGCTGGAGTGCGCTCATGCCACCGCCTCGATCATCTGGGTGATGTGCTCGCGCATAGCGAGCAAGGCGTCCATCTCATCCGGATACATGTTGAGGTGCTGGAGCATGGGGTGGGCACGCACCGAATCCTCGTTCACCGCGCGCGGGTTGTCGAGCAGCGGCACGGTCAGATGCGCGAGATCGTCGGCCAGGTTGGTCATCATCGCCGTCTGCGAGGCGATGGTCGAGCTGAGCGGATCGTGGTGGTACAGGATCGCCTCGCCGAGCCGGGCAGGCAGCGACCAGTGCTTGACCAGGTCCGAGCCGATGCGGGTATGCAGGGCGCTGATCACCGCCTCGGCGACCGGCAGTTCGAAGGCGACGTCGCAGGATTTGTAGAGATCGACCAGTTCCTGGAGCAGGACCGGCCAGCCGACATCGTGCAGCAGGCCGCAGAGGAAGGCTTCCTCGACATTCCAGCGCCGGGAGCGGGCGATCTCCTGGGCGAAGGCCGCGGCCGCCAGCGAATGGCGGAAGTGCGATTTCACCAGCGCCTCGTAGCCCGGCACCTTGAAGACCTTGCTCTGGCAGGAGATGATCAAGGCGATCTCGCGGATGCGTTTCATGCCCATGCGGCTGACCACCTGGTCGAGCGAGACCAGGGGGATCTTGGGGGAATAGAAGGGCGAATTGGCCATGCGCATCAGATGGCCTGCCATCGCCTGGTCGCGCTGGATGAGCTGGGCCAGCCGCCTGGTGTCGGCGTTCGGATCATTCGAGAGGGTGACCACCTGGCTGGCAACCTCAGGCAGCACCGGCAGTTCGAGGCTATTGCTTTTCAGGCGCTCGATGAGGCGATCATGCACTGCCGCTGGCAGCTGGATGTCGGCTCGCGGAGTGGAAGAACTGGTCATGGATCCATCCCATGTGCCGATGCGAACCGACGCGAATACGGATAAGAATACCCGTGGAATGGCGGATTCGCAATACGTGAAGGGAGCAGGAGGTCAGGCATCGCCGTTCAAGCATATGCACAACCATTTACATTGCAAATAGTTAGACTTTGGGACAGGGGAATCCATGGCGCCAGTGTCGGTGTCAGGGCGATGAGGTATAGGTGGGAGCGACCCGTCATCACCAGATACCCGTGAAGGAGCCGAAGCAGTGGCATGCTTCGGCTGTGGGTTAGCTAGCGGCCGTGCACAGGGTACCTGAACCAGTGGGAGCAAATGCACCCGTTTGCGCGACCGTCGGGCGGCCGAATCCATGGTGCGGGTCACTGATCACTGGTGCGTCCTTGCCAGCGGGCCACCATGCATCGGCGAGCGCTGTGATCGCGCTGCAATCGCGCTGCAGCGCCAACGTGTCGAGTATGGGGCATTGCTGAGACGATGCGTGTGCACGAGGCCTGCGAACGACCGCACATCGCTGCTGGTTGCCAGTCGCGCGAACACCTCGCTCTTGGATGAATAGAAGGGGTAGCCGGGGAAGGGGTGACATTCGCCAGTCAATAATCGAGCCTGTACAAGAACCGTGCACACCATACTGCGCGTGAGGCCGGCTGTGATGACGGCATGGGCATAGCGCAGGTCGACGATATGGAGAAAGGAGGCCAACCCGCTCGTCTCCTCATGACGAACGGCTGGAGGCCGATGGGCTCCTCCTGCGTGGTCGTGGGGGGTGCACTCGCGCAGCCAACGGCGGATGCGATCTGGGGTCATTCCCAGCCAGCGGCTCCCCTCAGTAGCGCTGTTCCGCAGCATGGACGGGGTCGGAGGAATGGCTGGCGAGTTCATATATGGCATCACTTTGAACGTTCTCCGTGTGGCCAGACGGCTTGGGCGCATCCGTGCACCTGCGAGTCCATGGTGGACGTGACCTGCGGTGCCAGGAGGATGGCGTCTGTCCGCGGCATGGCTCCCGGCTATTATTGCTCATGGCACTCAACTACCACATTAGTAGCATCTTTTGACTCCTGTTCGGCATCACGCCATCACTTGCCGATGCAGAAGCGTGCAAATATCGCACCCAATACGTCATCCGGCGTGGTGATGCCGATCAGGTCCCCGAGCGCATCGACCGCGGCTCGCAGATCCTCGGCCAGCAGGGCATCGTCAGGGAGTTCGCGCAGCAGCCGAGCGAGCAGGGCATCGCCCTGGGCCAGCAGCCGCTGCTGACGCGGCTCTCCGCCGCCAACGGACCCCAGCCGTGCGGCGACCAGGCCGGAGAGCTGCTCGCAGCCTGAGCCCGTCGCCGCGCTCACCGCCAGCACCGCGCGCGCATCCGGTGCGCCCAGGTCCGCCTTGGTGGCGATCACCAGCGTGCGCTCAGCGGGCAGGTGGTCGATCGGGCCCAGGCGCGCATCGGGCGCCGAGCAGGCGAGCAGGAGCGCCGCGCTGGTCGCGAACGCGGCGCCGGCCTCGATCGCCTCGCGGTCGAGGGGAGTCGCCGCCGCTGTCCGCTCGAGCCAGCCGGCGGTGTCGACCAGCCGTACGGTGCGGCCGGCGATCGTCCACGGCGCCTCCAGCCAGTCGCGCGTGGTCCCGGGATGCGGGCTGACCAGGGCCCCAGGCCCGAGCTGGCCGACCAGGCGGTTGAAGAGCGCCGACTTGCCGGTGTTCGCCGGTCCGACCAGGCAGACGCGCGCCTCGGACTCGAGGTCGTCGCTCGCCACCATCCAGCCTGCCAGGATGGCGCGCAGCTCCGCCAGCTCGCCGGTCAAGGCTCGCGGATCGAAGCTGCGCACGTCCGCCTCATCGAGGAAGTCGAGGCCGGCCTCGACGGCTGCGCGCAGGTCGATCAGGCGCTGGCGGACTGCGGTGAGCTCCTGGCCGAGCCCGTTGTGCAGACGTTGGATGGCGAACTGCGCCGCTGCGGCGCTGGGCGCCTGGCTGATCGCGAGGATGGCTTCGGCCTGGACCAGGCTCAGGCGGCCATGGGCGAGCGCCTGGCGCGCGAAGTCGCCGGGATTGGCCTGGTCGGCGCCGTGCTGGCGCAGGCTCTCGAGCGCCAGTTCGACCACATCGCGGCTGCCGGGGAGGGTGATCTCGATCAGGTCGCAGCCGGTGAAGCTGCGCGGCGCACGAGCGCAGAGCAGGCGACATGGGCATGCCCCGCCCGCCAGCGGCCAGGAGGCGCTGAGCGCCTGCCATGGCGGCGGCACGGGCAGCCCGGCGCGGCCGACGATCGCGGCCGCCTCCGGACCGCTGATGCGGATGATCGCGCTGTGGCCCCCGGTGGCGGTGGCGCAGGCGGCGATGGTGCGCCCGCTCATCACGGCCAGATGCCGCAGCCGGCGCTGCCGGCGGCGGGCCCCGCTACGGTCGCAGCGCGCTCAGGAGACGCCCAGCTTGCGCTTGACCATCTTGATCTCGATGGTGGTGAGGATGGCATTGATGGTGAAGTAGAGCACCAGGCCGGAGGGCATGTTGTAGAACACCGCGCCGAAGACGACCGGCATCCAGCGCATCATCTTGGCCATCTGCTCCTGCTGCGGGTCGCCGCCGCTGGGCAGCTTCTGCGTCAGGCTCATCCACACCGTGACGACGATGTAGATGAGCGGCAGGGGGTTGACGGTGAAGGTCGATCCGAGCAGCGAGACGCCGTAGATCTGGTCCGGCAGGGTCAGGTCGTTGATCCACAGGAAGGACTCGCCGCGCATGTCGGCGCTATGGCAGAAGGCCTGGAACAGCGCGATGAAGATCGGCATCTGGATGAACATCGGCAAGCAGCCGCCTAGCGGATTGACGCCGTGCTTCTTCCACAGCTCCATCTGCTTCTGGTAGAGCTTCTGCTTGTCGCTCTTGTACTGCTCCTGCAGCAGCTTGAGATCGGGCGCCAGCTTCTGCATCTTCATCACGCTCTCCTGCTGCTTGAAGGTCGTGCGGTGCAGGGCGAGCTTGATCAGGAAGGTGAGGACGATCAGGGCGAGGCCGTAATTGACCACCACCTTGGCCACGCCATCGAGGCTGTAGGTGAGGATCTTGGCCAGGACCTTGAAGAACTTGTAGTAGCCGTCGGTGTATTCGACCATGCCCTCGATGGGCGTCAGCCGCGCCAGGTCATCATGCCGCATGCTGGTGATGATCAGCTTCCAATCGAGCGCCAGGCTGTCGCCGGGCTTGAGCGTCGCCGTGCCGTAATCCACCGAGATCCAGGCCTGATGCTCGCCGCCGCGGGCATCGGACATCTTGTAGCCATTGGCGGTGATCTTGGGCACGGCTCCGCTGGCGGCGGCGGGGACCGGGATTGCGACCGTACCCGGTCCGCCGCTCTCGCCGGCGGCCGGCTTGACCATCGGCAGGCTGGGGGTGTTTGGGGCGGCGCCGCTGAGCGTCAGCGTTCCTGGCTCCCACAGGGCGGCGAAGAAGCGGCTCTTCAGCGCCACGTAGTCGAGGCTGGCGCCGTTCGCATCGATCGCTTGCGGCGTGCCGTTCGGGCTGGGCAGGTTGAGCGAGGTCTGCGAGCCGGTGGCCCCGCCGGTGTGGAAGGCGACCGCCAGGTAGGCGGCGTCCGAGCTGGGATCATCCTGGTGGATGCCGTTGAGCGGGATCACGCGTGGCTGCAGGATCACCTCGGAGGTGCCGCGGTTGACGATCGACAGGGCGGTGGTGAGCGCTGTAGAGCCTGGCAATAGCGCATAGCTGAGCTGGTAGTGCACGAGGAAAGCCGGGTCGTTGTGCTCGAGCACCAAGTGGGTGCTGTTGCTCTCGAGCACCGTCCAGGGGGCGGCACCAGCCTCGGAGATGCCGATGCCGGTGATCCAGTTATGCTTGCCGCCGACCGGATTGAAGTCATCCAGCACGCTCAGCGGACTGGCCGGATCCAGCGGCGTCAGGCCGGCATGCCGGAGGCGATCGATCTGCCAGTCGTGCTGCCTGATCGGATGGGTGGCAAGCAGGCTGAAGGAGCGGATCGCACCGTGGTAGTCGGTGATCACGACCTCGACCAGGTCGTTGCTCAGGGTGTAGTCCTTGTAGGTGTAGGAGGGCGCAGACGGCTCGCTGGCCTTCGCCGCCGTTGCCGCAGCCGCGGTGCCGGCACCAGCCGCCGGCGTCGCCGGTGCGTGGGCTGCTCCCGGGCCCGATCCCGGTGCGGGTGCGGAAGTGGCTGGGGCTGGGGCAGATGCGGCTGGAGGAGCTTGGGGGGGAGAGCCTTGCGTTGCGTCAGCGGCGGCCAGGGCAGAGCCGACAAGAACGGCGATGATCAGCAGGAACGCGGACGGACGCATGCAGGCTCCCGGGGAACGTGAGGGCGAGAGCATCCAGCCACCGCCGCAGACACAACCGTTTTGCCCGGGTTGGTTTTGCAGGGGGTGCGAAGGCGGGCCACGCCCTGCAGCAGCCCGGGGGCGATCAGCCAGCCGGCGGCTGGGCCAGGGCGAGGCGGCGGCGGAAATCGGTGAGCATCGCCTGGAGGTACTCCTCCTCCTCGCGGCTGCGATTGCCGGTGGTCTTCTCGTTGAGCACTTCGAGCAGCTGGACGGTGTAGCGGGCGTAATCGATATTGGCGGTCCGGGTGCCGGTGAGCGGATTGGGGATCTCGCCGAACTGCATCAGGACCTGGGCGCTCAGTCCGCTGAGGAAATTGAGGAAGGTCGCCGGCGGCGTGGCGGACGGACGGGGATCAGGGATGTCGCTCATCGCCGCCATGTGACGTCCATCCTCCGCCGACGCAAGGGCGGCGCGTAGCGGCGTCAGAGCACCAGGGCGAGCAGGTAGGCGAGCGGTGCCGCCAGGATCAGCGCATCGAGGATGTCGAGGAAGCCGCCGAACCCCGGCAGCGAATCGCCGCTGTCCTTGACCGCGGCGTCGCGCTTCATGCAGCTCTCCGCCAGATCGCCTGCGACCCCGAGGGGACCGAGGATCAGCGCCCAGACCGCCGGCTTCCACCAGGCATCGAAGGGGGCATGAGGGCCGAAGGCGCCCAGCAGCCATTGGAACAGGTAGACCCCGCTGATCGAGCCGACGAAGCTGCAGGCGAAGCCCTCCCAGGTCTTCCCCGGCGAGATGCGCGGTGCCATCTTGTGCCGGCCCAGGGCGCGTCCGCCGAAGAACGCCGCCACATCCCCGAGCTTGGTGGCGGCCAGGAACAGCAGGATCAGCTGGGTGCCGCGGTTGAAGTTCTGGGGCGTATCCAGGAGCGCCAGGCGCTCGAGCAGGTTCAGCGCCACCCCCAGGTAGAGCATGCCGAGCATGGTCGCGCCGACATTGGCGAAGAAGCGCTCGGTGGCATGCCGGAGCATCTGGACCAGCACCACCCACAGCAGGCCGACGGCCAGCAGCAGGGTGATGACCGGCTCCTCGGGCGCCCGGAAGAGGAAGGCGAAGAGCCAGGGGTGGTCCGGGGAGATGGTGAAGGTGCGGTGGAGATGCGCCTCGAGGACCATCAGCAGGCCGATGGTCATCATCGGAGCCAGCTGGACCTCGGCGGCGACGCTCTGGCGGGCCAGGCGAGCGAATTCCCGGCAGCCGGCGGCCATGCCCACCAGGCCGAGGGCCAGCAGCGCCTGATGGCTCTCGCGCATCAGGTCGACGAGGATGCCCAGCAGCGCCACCAGGCCCATGCCCGAGCCGAGGACCAGGCGATTGCGGAGTTCCGGACGCATGGGCGACGCTTCTACTCGCGGATTTGCAGGGCGCACATGGAAAGTGGGCGTCGAGCGCCTCCCGCATGGCGAAGGGCGCCCGGCCGGGGGCGAATGCCCTCCCGGCGGGTGCTCAGGGAGCCAGCCTTCACCGGGGGTTGCCTTGCGCACCCCGTGACTACCATCCCCCGCCTTCAACGCGGGAGCGCGCCGATGGCCACCATTCTGCCCGATGACGGGCTCACCTTCGACGACCTGCTGCTGGTGCCGCGCCGGAGCGACGTGGTGCCCAAGGACACTGATGTCGGCACCCAGCTGACCAAGCGCATCCGCCTGAACATCCCCATGCTCTCCTCGGCGATGGACACCGTGACCGAAGCACGGCTCGCCATCGCCCTCGCGCAGATGGGGGGGATGGGGATCATCCACAAGAACCTCAGCATCGCCGACCAGGCGCTCGAGGTCGAGAAGGTCAAGCGCAGCGAGAACGGGGTGATCACCGACCCCAAGACCCTGCCGATCACCGCCACCGTGGGCGATGCGCAGGCGGCGATGGCCAAGCACCACATCTCCGGCATCCCGGTCGTCGATGGCGAGCGGGTGCTGGGGATCGTCACCCGGCGCGACCTCAAGTACCAGCGCAACGCCGAGACCCCGATCCGCACGGTAATGACCAAGAACCTGATCACCGCCCGTCCGACCATCAGCCTGAGCGAAGCCAAGGATCTGCTCTACCAGGCCAAGGTCGAGAAGCTCATCCTCACCAGCGCCTCGGGGGCCCTGGTCGGGCTGATCACCATCAAGGACCTCGAGCGCCAGGAGCAGTTCCCCTTTTCCTGCAAGGACAAGCGCGGCCGCCTGCGGGTCGGCGCGGCGGTCGGCGCCGGCGACCACGAGCGCGCAGATGCGCTGGTCAAGGCCGGGGTCGATGTGATCGTCGTCGACAGTGCGCATGGCCACTCGAAGAACATCCTCGATACCGTCAAGGCGGTGAAGAAGGCGCACGGCATCGATGTGATCGCCGGCAACATCGCTACCAGGGAGGCGGCAAGCGACCTGATCAAGGCCGGTGCGGATGCGATCAAGGTCGGCATCGGTCCCGGGTCGATCTGCACCACCAGGGTGGTCGCAGGGGTCGGCGTGCCGCAGATCTCCGCGGTGATGTCGGCGTGCGAGGTGGCGACCAAGCAGGGCATCCCGGTGATCGCCGACGGCGGGATCAAGTATTCCGGCGACATCGCCAAGGCCATCGCCGCTGGGGCGAACTGCGTGATGCTCGGCTCGATGCTCGCCGGCTGCGACGAATCGCCCGGCGAGCAGATCATCTACCAGGGCCGCCAGTTCAAGGCCTACCGCGGCATGGGCTCGATCGGGGCGATGGTCCAGCGCCATGGCTCGGCCGACCGCTATTTCCAGGAAGGCAGCGGCTCGGCCGACAAGCTGGTGGCCGAGGGCATCGAAGGCATGGTGCCGAGCAAGGGCCCGCTGTCCTCGGTGGTCTACCAGCTGGTCGGCGGGCTCAAGGCGGCCCTGGGATACTGCGGCGCGGCCGACATCCCCACCCTGCAGCGCATCGCCGTCTTCACGCGCATGACCAGCGCGGGTCTGCGGGAGAGCCATCCGCACGATGTGACCATCACCAAGGAAGCCCCCAATTACCGACCCGAATAGGCAACCTGCATGCGGCCGCCACCGCCCAGGGGGTAGGAGGGAGGTGGCCCCTGCCCAGGTGCCCGAGACCCGCCTGTCGAGTCTGCTCAATCCGCCTCTCGATCGCTGCTGCCGACCATCTCTCGCCATCGCCCCCGCCTCGGACGCCTGACGCCGCCATGCACGATACCATCATCATCATCGATTTCGGTTCCCAGGTCACCCAGCTGATCGCCCGGCGCATCCGCGAGGCCAATGTCTACTGCGAGATCGTATCGTGCCGGCTGCCGGTCGAGCAGCTCAGGCGCCCGGGGCTGAAGGGCATCGTGCTCTCGGGCGGACCGGCCTCGGTCTACCAGGCGGGCGCTCCCCAGGCCGACCCGTCGATCTTCCAGCTCGGCGTCCCCATCCTCGGCATCTGCTACGGCATGCAGACCACCGCGCACGTCAATGGCGGCCGGGTCATCCGCGCCGACCATCGCGAGTTCGGCCGCACCGAGCTGCGGCTGAAGAACGGCGGCGCGCTGTTCAAGGATCTGCCGGTCAAGCAGGTGGTGTGGATGTCGCATGGCGATCGCATCGAGAGCATCCCGGGCTCGGTGGCGCTGGCCGAGTCGGACAACTGCCCCCTGGCCGCGGTCCATGCCCAGGCGCTCAATTTCTACGGCGTGCAGTTCCATCCCGAGGTCGCGCACACCGAGTACGGCGCGCAGATCATCCGCAACTTCCTCTATGGCATCTGCTCGTGCCGCGGCGATTGGCAGATGGGGTCGTTCATCGAGGAGGAGGTCAAGCGCATCCGCTCGCAGGTGGGCAAGGAGCGCGTCATCCTCGGCCTGTCGGGCGGCGTCGACTCGAGCGTCGCCGCGGTGCTGCTGCACAAGGCCATCGGCATGCAGTTGACCTGCATCTTCGTCAACAACGGGCTGCTGCGCAAGGATGAGGCGGCGGGCGTGCGCAAGCTCTTCGCCGACCATATCGGCATCGACCTCGACTACGTCGATGCCAGCCAGCGCTTCCTCAGCAAGCTGGCCGAGATCAGCGAGCCCGAGAGCAAGCGCAAGATCATCGGCCATGAATTCGTCGCGGTGTTCAAGGATGAGGCGCAGCGGATCAAGCGCGAGAGCGGCGGGCAGGTCAAGTTCCTCGCCCAGGGGACGCTCTATCCCGATGTCATCGAGTCGGTGTCGGTGCACGGCGGTCCGGCGAGCGTGATCAAGAGCCATCACAATGTCGGCGGGCTGCCGGCCGATCTCGGGCTCGGCCTGATCGAGCCGTTCCGCTATCTCTTCAAGGACGAGGTCCGCGCCATCGGCACGGCCCTCGGGCTGTCCGATGCCGTGGTCTGGCGCCAGCCATTCCCCGGTCCGGGCCTGGCGGTGCGCATCATCGGCGACATCACCGCCGAACGCGTGCGGGTGCTGCAGGATGCCGATCTGATCGTGCGCCAGGAGATCGAGGCGGCCGGCCTCAATCGCGCCATCTGGCAGGCGTTCGCCGTGCTGCTGCCGGTCAAGTCCGTCGGCGTGATGGGCGACGAACGCACCTACGAGTCGGCGTGCGCGATCCGCGCGGTGACCTCCAGCGACGGCATGACGGCGGACTGGGCGCATCTGCCCTACGAGCTGCTCGGGCGGATGTCGAACCGAGTCATCAACGAGGTGCGCGGCATCAACCGGGTGGTCTACGACATCACCTCGAAGCCGCCAGGGACGATCGAGTGGGAATAGGCGGGAGAAGGGGTTAGGGCGAATTGGTTGGCCTCACGTGCATTGGGTCAGAAGGGGAAGCGAGAGCGCGTTCGCGGGGACTGGTGGGATTTTTGGTGGGACTCCCGCCAAATTTCGCGCCAGCAGCTCGCGAAGGATACCGTATGGGGCTCATCAAGCGCCCTGGATCTGATTACTGGTACATCGAATTCATCCACAACGGCCGACGCTTCAAAGTGTCGTCCGGTACCAACAAGAAAGCTGAAGCCCGAGCCATCGAGGCGACCATGCGGGCGGATCTTGCAGCGGGCAGTGACCTGGCTTCCCTCCCGAAGGTCACCCTCGGCGAGGCTATCACCCGCTACATCGACGGCGTCATCAAGCCGAAGAACAACGCCAAGGCGCTCAGCGCCAATGGCTACCTCCTTGGACGCCTCAAGCGCGACCTGGGAGCTTCTGTCCTGCTCGCCGATCTCACGGCATCCCGGATAGCTTCCTACCGGGATTGTGTTGAGCGGATCAGCTCAGCCTGTCGGTCACGTTGTCGCGGCCATCTCCAGCCGCTTCCCGGCCGAATCGTCGGCGATTGGGACGATGGTATAGGAGATACGCCAATGCGGCTGCTTGATACCCGGCTCAGCCTTCTTTGCCGGCCGACCACGCCCACGGGCATATTCACCCTTAATCCGCCAGGTACTTGTAGACACTGTACCGAACGAACTGGATGATTCCCCGCAACATCTCCTCATTCAACGGCGACTCGGCCTTTGCATGGTGCTCCGTGAGCGTCACCAGTAGTGTGTCCAGTGACGGCACCGCTTACTTCTTGCTTGGTGTCATTGTCGGCATGGTCGCAACTGCCCTGCTGGCCGACGACGAGCATCAGCCGGATCGACGCTGATCGTGAGAAGAAATGATCGTTTGCCTGACGGAGTACTTCAATGTGGCCATGCCAGAGAACGGAGTGCGGATGCTTCTATGGCTATGTTGGGTCAGGGTAGACCTCCCTTGTCTAATAAACATTGTTAGTATGCTGTTCGTACGAACGAGGAGATGCTCCATGATCAAAAAGCTCACCAAGGTCGGCAACAGCCTCGCGTTGGTCATCGACCGTCCGATCCTGGAGTTGCTCAATCTGGACGCCCAGACGCCACTGGAAGTACATACCAATGGGCGCACGCTGACCATCTCGCCTGCAAGCGAGGTCGATCTCCAGGACGGACGCAAGCGTAAGGTCGCCGAAGCCCTTGGTCGGGTAAACAAGCGCTATGCAAAGGCGCTCAAGCGGCTCGCGATGTAATGGCCGACCCGATCTTCCTCACCATCGACGAGGTGGCGGCGATTCATCTCAACCAGATCGATCCGTAAGGCGGCAGTGCTGGCTTACGCGATCGCCCTGGACTCGAATCGGCGCTGGCCCAGCCCATGGCTACCTTCCAGGGGCAGTACCTCCATGGCGATCTGTTCGCAATGGCAGCGGCGTACTTGTTCCATCTCGTCCAGAATCACCCGTTCGTTGACGGTAACAAGCGCGTCGGCACAGTCGCTGCGTTGGTCTTCCTCGACATCAACGGCTTCCAGGTCAAGGCTACCCAGGACGAGCTGGTCGAGCTGGTGCTGGGAATCACCCAAGGACAGATCAATACAGACACGATTGCAGCCTTCCTCAAGCAGTATGCCAGCCAAGAATAGCACGGCGTCATTGGCGCGATCACCATCACGCTCATAGACAACCGTGAGCAGCAATGATCGCTCGGCTATAGCCGACGGTTAGCACTTCAACTTCAATCCACTTCTTTTGCGACTGCGCCTCTACTCTTCGCCTTCTTGCTAATCCTGCTCGTCCTCGATCAGCGAGATCCTCCTGGTCACCGGTTTGGCAACAGGACGTCGGGCGCAGATGACGTTCACATCATCGGCCACCGCACCCGATGGCAGCGGGACCATCTCGGCACACGTCCTGGCGTACACCGGAAAGGCGAGGTTGTGGATGCTGGCGAGCAGCGGCTCCAGGCGCATCGCCTTCCAGAAGCCATGGCTGGCCAGGATGAGCAGGCTGCCACTCCACGAGGTCGAGAAGGGCATGGGCACCGCCACGTGGGAGCCCAAGAGCGGCTTTTGTGCCTGGACATCGCTGGGGAAGATCATCGCGTCGCCGACGAGCAGCCCCACCCGGCTGTCGCCGACACAGGCCCCGCACAGGCTGTCGGCGCCCACTTCGACGACGCAGGCCGTCGATTGCCCGCTGCCGAGCGCCTGGTCGATATTTCTGAGCACCTGGACCCAATCCACCGGTCCCGCCTGGGATGTGGCGGCCTCGCGGATGGCCGTGACGACCGCGCCGGCCGCCAGCTCGCCATCCTCTATTCCGCCTGCGCCATTGGCTACGACCAGCACCGTGGATACAAGGCGCTCGAACACCCCCACGGCGTCCTGGCACGCAGGGCGGCAGCTGATCACGTGCTGGCTGGTCTCGATCAGCATGGATCGTGCGCAATCAGCGCCAGGCAGGGCTTGGGCATAGCACTCATGGTGCACAGCGCGGCCATGCAGTCCAGGAAGTAACGGCGATCCGCCCATGACCCTGCATCACCAGCGCCGAGGCCCGCACGAGGCTGCGGCCGATCGGCCGGCGCGGGTTCGCTCAACCCCTCATGGGCGCAGGCGCCGCCGGGCCAGGGCGAGGCCCAGGAGCGCAAAGGCCGCGGCGCCTGCGCCCAGACCGCAGCCGCTCCCGCCGCTGGAGTCGCCATTGGCGCCCGAGGATGGCGGGGGCGGGGGGGAGCCCCGATCGGTCAGGGTGCCGGCATTCGCGCTGGAGCTCTGCTGCGTGGTCGCTGGCTTCACGCGGCTGGGCGGGCTGTCGGAGACGTCCTGGTTGCGCACCAGCGTCAGGGGCTGGCTGGTGTTGTTCTTGATCCAGTAGCCCAGGGTGGTGGAGAGGGTGGGCTGCTGGATGTAGCCGCTGCCGTCGTAGAAGAAGGGGTAGGCGGTGGTGATGTCGCCGCTGCCGACCGTGCCGAGGTCGTCGGCGATGGTGGCGTCATCCCCGATCTGGGCATTGTTGCCGTCAAAGAGCGTGAAGTCGCTCGGAAAGGAGCTGGTGGCATCCACTATCCCCGAGCCGTCGATGAGCAGCGGGATGCCGACGTAGTTCCATCCGGGCTGGAGCGTGAGGTAGAACGGCAACGCGGTGGGTGTGCCCGAGAAGTCCAGTCCCAGCTGCAGCCGGGTGGCGAGGAACACGCCGGATGACGGCTGCAGTCCGCCGGTCGGCTGGCTGGGCAGCAGGACGTAGTTCTGCTGCACCATATCCCAGCTATACGCCTGCGCGGTGGTCGAGTTCTGCGGCGCCATCACCGCCAGGAGATTGGCGACGCCTTCTGGCGTGCTGGGGGAGATGCTGTTGTAGACCGTCTGCCCCAGAGGTGAGAGCGGGATGGACGGCAGGGCGACCGGCTGGGCCTGCACCAGGATGGTCGAGGCCTGGGCGGTCGGCGATGCGGAGCTGGCGGTGAGGGTGACGGCATTGTAGGCGCCGGCAGCCAGGCTGGTGACCGTCACCGGCACCTGGACCGTCTGGCCGCTGCTGGGTGGGAGCGTCACGGAGTACGGCGTAGCGGCGGTGACGCCATAGGGTGTCGATACGTAAAAGGTGATGACGGCAGTGGTGTTGGGATCGGTGGCGACGAAGAAGGGGATGTTCAGCGACAGGCTGGTGGGCACGAGTGCGACCTGGGGCGCGATCACCGTGACCGGGCTCATCGCCAGCGCCGCTGTGGCCTGGCCGGCGATGGAGGGTGTCGTGGCCGAGGTGGCGACCAGCGCGAGGGTGCTGGAAGCGGTGATGTCGGCGAGGGTAGGGGCCGCAGAAGATCCGAGCAGGGGAACGGTCACCAGCACGCTGACAGTGGTCGATTGGCCAGCGGCTATCTGCACCGGTGCGATGGTGCCGGCGAAGATGTTGGCCGAGGTCACGGTGGAGATGGTGAAGGTATCGGTGGCGGGGAAGGTCTCATCATTCTGCACCATGAAGTTGACCTGGAGGGTTCCGCCCTGGGTGTAGATCTGAGTGCCATCGGGTGGCGTGACCACCACGCTGCCGAGTGCGACCACCGGGGTCAGTTCAGCGACGGCCTGGTCGGCGATGGTCGCGTTCGACAGCGATGACGCGGTCAGCGTGACGGTCATCGGGGCGGCGATGGCAGTGGCCGTCACCGTGACATCGACCGTGGTCGTGGCATTGGCGGCGATGGTGACCGACGGGGCGACCGTGGCGTTCAATCCACTGCTGCCAACGACGCCGAGGGAGAAGGTATCGCTAGCGCTTTCGAGGTTCTGCACGGTGAATGCCAGGGTCAACGGGGTACCCACGGCGATGTTCTGGGACGCCGGCGGCTGGACGACCACCTGGTCGGTGGGAGTGAGGGCGGCGAGGCCCTGATTGGTGATGGCCGAGGTAGTCAGCGAGGTCGCGGTGAGCGTGACGCTCATCGGGTTGACGATGGAGGTGGCCGTCACCGTGACGTTGACCGTGGCCGAGGCATTGGCTGCGAGGGTGACCGACTGGGCGACCGAGGCGCCCAAGCCGCTGCTGGCGGCGACGCTGAGGGTGAAGGTGTCACCGGTGCTCTCGAGGTTCTGCACCGTGAACGGCACGGTCACCGGTGTACCCACGGCGATGCTCTGGGACACCGGCGGCTGAACCACCACCAATCCGGTGGAGGTCAGCGCAGCGACGCCCAGGTTGTAATTGGCCGAGGTCGTCTGCGAGGTTGCGCTGAGCGTGACGCTCATCGGATTGACGATGGTGGTGGCCGTCACCGTGACCGTGACTGGGGCGGAGGAATTGGCGGGTATGGTGACCGTCTGGGCGACCGAGGCGCCAAGTCCGCTGCTGGGGGTGACGCTGAGGTTGAAGGTGTCGGTTGGGAGAGGGGTGCTCTCGAGGTTCTGCACTGTGAAGGTCAGCGTCACCGGCGTGCCCACGGTGATATTCTGGGACGGAGGTGGGACGACCTGCACCAATCCCGGGGCGGTCCACTCCTCTATCACCGTGACGGTGAAGCTGCCGTATGCCGCCAGGGTTCCCTCCACCCACTCCAGGCCCATGGCATTGTCGATGTAGGATGAAACGAAGGTATTCGGCAGGGGGGCGGACGGGTTCTCGAGCGCATCCCAGACATTCCCATAGCCATCCTCGTAATAGTTGGTTGCCGGCGTACCTGGGCCTCCGTACATGCCCATCAGGCCGGAGGCGTTGGGATCGGTGCAGTAGACGAAGCCGAGCGCGGCATCCCAGTACCCGATGGCGTAGTCTGAATCGGCGAAGTAGGTGTCGCCGCCATAGCGGAACGCGACATTGGTGTAAGGGTTCGCGGTGTTGTTGGTGACCACCCAGGTGTGCTGGTACTGCTGCGAGCCGTTGATGTAGGTCACCACCTGCTGGATGGAGACATTGCCGCTATCGACGGTATCCAGGGAGGTGATGGTGAAACCATCCGCAGAGATGGTATTGCTGACCGGAGCCAGGTTATTGAGATCGTAGTACCCGGACCAGACAGCAGCGACGCCTGCGCTCTCGCCTGCCGACGGGGTCATGACCAGGAAGGGGGAGTAGACGCTGTAGTACTGCTTGTCCCAGGTGGGCGCGGGTTGGCCCGCATCGAGCTCATAGCGCAGCACGGTCGCGTTCTGGTAGTCATCGATGGAGATGTTCAGCGGACTGCCGGCAATCACCTCGTCACCCCGCGCCTGTCCAGCTATCAGGAAGACCAACAGGATGGCGCTGCCGAGCGGGGAGGCGACGCCGCTGCGCGAGATGGTGGCGGACATGCGGAGGTCTCCAGGTCCCGATGCGTGGACGTGTCGTCGCATGACTTCACGGGTTCTGCGATGAGGGCTACGGTAGGGGCAGGTAGCATCCCGCTCAACCTGAAAACGACGCCGTGGCGGGGCGGTCCTGATAGCCGATGGCGGCCCCAGCCGCTGATCGCGTCCACGGTGGTGGCCGCACGTCCGATCTCCCATCGTCTGCCGAACGAGCCATGCCTGGGTGGAAGCGCCCAGGTGAATCGCCGTGACCGTCCCCTCCCAGGCGCTACACATCCGTATGCACGCTGATCGTGGTCGGATGAGCTGCTGCGCTGCGAGGCCTGCATGAGCAGCGCCTCGCCTCCCGGGCATTGGCTGTTCGGGCATGCGCGGCTGTTCCGCCGCGATCCCCTGGGCTATGCCACGATCCTAGCCCGCACCTGCGGCGATCGGGTGCCCTTGCGCTTCCTAACCAGGCGCGCCCTGCTGATTAGCCATCCGCAGGGGATCGGCGAGGTCCTGGTCGGCAAGAGCCGCAGCTTCCGCAAGCATTTCGCCCTGCGCCTGGCGCGTCCCGCCCTGGGCGATGGATTGCTGATCAGCGAGGGGTCGACCTGGACGCAGCACCGCCAGATCGTGCAGCCGGCCTTCCGCAAGGAGGCCATCGCCAGCTATGCCCCGATCATGGTCGAGCACGCCACGCGCCTGGTCGACCACTGGCAGGACGGCCAGACCCTCGATGTGCACCTGCAGATGATCGACGTGACCGCGCGCATTGTCACGCAGTGCCTGTTCGGAACCGAGCTCGGAGCCGGCGCCGATGAGGCGCATGCGGCGATGGCCATCCTGACCGAGTCCTTCAAGTCACGGCTCGACGCGCTGGTCCACCTGCCGCTCATCCTGCCCACCCCCGCCAATCGGCGCTTCCGCCGCGCGATGGCCGGGATCGATGGCGTGCTCGGGCGGATCATCAGCCAGCGGCGGCAGGGCCCACCCAGGCCGGATGTGCTCAGCGCCCTGCTGCAGGCCGCCCGTCCCGATGGCACCCCCGCCCTGGACGACCGTGCCATCCGGGATGAAGTGGCGACGCTGTTCCTCGCTGGCCATGAGACCACCGCCAATGCCCTGTCATGGACCCACTGGCTGCTCGCGCGTCATCCCGACTGCCAGGCCCGGCTCGAGCGCGAGCTCGATGAGACCCTCGCCGGCCGCCCGCCGAGCCTCGCCGATCTGCCCCAGCTGCCCTACTGCCGGCAGGTGATCGAGGAGTCGATGCGTCTCATGCCCCCCGCCTGGATCATCGGCCGGGAGGCGCTGGTACCGGTGGAGATCGCCGGTGCGCTGGTCCAGCGCGGCACCACCGTGCTGATGAGCCCCTGGGTGGTCCATCGCGATCGGCGCTGGTTCGCAGAGCCCGAGCGCTTCCTGCCGGAACGCTGGGGCGACGGTCTCGCGGAGCGCCTGCCCGACTTCGCCTATTTTCCCTTCGGGGGCGGTGCGCGCAGCTGCATCGGTGCCGGCTTCGCGCGCATGGAGATGGCGCTCCTGCTCGCCTGCATGGCCAGCCGCTTCCGCATGACCCTCGCCCCGGGTGCGCGGATCGAGGCACTGCCCACCATCACCCTGCGTCCGCGCTGGGGCATGCCGATGGTCCTCCAGGCGCGATCGTCCCCGGTGCCCACCATCCCGCCCCCGCAGCTGCGCCCCAACGCTCCCGCCCGGCTCGCCACCTGAGCGTGACAGCGCGGTCAGGTGAACTGGTCGGCAGACCGGGAGACGATCGAGGGTGGCCGAGGGACCGACGGACACACGTACAAAGGTACGCTGGAGCCGCCCCCGGTCCCGCCGGATGGTGGTATCGCACACCGGAAATGGGATGGCCTCCCAGCCTGACAGCGTAGCATCCTGACGACGTCCACCCGGTGATCCGCCGCTGGCTCTGGAGCCGGTGGGGCTCATACTCCGACAATGGTCGTCGCCGATCGCACCCTCACAGCGGACCAACGCCCATGAGCATCAGCAGCAGACGCATCAGGCACTCCCAGTCGCGGGGCGCGCACCCTGCCATCTTGCAGAATGGTCGTCGCGGCCCCTGGCTGCTGGCACTGCTCGTAAGCCTGATGCTCGTGGTACGGCTGCCGGCGGCCGATGCCAACCTGCCCCTGGCGGTGCACCTCGATGCCAGCGACCCGCGCTCCAAGATCGGCTCGCTGATCCGCCCCTTCCTGGATCTGCCCGTCGGAGCCCAGGGCATCGACGCGCGCTTGCGCAGGATCACCGTCGCTGCCAGCCGGGCGGATCTGCTGCGCGTGCGGCTCGATGTCCCGGTCACGCCGGCGACCCTGTCCTATATCGCCGCGACCGGAGCGGTCATCATCGCTTCGTACGCGCGCTGGAATGATGTCCTGGTCGATGCGACCCTGGCGGAGATCGATGCCCTGGCGCGCCTGAACGCGGTGGCGCAGATCGCGCCCCTGCTGCGGCCGCGTCACCATTTCACCGCCGGCACCTACAGCAGCCAGGCGGATCCTATCATCCAGACCGCCCAGGTGCGCTCGACCTTCGGGGTCACCGGGGCAGGGCAGAAGATCGGCGTGCTCTCCGACTCCATCAATGCCACCGGCACGGTCGGCACGGGCTCGACCTCTGGCAGCAGTCCGGGCACCCTCACCGGCACCAACCCGCAGCAGACGGGGGATCTGCCGGCCTCGATCTACGTCTACAACAACAACTCCGGCTATGTCGATGCCTCGCAGGCCACTGACGAGGGCGAGGCGCTGATGGAGGTGGCCTACCACATCGCCCCCGGCGCCACCTACTACTTCGCCCCCGGCGGCAACTCGGACTCCCAGTTCGCTGACTCGATCAGCACCCTGCAGACCGCAGGCTGCACGCTGATGTGCGATGACATCGGCTTCACCGATGAGCCGATGTTCCAGGACGGCCCGATCGCCCAGGCGGCCATCGCCTTCGTCGCCGCCGGCGGCATCTTCTGCTCGGCGGCCGGCAATGATGCCAATACCGGCATCATCGCCACCTTCGCCGAGACCACCACCGGCACGCAGAATAATTGGGGCAGCGGTGTGGCCGCACCCGGTTTCCTCCCGCTGGTGCTCGATCCCGGCGTGAACGTCAGCATCACCCTGGAATGGAACCAGCCCTACCACAGCTGGAACCTAGGGCCGGGGGCGACCACCGATCTCGATCTCTTCATCTACAATTCCGCTAGTTCATCGAGCACCGGGGGCAACATCCTGGCCTCGAGCGTCAATTCGCAGGGCTACGATGGCTTCATGGCGAATAAGGATCCAGTCGAGATCGTGCAGTACTCCAACAATGGCATCAACCCCCAGACCGTCTATCTCGCCGTCAATTACATCTCGGGACCGAAGACCAACGTGGTGATGCGTCTGGTCATCAGCACCGAGTACGGCAACGTCACCTGCCCCGATAGCGGAATCCTGGTCTCCGGCACTTCGTTCGGGCACCCGACTGCCACCACCGTGCTGGGCATCGCGGCGGTCCCGCAGGGATTCCCGAATGCAGTCGAGACCTTCTCCTCGCTTGGCGGCTATGGGACCAAGGGGCTGCCCTTCTACTTCGATACCTTCGGCAATGCCCTCGCAGGAGCGCCGCAGCTGCGCAACAAGCCGGACCTGGCCGCCCCCGACGGGCTGTACGTATGGAACTCGGACTTCGATTTCCAGGGTCCCTCCCCGAGCATTGCCTACGGCTTCTTCGGCACTTCCTGCGCCACCCCCGCAGCCACCGCCGCCGCCGCCCTCGCCTGGTGCGCCCAGCCCGCATTGACCAACCAGCAGATCATCACCGAGTTGAAGGCATCGACCACCGCGGTGTCCAGCACCATCGGCGGCACCTCGAGTCCCGACGGCTGGTCAGGCAATGGTCTGGTCCAGGCCCTATCCTCGATCGGCAAGAGCTACACCTGCATCTCCTCCATCACCAGCACCGCGCCGCATACGGTGCTGAGCGGGACGGTGAGCATCAGCGTGGTATTCACCAATCCGGTGACCTTCACCGCCGCGCCCTCCCTGGTGCTCGATACCACCCCGCAGGAGCAGGCGGTCTACAGTTCAGGCGAGGGGACCGATACCCTGACCTTCATCTACACCGTCCAGTCCGGCGACATCGCCTCGGCGCTCGATGTCACCTCCTTCAACTTCAACAGCGGGGCCATCACCAGCGTCAACGGCCTGCCGATCATCCTGGCCCTCCCTGCCGCGGGTGGGCAGGGTTCGCTCAGCCAGAACGATCTGATCTCCATCCAGGATGGGCTCTACGCCACCACCATCGTCGGCGCGCCGGCGACCTCGAACCAGACCACCTTCACTTTCACCATCAGCTTCCCCGTCGCCGGGGTCAGCTCGCCCGCAGCCGGGATCGCCCTCTCCAGCAACGCCTCGCTCTCGGGATCGTGCACCCTGGTCGCCTCGCCGCCTTCGGGCACCACCGAGTACACCCAGGCGGTGACCGTCAATACGCCGGGGACCACCACCACCATCACCCTCACGGTGGCGCAGAAGGCTGTTAGCGACGGTGCGGGCACCCAGAACCTGGCGGGCAGCGGCAGCGTCACCTATGATATCACCCCGCCCGTCCTGCTGGGCATCACCCCCGAACCCAATCCGGTGGACACCGGGACCGGCTTGCTGGTGAGCTTCACCTTCGACAAGCCGATCGCGGCGCTGTCGAGCGGCAATGTCACCATCACCGACGGCACGCCCTCGGCGATGATGGGAAGCGGCGCCACCTGGACCCTGCCGGTGACCGCCGGAGCAGTGGGGACGATGACCATCACCCTGAATCCCAGCGGCATCCACGATCTCGCCGGCAATGCCCTGGCGGCGGGCGGGAGCGCGCAGGTGGCGGTGGTCAACCCGCCGCCAGCGGCGTCATCGAAGTGCGGCTCGGGCGGGATCTTCGGCTTCATGCTGCTGGGCGGACTGCTGGCCCTGCGGCGCAGTCGACGCGCGTCCACGACGGCCCTGTAGCCGATCTCGGCACTCCGGCCACCGCAACGGGGGCAGCGCCGGGCTTGACGAATGCAGGCGGCGGCGAAGGTGCGCTCATCATGCGCCTCGTCCCCCTCGTCCCCCTCGTCACCGGCATCGCCCTGGTCACCAGCGCCGCGGCGCTGGGTGCCGATGGCGCGCCAGCAGCCAACTACCAGGGCATGGCGACCGGTGACCAGCTGACCGGCGACTGGTTCGGCCTGCGCTCGGGGATGCAGCAGTCGGGCGTCGATGTCGAAGCCGATCTCGCGGTCGATGAGACCATGCTCTCGCGACCCGGCGCCGACGACCAGCGGCGCTATCTGCAGGCCTGCTTCAACGGCAATGTGCGCATCGACATGGGGGTGCTCTTCGGCCTGACCGGGGGGACGCTCTATGCCGATTTCGAGAGCATCTCCGGTTCCGACGGCTCGCTCGAGGAGGGCGTGCTGCAGAACTACTCGACCATCGATTCCCCGCATCGCGACCAGCTCAACGAGCTGTGGTACCAGCAGACCGTGTGGGACAACACCCTCACGCTCAAGCTCGGCAAGATCGACGTCAATGAGGATTTCGACAATTCGCCGGTCGCCACCCCCTTCCTCAATCGCGGTGTGGCCTTCACCCCGTCCATCATCGACATGCCCACCTATCCGGATCCGGCCACTGGAGTGAGCGCCGGCCTCGACTATCTGTACATCTACGCCAGGGCGGGGGTCTATGATGGCAGCACGGCGACCGGCATGGCCACCGGCGACCGCTATCTGGGCAACCTCAGCGGCGCCCGCTTCGAGATCGCCGAGGCCGGCCTGCGCTGGGGCGCGACGCCGACCGCGCATGTCGCGTCGCTGGCGGTCGGTGGCTGGCGGCAGACCGCGACCTTCACCCGATTCGATGGCAGCCTGGTCGACGACATCGAGGGGGCCTATGCGCTGGGCGACATCCAGGTGTGGGGCACCCCGGGAGCGGGCGGCATCGCGCTCTTCGCCAATGGCGGCTTCGCCGATCCCAACGTCACCATCTACGCCCGCCATTGCGCGGTCGGGGTGTCCGCCACGGATAGCGGCAGCCCGCATGCCAATGCCATCGGCCTGGCGGCCACCTGGGTGGGGACCAGCCGCGTCGCCGGCTCGCCCTGCAATGCGGACGAGACGGCGTTCGAGCTGTTCGTGCGAATCCAGGCGGCGGGATGGCTGATCGTCACGCCCGATGTGCAATGGATCCGCCGGCCCGGCGGCATCAGCGATGCTCCCGACCTCTACCTCGGGCAGATCCGCGCCGACATCATCTTCTGAGATACCGGGCGCTCAGATCGGGAAGACCAGGTGGAAGAGCTCGCTGCGGCTGGAGACGCCGAGCTTGCGGTAGAGCTGCGACAGGTAGTTCTTCACCGACTGCTCGCCGATGCCCAGGAGTCCGGCGATCTCGAGGTTGGGCAGGCCCTTGAGCACATAGAAGACCATCTGCCGCTCGCGATCGGTGATCGGCATGGCGCGCACCCGCAGCTGGAAGATCTGCTCGATGGTGGCGGACTGCCCGCGTTCCTCGAGCAGGCGGCCGAGCACCTCGGCCAGCTGCTGGGCGGTGAACGGCTTCTCGACCAGGTAATGGGCGCCGAGATTGAGCGCGGCGATGGCGCGCTCCTTGTCGGCGAAGCTGGTGATGACCACCTTGATCAGGTGCGGGACGGTGCTCGGCAGGCTGCGCAGCAGCCCGAGGCCATCGAGCTGGGGCATCACCAGATCGGTGACCAGCACGTCGTAGCTGGGATCCAGCAGCCGCAGCGCCTCGGCGCCGTCCATGGCGCCGATGGCCTCATGGCCATGGCGGGCGAGCCCGCGCAGCAGCAGCTCACGGGCATCGGCTTCATCGTCGGCGATCAGGATCTTAGCCATCGGTTTCCCTGGTGGGTGCGGTGAGGGTGAGCTGGGCGATCACGTGGCCGTTCTCGCAGGCGATGGAGAAGGTGGCGCCCAGGTTGCGTGCCAGGTGGCGGACGATGCTCAGTCCCACCCCCAGGCCGTTCGGTTTGGTGCTCATCTCCAGATCATCGTCATTGGCCAGCGCGCCAGGCAAGGTGCCGGGATTGTCGATCGCCAGCAGCCAGCCGTCCGGCACCAGCTGGTAGGTGATCACCACCGGGCGGTGGGATGCGGCCTCGACGGCATTGCGGATGAGATTGTCGAGGATGATGCGCATGGCGACATCGCGGGCATTGATGAGCACCTCGACGTCGGGGATGCGGTGGTCGATGACGATGGTGCGGCGCATGCGCCGCTTGGTCTCGGCGATCGAGGCTTCGACGAGATCGACCAGGTCGAGTTCGCCGATGTCATTGTCGTCGATCTTGCGGGTCGGACGGGCCAGCTCGTAGGCGAGGGCCACCGCCTGGTCCAGGCGGGCGAGATTGGCCTCGATGCGATCGATCAGCGGCTTGCAGCTGGCCGGCACCTCGGTGCGCAGCTCCTCGTCGATCAGGCGCAGATTGTGCAGCGGATTGCGGACCTCGTGCGCGACGCTGGCAGCGAGGCGGCCGAGCATGACGAAGCGGCTTTGGCGTTCGCGTTCCAGCCGGCGGATGTGCGCCTGATCCTTGAGCCGGGAGTTCTCCGAGACCAGGAGCACGAGCAGCGCCATGCCCGGACCCATGATGGCGATCTCGAGGTCATCGAGCAGGGTCTTGATCACCGACTCGGCCATCTGCTCATACCAATTGTCGAAATGGTAGAGGCCCAATCCGAAGGACATCGCGGCCAGGGCGAGGAACCAGGATTGCGGTGAGTAGGAGAGCCGGCCCTTCATCGCATCCACCCCTTCCCCACGGTTGGCCTGCCAGCACACTCGGGCTTGTCACCCAGCAGCACCCGCGCCAAGTACCAAGGTACCTTTTGCTCTAAGCAGCGTGTGGCTAGCTTCGTCGGCGCAGGCAGAAGTCAAAGTCAGCAGGTCTGGCATGGGAGGTCATCCGCCCGAGATCACGCTCGGACCCACGCAGACGGCACGCCGACGACCAGGCCGCAGCGACCGTTTGACAGCAGGTGCACGGATGGAGAGGTGGCAGAGCGGCTTAATGCAGCAGTCTTTCCAAAGGCTGCTACCGGGGAAACTCGGTCGGGGGTTCGAATCCCTTCCCTCTCCGCCATATCAGGCCGCGGCCCGGAGCGGCGGGAGATTCCGACAGCCACGCGCCAAGCGCACCTGGCTGCGTTCCAGCGCTGTCGAGCGTGGCCGGCGGCGGCGCCAGGCGCACTGCGCGGGCCGCTCATGACCACCACCCCGCAGCCCGTACCGCCGCTGCCGCCCGCATCGCCGACGAAGCCCTTGAGCTGGAGCTGGCATGAGCGGATCGACGAGATCGCAGAGCCATGGCAGCGCTGCTTCGGCACCACCGAGGTGATGCGCTGCCTGCCCCTGCACCGCGCGGTCGAGCGTTCGCACCTCCAGGAGGTGGTGTTCCATTACCTGGTCGGCACCGACGAGCAGGGCGCCGCCTGCGTGGCCCCCTGCTTCGCGTTCCGCGTCTCGCTGGTGTCGGTGGCCAGCGCCTGGGTGCAGAGGCTGGTCGGCTGGGTGCGCAAGGCCGTGCCGGGCTTCCTCCAGGTGCGCCTGTTCGTGGTCGGCAGCCCGATCTCGACCTGCGGCGATATGCTGGGGCTCCGCGAGCTCGAGGTGCCCGGGCGCTGGGACCATGGCCGTTTCACCGCCCTCTTCGACCAGGTGACCGCCAAGGCCAGGGAACTTCGCATCGGCCTGGTGCTGATCAAGGAGCTCGAGCAGGCGCTGGTCGACCGGCTGAAGCCCGCGCTGGAAGGGCGCTTCCTCATCGTCGACAGTCTGCCGACCACCTACGTCCCGATCGCGCCGCGCGAGCAGGGGGGCTACGAAGGCTCGATCCGCTCGAAATACCGCAACAAGCTCAAGAAGCGCAAGGCGGTCGGTGCCGAGCATGGCCTGACCTGGGAGATCCAGCCGCACTGCCGGGGGCAGGAGGCGGAGGTGTTCCGGCTCTACCAGCAGGTGATCGAGCATTCCCATGTGGTCTTCGAGCAGCTCAACCAGGACTTCTTCCTGCAGGTCCCCGAGCAGCTCGGCGCGCAGGCCTGCTATCTGCTCGGGTACAAGGGCCAGGGTGACGGCAGGACCCTGGTCGCCAGCGAACTGGTGATCGCCGACCACACGCTCATCCATCCGCTCTACAGCGGCTTCGACTACTGGCTGAAGCGCGATTCGGACCTCTACTTCAACACCTTCTACGCCATCATCGAGGAGGCCGAGCGTCGCGGCTTCGCGCGCGTGCATATCGGCCAGACCGCCTACGAGGTGAAGGCCGAGCTCGGCGCCACCTGCGTGCCGCTGTTCCTGGCCGTGCACCACCGCTGGGCGGTGGGGCGCTTCGCCCTGCGCCTGCTGCGCAGCCTCCTGTTCCCCTCCACCACCTATCCGGTGCGCGAGGTTTTCAACGAACCCAAGCCGATCAAGAAGCGGCGCAAGCCGCAAGTGTCCTCGGCGATCCCGATCGTGGATGCGCGCGCTGAGGAGGCACCGGCGGAGGGCGGCGGAGGCGAGGCGCCAGCAGCTGGCACGACCAGGAACCAAGTACCTTAGTACCCGGCACTCGTGCAGGTGCTTGTGCGTCTCAGCATAGCTACTCATCAGTCTGTCACCCATGTCCCGTGCAGAGGCCGCATTGCTGATCGCACACCAGTGCATCGCCCTATCCTGATTCGCGATACGCATTGAGTAATGCGGAGATTGCGGATGCTAGGGCGCGCACCACGAGGACCGGGTGCGGACGCACCCCCTGGGAGCTGGTTGGATATGAGGCATCGCACGTGATGAGGCGCCATGGCATGAGCGTGCCTGGGCAGAGCGCACGGCACACCCCGGTGCTGGATATCGTTCAGCTCGTCCGCCGTCGAGCCGTCGAGCGACCGGACCAGCGCGCCTTCAGCTTCATCGTCGACGGGCAGGCTGAGCCGCAGCACCAGACCTGCGGCGAGATCGATCGCCAGGCGCGACTGATCGCCTCCCGGCTCCAGGCCCTGAACGCCGCCGGCGAACGCGTCCTGCTCATGTATCCATCGGGCCTGGACTTCGTCGTCGCCTTCCTCGGCTGCCTCTATGCCGGCGCCATCGCGGTGCCCCTCTACCCCCCGCGCGCGAATCGTTCCCTGGACCGCTTCCAGGCGGTGGTCGCCGATGCCAACGCCACCCTCGCGCTGACCACCTCGGCCCTCGCTGCCCGCCTGGAGGAGAGCTTCGCCGAGGTCGCCGTGCTGCGCGGCCTGCGGCTGCTGGCCACCGACTGCATGCCTGATCCCGGGATCATCAGGTGGAAGGAGCCGGCAATCCGCAGCGATCATCTCGCCTTCCTCCAATACACCTCCGGCTCGACGGCGCAGCCCAAGGGGGTGATGGTCAGCCATGGCAACCTCATCCACAACCAGCAGATGATCCAGCGGGCCTTCGGCCATGACAGCGCCTCCACCATCCTCAGCTGGCTGCCCCTCTACCATGATCTCGGGCTGATCGGCAGCGTCATCCTGCCGCTGTGCGTCGGCTGCCCCTGCATCCTGATGGCACCCACCACCTTCCTGCAGCGGCCGATCCGCTGGCTCGAGGCGATCAGCCGTTACCGTGCCACCGCCAGCGGCGGACCGAATTTCGCCTACGAGCTGTGCATGCGCAAGATCAGCCCAGCGGAGCGCGCCGGGCTGGACCTCAGCTGCTGGCGGGTCGCGGTCAACGGCGCCGAGCCCGTGCGTGCCGAGACCATCCGCGATTTCAGCGCCCAGTTCGCCTCCGCCGGCTTCTCCGCGTCGTCCTTCTATCCCAGCTATGGCATGGCCGAATCGACGCTGCTGGTCACCACCGCCGGCGGCGCGGCCCCGATCATGGTCCCCTTCTCCGGCCAGCACATCGCCAAGCATGTGGTGGTCCCCACCGGCGCCGGGGAGGCCGAAGGCCGCCTCCTGGTCGGCTGCGGCACCACCGTGCTCGATCAGCGGGTGGTCATCGNNGTCGTCGCGGGCGGCAGCGTCGCGCTCGGCTACTGGCAGAAGCCCGAACTGACCAGCGAGCGCTTCCAGGCGCGGCTGAGCGACGTCGATGACGGGCCATTCCTGCGCACCGGCGATCTCGGCTTCCTGCACCAGGGGGCGCTGTTCATCACCGGCAGGCTGGCGGACCTGATCATCATCCGCGGCCGCAACCTCTACCCGCAGGACATCGAACGCTCGGTCGACTCGTGCCATCAGGCGTGCCAGCCGTGCGGAGCCGCGGCCTTCACCATCGAACACGATGGCGAGGAGCGCCTGGTGGTGGTCCAGGAGCTGACCCGCCAGGGCAGCCGCGAAGCCGATGGCGAGGCGGTCATCGCCNNCGAGCGGCAAGGTGCAGCGGCATGCCTGCCGCATCGGCTACATCGCCGGCGACCTGCCGAGCCTGGCCAGCTGGCAGCGCACCGAGCAGGTGGATGTCCCGCTTCAGCCATGCACGCACCAGTCCCCGCCCGGGGCCGACGAGATCGAGGCCTGGATGCTCGGCTGGATCGGCGCCAAGATCGGCAAGCCGCCCTCGAGCCTGGATGCGACCCAGCCGTTCACCATCTTCGGGCTCGATTCCCTGGCGATGGTCGAGATGGGAGCCTCGCTGGACGCCTGGCTCGGGCGTTCGACCCGGGATGTGATGGTGTTCGACTACCCGACCGTGCGCAAGCTCGCCGGCCACCTCGCCAGCACACCCGCTGCCGAGCCCATCGCAGAGAAAGCGGTGCTGCCGNNGCTCGACGGGCTGCTCGCGCAGATCGAGCGGATGACCGATGCCGAGGCCGAGGCGGCGATCCGGCTGAGCGCCGCGAGCAGGATCCCTCCGCCCCATGAGTGAGCTTGCCGAGCGCATCGCCCGCCTGACGCCAGCCCAACAGGAACTGCTCCGTCTGCGAGCGCAACAGCCGCCTCCTGCCAAGGAGGGCATCGCGGTGATCGGCATGGCCTGCCGCTTCCCCGGGGCGCGGGATACCGAGGCCTTCTGGCAGCTGTTGCACGATGGCGTGGATGCCATCGCGGAGATACCCCCGAGCCGCTGGGACATCGATGCCTTCTACGATCCCCGGCCGGCGACGCCCGGCCGGATGAACACCCGCTGGGCCGGTCTGATCGATGGCATGGATGACTTCGATCCGGCATTCTTCGGCATCTCGCCGCGCGAAGCCGAACGCATGGACCCCCAGCAGCGCCAACTGCTCGAGGTCGCCTGGCACGCCATCGAGGATGCCGGCCTCTCGGCGCACGAGCTCGCTGGCAGCCAGACCGGGGTCTTCGTCGCGATCTGCGGCGGCGATTTCGGCCGCGCCCAGGCGCAGGACCTCGCGGGCATCGACGGCTACGTCGCCACCGGTGGCGCGTCGAGCATCGCCGCCAACCGCCTGTCCTACTTCCTCGACCTGCGCGGCCCGAGCCTGGCGGTCGATACCGCCTGCTCGTCGTCCCTGGTGGCGATCCATCTCGCCAGCCAGAGCCTGCGCCAGCGCGAGTGCGACCTCGCGGTGGTCGGCGGCGTCAACCTGCTGCTCAGCCCGGACATGACGGTCGCCTTCTCGCAGGCGCACATGATGGCCTCCGACGGGCGCTGCAAGACCTTCGACGAGCGCGCCGACGGCTATGTGCGCAGCGAGGGCTGCGCGGTGCTGGTGCTCAGGCGCAGCGATGATGCGCGCTCGCATGGCGACCGCATCCGCGCGGTGGTGCGCGGCAGCGCGGTCAACCAGGATGGGCGCAGCAATGGCCTGACCGCGCCCAACGGCCCCGCCCAGCAGGCGGTGATCCGCCAGAGCCTCAGCGATGCCGGCGTCGAGGCCGCCGCGATCAGCTACATCGAGGTGCACGGCACCGGCACCCCGCTCGGCGACCCGATCGAGGTCCATGCGCTCACCCAGGTGATCGCACCGGGCCGCAGCCTGGAGCATCCGTGCGTCATCGGCTCGGTGAAGACCAACATCGGCCACCTCGAGGCCGCCGCCGGGATGGCCGGGGTGATCAAGGTCATCCTGGCGATGGAGCATGGCCAGATCCCGCCGCACCTGCACCTCGCGCACCTCAATCCGCGCATCGTGCTCGCCGGCCTGCCGATCGACATCGCCACCAGCGTGCGCGCCTGGCCGGCGGTCCAGGGCGGGCGCCTGGCGGGGGTGAGCGCGTTCGGCTTCGGCGGGACCAACGCCCATGTGATCCTCGGCGATCCGCCGGCGGTGGGCGCCGCGCACAGCCCGATGCGCGAGCGTTCGGCGCAGATCCTGACGCTGTCGGCGCGCACCGCCCCGGCCCTGCGCGCCCTCGCCGCCGCCTGCGCCCAGACGCTCAATGACCGCCCCGCCATCTCGTGGGCGGATGCCTGCTACACCAGCCATGTCGGCCGCTGCCATTTCGAGCATCGTCTCGCGCTGGTCGCATCTACCATCCCGCAGGCGGTGGAGCGCCTGCGCGCCGTCGCCGCCGGACAGCCGGCGCGTGGATGCCAGCTCAACCAGCTGGCGGTCAATCCCAAGCCTCCCGGGGTGGTGTTCCTGTTCACCGGCCAGGGTGCGCCGCTCCTCGCCAGCGGGCGGACGCTGTACGACCAGGAGCCGGTCTTCCGCGGCGCGCTCGACCAGTGCGCATATGTCTGCCGCGGACTGCTCGAGCGCCCGCTGCTGGAAGCGCTCAATCCGGGTGGTCCCCAGCGCGCCCAGGGCGATGGCCCGGCCTACGAGCAGGTGGTGCACTTCAGCCTGTCCTACGCCCTCGCCCAGCAGTGGCGCGCCTGGGGCATCCACCCCGCCGCCGTGCTCGGGCACGGGCTGGGCGAATACGCTGCCGCCTGCGTCGCCGGGGTGATCAGCGCCGCCGATGCGGCGCGGCTGCTGGTCGCGCGCGCGCGCCTGGTGCAGGGGCTCATGGGCACGCGGCAGTGCGCGGCGGTGCGCGCCGATGAGAGCCAGGTCGCGGCGCTCATCGGGGGCTTTGCCGGTGCGCTGACGATCACCGAGGCGAATGGCCCGCAGGAGACCATCATCGCCGGGAGCGAACCGGCGCTGAGCGATCTGCTCGCGGCGCTGATGGCCCAGGGCATCATGGCCACGCGCCTGGACTGCGCGCTCGCGCTCCCACCTGGCGCGCTCGAACCGCTCATCGCACCCTTCGCCGAGGCCTGTGCGCGCGTGACCATGGGCGGCGCGACCATCCCGGTGATCTCGACCGTGACCGGTGCGGTCGCCGGCGACGGCCTGGTGCAGGGGCGCGACTACTGGCCGCGCCAGCTGCGCTCGCCGGTGCGCTACGCCGCCGCCCTGCGCGCGGCCCTGGCGCGCGGTTACCGCGCCTTCCTCGAGCTCGGACCGCGACCGCTGCTGACCGCCCTGGGCCAGCAGGTGCTCGCTGGCGAGGCGGTGGAGTGGCTGTCGCTCCACGATCAGGGCGGGGATGCGGGCGAGGATCTGCAGGTCGCGGCGGCCAGGCTGCACGTGCTGGGGGCGCCGATCAGCTGGGTGGGCTACGACCAGGGCCGTCAGCGGCGGCGCACCGCGCTGCCGGGCTATCCCTTCGAGCGGCAGGACATGCGCACCTGCCCGCTGCAGCGGAGCGCCAGCCCGGCGGCGCACGCTGGCGCGCAGGAGGGGCCTGCGCATCCGCTGCTCGGCCGCCGCATCAGCTCGCCGGTCACCCAGCTGGTGCAGTTCGCCGCGCATCCGAGCATCGCCGCGCAGCCCTATCTGCGGGATCACCGCGTCTATGGCGCAACCGTGCTGCCGGCGACCGCCTATCTCGAGATGGCCCTCGCCGCCGGACGGTCGCAGGGGCTGGCGCGCTGTCAGCTCACCCAGGTGACGATCAGCAGGCCCTTCATCGTGCCGGATGCCGCCCGGGAGGTGCTGCAGCTGGTGCTCAGCCTGCCGGCGAGCCCCGGCCAGCCGGAGTTCCAGATCTTCAGCCGTGCCGAGCAGTCCGCTGACGGGGGCGCGGATGAGCGCGGCAGCTGGGTGCTGCATGCCCACGGTAGATGCCGCCCGGCTGGCGATGCCCCCCCGAGCGGTGCCATCCCGGCCCTGGCCGAGTCGCGCGCCGCCTGCACCACAGCGGTCGAGCCGACCGCCTTCTACCAGGCGCTGGCGGCGCGCGGCTTCGCCTATGGAGCGGCATTCCAGGGCCTGCGGCGCGCCTGGATGGGCCAGGACCAGGCGCTGGCGGAGGTGCAGCTGGGCGAGGATATGCGCGCGGGCGCGGCGGATTACCTGGCCCATCCCGCGCTCCTCGATGCCTGCTGCCAGGTGCTCGGCGTGCTCGCCAGCGCCTCGGCAGCCCACCATCCCGAGGTCTATGTTCCGGTCGGCCTCGACGAGCTGGCGCTCGACGCTGCGCTGCCCGCCCTTGTCTTTGTGGTGGCGCGCTTGCGCCCCAGCGTGCCTGCGCATGCCAGCCTCCTGGTCGCCGACCTGGTCATCTACGATCAGGACGGCCAGTGCCGTGCCCGGCTGGCGGGGTTGCGCTANNCGTGCTGGTCGCTGATGTCCACCTTTTCGATGCCGCTGGCGCCTGCCTGGCGCGTGTCGCGGGCCTGCGCTTCGCGCGGGTGACGCGCGAGGCGCTGCTGGGCGTCACCGCACCCCTCGCCGCGCCTGCCGCCGCCCCATCCCCGCTGGCGTCCGCCGCCGTGCCGGCCTTGCGCCGGACGCTCCAGGCAGCCGCTCCCGGCGAACGCGCGGGGCTGCTGCGCGCGTTCCTCAACCAGCGCATCACCGCCATCCTCGGGCGCGGCGAGGTGGCCCTCGATCCGGCCCAGCCGCTGCCGGCCATCGGCTTCGATTCCCTGATGGCAGGCGAGCTGAGCCTGGACATCGAAGACGCTCTCGGGACCGTCATCCCGCTGGAACGCTTCCGCGACGTCTCCACCATCGAGCGGATCACCGCCCTGCTGCTCGAGCAGGTGGCGGACGGCGGTGCGCCCGCTGTCCCGGCAGGCGAGGTCGACCTGATGTCCGATGACGAGGTCGAGCGCCAGCTGCGGACGCGGCTGGGCGGGTCGGGAAGCTGACATGCAACCGCAAGGCGACAACCTCGCAGGCCTCTCGGCGCGCGCGCGGCGTGAGCTGCTCAAGCAGCTGATCCTCAAGGAGCAGCAGGCAGGCGACCAGCGCAGCCTCACCCCTGCCATGCCCGGCGCGGCGCAGGCGGCGCCTGCACCCGCACCCGCCGTCCCGCCCGCGAGCAACGACTGGAGCCAGCTGCCGCAATACCGCGAGCTGCGCGAGCGCCTTGCGCTGCTCGAGCGCATGGGCATCGAGAGCCCGTATTTCCAGCCGCATGAGGGGGTGACCAGGGACACCACCGTCATCGCCGGGCGCACCTACATCAACTACTCGAGCTACAACTACCTCGGACTGTCCGGGGATGCGCAGGTGTCGCAGGCGGCCAAGGACGCCATCGACCGCTATGGCACCTCGGTCTCGGCCAGCCGGGTGGTGTCGGGCGAGAAGCCGCTGCATCGCGAGCTCGAGCAGGAGCTCGCCGCCTTCCTCGGGGTCGAGGACGCGGTGGCGTTCGTCGGCGGGCACGCCACCAACGAGACCACCATCGGCCATCTGGTCGGGCCCCGCGATCTGATCCTCCACGATGCGCTCATCCACAACAGCGCCGCCCAGGGCGCGCTGCTGTCAGGGGCCAAGCGCATCGCCTTCCCGCACAACGATGCCGAGGCGCTCGATCGCCTGCTCGCCGAGCGGCGCGGCAGCTACCAGCGCGCGCTGATCATCATCGAGGGCATCTACAGCATGGACGGGGATTCGCCCGACCTGGCGCGCTTCATCGACGCCAAGAAGCGCCACGGTGCGCTGCTGATGATCGACGAGGCGCACTCGATCGGCGTGCTCGGGCCCACCGGCGCCGGACTGGGTGAGAGCAGCCGGGTGGTCCGCGGCGAGGTGGACATCTGGATGGGCACGCTCAGCAAGGCCTTCGCCAGCTGCGGCGGCTACATCGCCGGCAGCCGCGCCCTGGTCGAGTACCTCAAATTCACCGCGCCGGGCTTCGTCTACAGCGTCGGCATGCCGCCCGCCAGCGCCGCGGCGGCGCTGGCGGCCATCCGCCTGCTGCGCGCCCAGCCCGAGCGGCTGGTCATCCTGCATCAGCGCGCCGCGCTCTTCCTGCGCTTGGCGAAGGAGCACGGCCTCGATACCGGGCTGTCGGCGCAGTCGCCCATCATCCCGATCATCATCGGCGGCTCGCGCGAGTGCGTCCTGCTCTCGCACCGCCTGCACCAGGAGGGGATCAATGTCCAGCCGCTGGTGCATCCCTCGGTCGAGGAGCACCAGGCGCGCCTGCGCTTCTTCCTCTCCAGCACGCACACGCCCGAGCAGATCACCCACACCGTCCTGACCCTGGCGCATCTGATCCGGGAGGTGGCGGGTGCGCCCTAGCCCCGAGGCCGCCGCACTGCGCACGCTGACGCCGGTGCAGGTGCGCCGGGGAGGCTGATGCGCGTCTTCGTCACCGGCGGCAACGGCTTCATCGGCTCGCGCGTGGTGCGCGCCCTCTCTCTGCATGGGCATGCGGTGCGGCTCCTGCTGCGTCAGACCAGCCGGACCGCGCGCCTCGAGGGCCTGTCCTATGAGCGGGCAGAGGGCGATGTGCGCGACGGCGCCTCGCTGGAGCGGGCGATGGACTCCTGCGATGCGGTCATCCACCTCGCCAGCGTCTCGAACTGGAACGATATCCAGTCGCCGCTCATGCGCACGGTGGTGGTCGAGGGCACCGCGCATGTGCTCAAGGCGATGCGCGCCCGCGGAATCGTGCGCGCGGTCTACATCAGCAGCGCCACCGCGATCAATGGTTCAGATCGCCCGCAGGTGCATGACGAGCGCAGCGCCTATGCGCTCGCTGGCCGCCATTTCGCCTATGCCCATGCCAAGCGCGAGGCCGAGGAGCTCTGCCACGGCGCGAATGCCGCCGGGCTGTCGGTGGTGATCGCCAATCCCGCAGAGGTCTACGGACCCGGCGACGACGACCTGGTCACCGCCGGCAACCTCATCGATCTGGTGCGCTCGAATCCGGTGCTGGCCTGCACCGGGGGGACCAGTGTCGTCCACGTCGACGATGTGTCCGAAGGCATCGTCTCTGCGCTCGAGCGCGGACGCGCCAATGAGCGCTACATCCTCGGCGGGGAGAACCTCACCATCCGCCAGCTCGCCGAGCTGAGCTGCTCGCTGGCGGGCGTACGCCGGCGCATCATCGTGGCGCCGAACGTGCTCATCCGCGGCCTGGCGGCGCTCGCTGCGACGCTCCATCTGCCGCTGCCCTTCAACCCGGCGGTCATCCCCTACGCCACGCGCTTCTGGTTCATGGATGCCGGCAAGGCGACGCGCGAACTGGGGGTGCGCTTCCGCAGCGCTCGCGACGTGCTCGAGCCGACCATCGCCTGGCTGCGGCAGAGCGGGCGCCTGGGCTGAACGCCCGGCCGCGCGCTGCCCCAGCCCCAGCCTCAGCCAGGGGCATGCCAGGCCAGCGGCGGATCGTAGTCCACCTGCTCCAAGCACAGCCCACGGGCCGGCGCCTGCTGGCGGCCGGCCGGGCTGTCGGCGCCGGCGAGGGCGCTGGCGAGCTCGGGCCCGCTGCAGCTGCCATGCGCCACCGCCACCATCGCTCCCACCAGGCTGCGCACCAGGCGGAAGATGAAGCCCTCGCCGCTGATGCTGCACAGCAGCACCGTACCCTCGGCACGCCAGCTGACCGCGGTCACCAGGCGCACCAGCCCACCGGAGGGAGCGCGGGTCTCGCCGCGGCGGACGAAGCCGCGCCAGTCGCGCTCCCCGGGCAGGCCCGCCGCCGCCTGCTGCAGGGCGCCGAGATCCAGGCGGAACGGCGGTCGCCAGGCGAAGCGGGCGATGAAAGGGTCGGCGACTGCGCCGTCGTCGATGCGGTAGGAGTAGGTCTTGGAGCGCGCCTGATGGCACGGGTGCCAGGCATCGCCGACCTGTGCGATGGCGCGGCAGCTGAGGTCGTCTGGCAGCTGCTGGCACAGCGCGGCATGCAGCTCACCCGGCTGCCAGGCCCGGCCGGTGGTGATCAGGGCGACCTGGCCGCGGGCATGCACGCCGGCATCGGTGCGGCNNGGCTGGCGCCACCAGCCGGCGAAACCGGTCCCATCGTAGGCGATGAGCAGGGCATAGCGCGGCATGGCGTATCGGCGGCAGGATAGCCCGGCCGCTCGGCAGTACACGCGTCAACGCTCTGCGGCCGTTCCGCGCTAGGTGCGGGCAGCGCCCCAGCTAGATTGGCTGCCCGAGAGCATGGCGATGGCAGCACAGCTGGAGCGCAAGGCCCCTGGGGCCGGGCACGGGGAGCAGTCGGCCTTCCCGCTGCTCTACGTCGCCGGGGACGTCCATCTCGATGGATCGGCGGGCGCCTTCGCGCCCTTCCTCGACATCCTCCTGGGCCGTCCCGCGGCGCGCCTGGTCATCCTCGGCGACCTCTTCGACTACTGGGTGGAATCCCCGGCGGTGGCGCGCCGCCACGATGGCGTGCTCGAGCGGCTGCGCCGGCTGAACGGCCGCGGCTGGCGGCTGGACCTGGTGTGCGGCAACCGCGAACTGGTGGCCGGCCGGCGGCTGGAGGTCGCCAGCGCCAGCACGCTGCACTGGCCGTCCCTCGATCTCACCCTCGGCGGCCGCCGGCTGCGGGTGGTGCACGGGGACCGCCTGTGCTACGACCCGGGATACCGCTTCTATGCCGCCTGGATGCGCTCGTTCTTCTGGCGCGCCTTCGCCGCCTGCTTCCCGCCCCTGGTGCATGAGGGAATCGCCCGCTGGCTGCGCGCTGCCAGCCAGGCCGGCCAGGAGCGCCGTCGCCGGGAGAGCGCGCGCCGCACGCGGGTGTTCATCGATCGGCGCCGGGTGCAGGGGGCTGCGCGCGGGGCCGACACCCTGATTGCCGGGCACATCCACCAGGCCTGGCGCCGGAGGATCGGCGGGGTGGACATGATCCTGGTCGGCGACTGGCCCGCCAGCCGCGGGCACTGGGTCGAGGGCTACGCCGATGGCAGGCTGGTGCACATCGAGCGCGACTTCGGCCAAGGCTAGCAGCGCGCCGTATAGGCGGCGATGATGTCGGCGAGGAAGGCGTGCTGGTCCCGCGCCCAGTGGCTGTCGGAGAAGATCTCGACCTCGTGCCAGCCGGCGAACCCCGCGGCCTCCATCCAGCCTCTGATCTGCGGCAGGTCGATGCAGCCTTCGCCCATCAGGCCGCGATCGTTGAGCGGATGGCGGGTGTCGACCCGCCAATCGCACAGATGGAAGCCGAACAGCAGCCCGGCAGCCCCGGCGGCGGCGATCNNTGGTAGACGTCGACGGCGATGCCGACCCAGGGGCTGCCGATCTCCTCGCAGAGCCGGCGCGCCTGGCGCATGGTGTTGACCGCCGAGCGATCGGCGGCGTAGAGGGGGTGCAGGGGCTCGATGGCGAGGCGCACCCGGTGGGCGCGCGCGCACGGCTCGCACGCGGCGATGCCGTCGCGGATCTGCGCACGCGCCTGCGCCAACGGCATGCCGGGAAGCGCGCCGCACACCAGCACCACCATCGGTGCGCCGATCTCGGCGGCCTGGGAGATGGCGAGCTTGGCATCCCCGATCGCCTGCTCGCGCTCGGCGGCAGCGCGC
>PLEW01000235.1:0-203 GCA_003136555.1 Planctomycetota bacterium | reverse complement strand
GCACCCCGGCGCGCTGATAGCCGGCGAGGCATTGCTCGAGCGACCACGGCTTGGTGGTGATGGTATGGATGGAGAGCCGGGTGCAGTCGGCGATGGGCATGGTCGCTCCTGGCGTCCTGATGGCGGGGTGGCGATCACAGCGGCGGGACGTCGATCCAGCGACGCTCGGCCCAGCTCCTCAGGCCGAGCTCGGCGAGCTGCAC
>PLEW01000003.1 GCA_003136555.1 Planctomycetota bacterium | reverse complement strand
TGGTAGGACCAGGAGGGGCCGGCGGGCGGGCGGGGCTCCGGTGGGGGAGGCGGCGAGGGCTGCATCGCGAGGGTCTGCTCGACCAGGGCGGCGTGGATGGCGGGCCAGTGGGTGGGGGAGCGCAGCGTGGTGACCAGGGTCTGGGCGAAGGTATCGGGGTGGCCGTCGAGGTAGACGGTCAGGGCCCGGCGCATGACATCCGGGACCGAGGTGCGATGTGCCTGGATATGAGCGTCGAGCTTTTCACGAAGGGTCGGCGGGAGTTGGACGGAGACCTGGCGCGCGGACATGGCGGCACGGTATTGTGGTACGGTATTTTGTACAGTGCTTTTTACTGTACAGTAAAAATACGGTAAAAGTACGGTAAAAGGACGGTGTTTGGGCGGTTCATAAACGAATTGGAATATCGCGATGATCTCCTCAGCATCTCCTCAGCATCTCCTCAGGCACCTATTTTTCACCTAACCTGTAGCCCGTCAGTAGGTTGTCGGCGAGGAAGTGAGGAGATAGTGAAACAGGGTTCCCTGAGTCTGGCCTGTTCCATTCACACAGCCCTCAAGTGAATCAATTGCACCAGTGCCAAATAGGAATGATGCAATCGTAGTAATATTTTTACACCTTGAAAAAGGTATGGGTAGGGTAGGGAAAACAGGTAGGAGATAGTCTGATTACAGTGTATTCCCTTATCGGAACAAGGTGAGCATCGATTGAGGAGATGGGGTGGAGATGGGGTGGAGATGAGGAGATCGCATATTGGAGTATGACAGTAAGAACCAGGAGTGGTAAGCATCATTGATGTGCATTCCACGAAGGTCTTGCCACCTCACCCCGGCCCGCCATACTGACCCCTCCAGGAGACCCTGCCTATGCCCTGGCCCCTCATCCTCCTCACCCCCGACGACTTCGCCGCCCGCCTCGACCTGACCAGCTCTGAGCGCCTGCAACTGGCAACGGGATGGCGCCCGGGGTAACTCCCCGGGCGTTGCATGTCCAAAGGGTAGAGCGACCCTGCGTCCACCAGGCTGACGAGTCATGGCCCGGCCAGAAAGCTCTCGTACACGGCGGCAAGACGTCGATGGAACCCTGGGCCACACCCTGGGGTTTTCCATTTGCATGTACTCCATAGTCTCTATGGTGCCTCGTCACCAGGAGACATCCCATGAGTGGAGGCGGTGGTGGTGGAGCAGGTGGCGTCGGCGGGGCCGGTGCTGGCATGGGGATCGGCGGCGGGGTGCATGGCGCACTGAGCGCGGCCCATGGTACCCACATCCGTGGGGAGCACGCACGGGCGAAGCTGGAAGGCCCGGAGGCGATCCCGATGGCCATCTTCCTGCTGGATGAGATCAACAAGGAGACCCAGGCCGCGATCAGCATGTCGCAGCCGTCGTCGGTCAATCTGCAGGTATGAACCCCCTGGTGGAATACGTCCAGATGTCGATTGCCCGCGGGGAGCTCGACAACCGGATGCGCGAACTGCAGCAGCAGATCCTGGCCGGATTCGCGAATGGAGAGATCCGGCGCTACGTGATCGACGATGTCCTGGTCGAGGTCGACACGGGCGCCAGCACCATCCGTCTGCTGCCGGTCAAACGCCTCAGCTGACCACCCGTCTCTGGCGGTCCTAAGTCAACCGATTTTTGTCGGCACGCCAAACATACGGTTTTAACCGACCTCCGGTCTACACCCCACTTTTCTGCTTGCAGCGACCTGGAACGCTGACTAGGTTTTGCGCTCTGCCAATCGTCAGGCGGAATGCAGTGAGCTGAGCCCAGCCCCTCCTGCAATCTGCATGATGCCGGCGCCAGTCCGCTTCGCCAGCGGATCTCGTTTCAGCAGCCCACGTGCTGCGTTCCCCGCCCCGTCTTCCCCGGGGTTTGGTTTCGGCTGGCCCCGAACCCTGGGTGAGCGCGGTACGTCGACTGCTGCAACGGGCTTTCTTCAGGGAAGGTCAGCATGCCCGTCGACCCGCTCCAACAGGATCTGCCCGGTGGCCGCGTCGCCATCTTTCATCCCGGGGGCAAGGATTTCCCTGATCGAGTGCGGCTGGAGGTGCGGGATCAAGCGGGGCCGGTGCGCGTTCTCTCGAAGTTCAATCCAAGCTCGAAGACCGCATCACGCGACCTCGAAAACGAGTTCCTGATCAACGAGACCCTGGCGCGCGAGATCCTCGCCACCTATTGGACCTGGGCCCACGATGTCCGCGAGCAGGTCGCGAAAGAGGAAGCGGAAGTCCCCACCAAGGTCCCGCTCCCTGATTTTCCCACCCCCTACTACGGCCTACGCCAGCGCACCAAGCACCAGCGCAAGGACGAGGCCAACTCCTACGACGCGGTCAACTCCGCGACCGGATTCCTGGCGGTCCTCAAGCGCACCGGGCTGCCCGACGACACGCTGCTCGAATGGGACAAGGACAAGATCGAGTTCTGCTGTGTGCTCGACCTCGATTTCCATGACCCCGAGGCACCGGCCAAGCCCACCCCCGATGAGCTCGACGAGCTGGGCCGCGAGTTGTCCCCGGCCCCCGAGGCGTGGTGGCTGAGCCAGGGCGGCGGCCTGAAGGCCCTTTACACCTCGACCCCCAACCGCCTCTTCACCGCCCAGGAATTCGCGACCGGGGCCGCAGCCAAGCTGCTGACGACATTCATCGTGATGAAGTGCCACGGCACGATCGAGATCGACACCAAGACCAGGCACCCCGGCGCCAAGCAGAACGGCAAGCAGTGCGGCCGGGTGAATCTGACCATTCCCGACGAGAAGTTCGACGCCCTGGCCCGATTCAGCGCCGCCGAGGCCACGGAGGTCGAGGTCACTGATTTCCTTGAGGACCAGGGGCTGACCATCGGGGAGATGCTCGGCCACGATATGTGCCTGATTGACCCGAAGCACCCGAGCAAGAGCAACCCGGTCTACGTCGGTAAGGACGGCCTCTTTTGCCACAGCTGTGCTGGGCGCTTTGGTCGCGGGTTCATGTCGTGGGGTTACGTTCGACGCTACTTCGGGCTCGGCAATGCCGGCGACCGCTCCCTCTCCCCGATCGGCGAGGCGGTCAAGTTCTTCACCCACGTGTCGCATGTTGACTACCTGTTCAAGCAGCTGCTCCCGGTACTCCCGGAGGCCCTTCGCCGCACGCTCTACCGCACTCTGCTCAAGAGCACCCATCAGCGCGACCCGCGCATCAGCGTGGCGATGGGGGATTTCTTTTTCGTCCGGGGCCTGGGCACCTGGCTCCACGCTGACACTTTGCTGCCGGTGGGGCGCCCACTCAACAGCACTGACGTCAGCATCTTGCCGTCCTGCCTACGCTTCAACCCGTACGATGCCGAGAAGCCGCTATCGGTCAGCTCCGCGGCGGTGGCGTCGCACACGAACAATGGACGCATCCACGGCTGGGTACCGATCCAGCCGTACATCTTCGAGCCGATCTTCTTCAAGCACAACGAGGCCGCGGCAGTGCAGGACGTGGTGCGCTGCTACCCGCGCGTGCGTACCACCAGGGATCGGGTGACCTATACCAACCCGAAGGAGCGGCTTTCCCTCGAGGAATGCGAGCGCCGGATCGAGGAGTACTTCCCCGGCGTCAACCTGACCTACATCAAGGCGCTGATCATCGCCGCCGGCTGCGCGGAGAGCGGCAAAGGCGCAATCCCGATGCTGTGGGCGACTGGCGAGACCGGGTCGGCCAAGACCACTACGATCACGATCGTCCAGGAGATGTACGGGGAATCCTACGCCAACCTGTCCGAGGTCGAGGACGACGACCGGCTGGTGCAGCTCTTCGGCGAGTCCCTCGAATCCACGCGCCTGATCACCTTCGACGACTTCGCCAAGGAGGCCTCGAGCCACAAGCGGTTCCACACCTTTCTGATCCGCCTCAACCGGCACGGGCACAGCTACCACAAGCTCTTCGTCGGCAAGCAGACTCCGCCGGTCAACAGCGCGGTGATCCTCACCGACTGGAGCATTCCACGCTTCTTCGCTGTCGACCCGCAGTTCGGTCGCCGCGTGCACCTGATCACCCTGGAGAGCCGCATCAAGGTGAGCTGGGAGAAGATCGGGCACTTCGTCGAGGGATGGTGGAAGAAGACCCCCGAGTTGACCGCGGCGGCAAACGGCCTGCACAGCTGGGTCGTCGATGAGTTTTTCCCGGCCGAGGACGAGGAAACCTTCTCGAACAAGATGGAGCGCCTGGATATCTTCCCCCTGGAGGATGAGGTCGCGGTGGGCGAGGGCCAGGTGGCGATGCAGGAACTCATCGTTCAGCTGGTGAATGCCATCGCGACGACACCGCCCTACGACGAAGTGGCGAGCATGCAGCGACGCATCGGGAAGGGAATCCGGCACATCAACTGGCGCAAGGGGTCCGTCGGCACGCTATGCACCACGCTGGTCGATTCCCTTGGCAAGGTCGACCGGGACGAGGAGAAGATCTACAACGTCGAGAACCTCAAGCACGTGCTCGACCCGTTCCAGCTGAAGCTGGCAGCCCTGTTCGACGTCCGCTCCGACGTCAGCAGCATCGCCTTCGACCTGAAGGTCTGGGGTAGCGCAGCCTTCATCCGCTTGGTCGAGGCCGGGAAGAGCTTCCGGGCGAAGGACCGCCGCATCAACGAGGAACTATTCCGCGACTGGCCGCCGAAGCCGACCATCGACGTCCCGGCGGTCGTCACCACCGAACCGATGGCCACGCTTCCCGGCCTACCGGCGGCTCCGCCTATCCCGACCGTGGAGGGGGAGGTCGTGTCGGACGATGTCGTCATCCTCGACCCGTTCGTCGTCTATCTTGACTTCGAGACCCAGAGCGAGTGCAACATCAAGCAATTCGGCAGCACGGTCTATGCTCAGCACCCGTCGACCAAGGTGATGTGCGCGGCGCTCTCTGTAGCCGGAACCAGGATATTCTGGACGGAGATACCCTATGACCTCAAGCTCCCGGACGGGGTGATCTACGAGCACGGCCTCGAGTTCCTGCGGAGCATGGTGACCGATCCCTCGGGCTGTATCATTGTCGCGCACAACATGGAGTTCGAGCGGGCAATCTGGAACTACACGCTCAAGCTCCCCGAGCCGCAGCAGTGGTACGACACCATGGACGTGACCCTCTCGCGCGGCCTGCCAGCGGGGTGCGACGAGGCAGGGAAATACCTCCTGAAGATGGAGAAGGACCATGAGGGAAAGCGGTACATCGCGACGATCTGGGGCCCGAACAAGAAGACCGGAATCGTGCCGGCGTTGACGAGCTATCACATCCAGCGGATCATCAACTACAACTTCCGCGATGTTGAAATCAGCCAAGGCATCGCCAGCCAGGAAGGCTATGTGATGACGCCGGACTGGGAGCAGCGCGTCTGCGACCTGCACCACAAGATCAACTTCTGGGGCATTCGGATCGACAAAGAATTCGCCAAGACCCTACGCTCGTTCGACGATGAGTTCAAAGCAGCGGCCGGCGAGCACGTGGAAGAGCTGACCGGCGGATCAATTACCCGGAGCGATCTGACCCGGAGCGAGTTCATCATGGAGCAACTGAACGCGAATCTACCGGCTGATCTTCACCTCGATAATATGCAGGAGAAGACCCTCGAGGAGCTGGTCGAGGAATGCGAGGGGCGAGATGATGTCCCGTGGCAGCTGCAGGAGGTGATCAAGTGCCGCATGATCGCGACCCGAGCAGCCCTGGCCAAGGTCGACAAGGCATTGGATTGCATCAGTGCCGACGGCCGGGCCAAGGCCCAGCTGCGGTACTGGGGAGCGTCGACCGGCCGCTGGTCCGGCTATCAGGTGCAGCCGCAGAACATGAAGAAGCCCAACGAGGACTTCGACCTGCCGGCTGCGATTGCTGCGATCGAACGCCAGGACCGGGACGCGGTCGTCGCTCTCTGCAAGGATAAGAACGGGAAGACACTACCGCCTTACGAGCTGCTCGGCAGTCTGGTCCGCGGCATCTTGGTGCCGGAGCCTGGGAGCGTCTTCGTTGTCGGCGACTTCGCTTCGATCGAAGCCCGCGCCCTGCTCTGGCTCGCCGGTGATGAGGAGAATCTCAACGAGTACCGGGCGAAGGACCGCGCGGATGAAGCTCACCCTGACGGCAAGGATCCGACGGTCCCTGACACCTACCAATCGCTGGCCGGGTCGATGTTCAAGGTCAATCCTGTGGAGGTCTCCAAGAAGCAGCGCGGCGGAGGTAAAATCGGCATCTTGGCCTGCGGATTCCAGGGGGGAGCGAATGCCGTGGAGCGCATGGCGCGTAGCTCCAATGTCGATCTCGAAGGCGCCGGCCTGACCCCGCAGGATGTCGTTGACGGGTATAGGGACAAACACCCGAAGGTGAGGGCCTTCTGGACCGACTGTGAGAGTAAGTTCAAATATGTGCTCACCACGTCGAGAACGACGGTCGGCACGGTCGGACGCCTGAAGTTTGAGCGGCTCCCCGACAGGGTACTCATCACCCTCCCCTCTGGCAGATCTCTTACCTATATGAACGCTCGTATGGAGGACCGTCGGTACAATTCGTCCTTCGGCGGTCAGGAGATCGCATATGACAACGCCGTGCACGGGCATACGCGGCGGCGCACGACCTATGGCGGCAAGATCGTCGAGAATGTGGTGCAGGCTTTCTGCCGCGACCTGCTCGCCGATGTCATGCTGCGGCTCGACGCGGCTGGTTGGCCGATCGCCTTTCACGTGCACGACGAAGTTGTCGGCGAGATCGTGATCCCCCGTGCCGATGAATACCTGGAGGCCATGCAGCAGATCATGCGCACCCCTCCGGCATGGGCCGAAGGTATGCCGGTATTCTCTATTCCATGCACCATGGCCAGATACGGGAAATAATTTATGACCTCCCCCACCCACCTCATCTTCACCCCACCCCAACTCGTCCTCCTCGGCCTGGAGCACGACCCCAACGCCCAGAACGAGACGACCCCCTACCCATACGTCTTCGACCGGGCGAACGGCGTCGGCCTGTTCTTCGATCCGCTGCACGACATGGCGTCCTTCAGGATGTTGGAGCGGGCGCTGACCCGGAAGGGTTGGCAGGTCACGATATTCTCGCACCCAGATGCAGCGGTACCCTTTGTCGCCGTCAGCTTCAGTGAATCGAGCTATGGCCCGGGAACCACGCCGATCAGGTCCCCCGACCTCATCACCGCCTACGTTGCCGCCGCCTTCGCCCTTGTCTCTCCATAGCACCTCCATAGCATCGCGACCACGGGAGCGAATCATGGCTGTTGAAGATTTCCAGGAGGTCAGAGCTGAATCGACGCACTGGTACCGGTGCAAGAACCCGGCCTGCCGGCGTTGGCTCAACATTCTCCTGATGCTCGGCGAGGAAGGCCCCCTCAACAGGGAGTCCCACGCATCCCAGATGAATCTGCACCTGATGTTCTGCCCGATGTGCGGGTACAAGCACGGAGAATGACATGCCCCTCTTCCGCAAAAAGCCCGTCACCATCGAAGCCCGTCAGCTGGTTGCAGGCATCGACCTCCCCGGCATGGACGCCTTGGTTGGGTGGATCAATGCAGATGGCCAGCCGGGCCAGTCCCGCGCCTACCACGCAGGCGCCACCCCGATCTACATCCGCACCCTTGAAGGGATGATGCGCGCGGAGAGCGGCGACTGGATCATCAAAGGGATCAAAGGCGAATTTTACCCATGCAAAAATGACATTTTCCTCGCGACCTACGAGGCAGTCTGACCATGGCTACACCCGCCATCCTCGACCTCCGTGCCGCAGGCGCCCCTATCACCCCGCCCCTCGGCTGCCTCACCTGGCTCGGCATGAACGGCCACCAGCACTGGAAGCCTGGTACTCCCGAGTGGCGCGCAGCCTTCGGTGCCGACAATCGCTTCCAACCCAAGGACCGGGTCAAGGCGATCCGGATCGCCTTGNNCGTCTATGAAGGTCAGGAGTTCATCGTCACGGGGTACCATATCATCAACTATGACCACCCATCCTCAGGTCGCATGGTCGAATGCTACCCGGCAGACGATAAGCACCAATCCTATCGCCTTATCATGGAAGCCGATCTCGAACTGGTTCCCATGCCGCAGGAGCGTCCTCGTGCCTGACCCCCTCCCCGCCTCCCTGCTGCGCGTCCGCGATACCGAGGAGAACCGCGCCAGCACGTTCTGGCGCCTCTACATCGGCTTCTCGGCCCGCTTGATCCAGATCGAGGGTGACGGCCTGTGGTCGATCGCAATCGAGGAGCCGGCTGGCTCTGGCTGGGTGAGCTCCCTGACCGGTATGGTGGTGCTGGCCCCAGAGGCCCCTCCGGCCCGTGCTGCGGTCGGCACGGAGCCCGCCGAGATCTGGACCGCCAAGGCGCTGCCGGCACGCTACAACCCGGTGACCGCGGTGAATCCCGCCCGCGTTGAGGTGCTTGCGGGGCCACCTGCGCTGCCCGACCTGCGCGAGGAGCTGGCCACCCCCCTGACCTTCTGGCAGCGCCTGTGCTGGTTGTTCGCCGGATCGCGAGGAGGATGATATGCCGCAGCTTGTTCGCACCCAGATCGTGACCGGCCGGACGGGGGATGCAGAAATCATCATCCTGATTGCGTTCGACCCCGCGCGCGTGGCAGTCGTTGAGGCGGTGCCGAATTCTAATCGGTGCCACCTCAGCCTGGACACCGGGGAGGAGTGCGTCGAGTGCGAGTCGGTCGAATCCTTCGACGTCATCGTCACCAAGATCAATGCCGCCCGCAAGGACACCTGACTCAGGTTCGACGCCCTTCGTGCCCGCCTCTTCCCCTCGTCCGACAAGGATTCTACCGCCATGCCCGCTAAATTCGTCTACCTCTCCGACGAGCACTATGGTGACACGGACGCGCTGACCATCCTCTCCCCGAAGCAGTTCGACCTCGTGCTTGCCGAGGGGTGGGAGATCATCAAGCGGGGCAAGAAGACCGTCACCGGGCCGACCGGCAAGAAGGTCACCGTCGACTACCTGGAGCTCGCCAAGAAGAGCGAGGAGCGCGCTGTCGCCCGGGTCCGCCGCGACGACGATGATGTGGAAGATCTCGAGCACAACGAACCCCGCGGCCTCAGCCGGGTCGACAGCGACCGCTCCCTGACCGCCCCCGACGACTCGTACCTCGGCCCCGGTGGCAGTCGCGGCCTGTCGCACCTGGCGTCGCTCGACCCGAACATCCGTGTCGCCCCGTCCCTCTCCGGGGACTTCGCCTTCGGTCAGGGCGTGGACGCCGCGAAGCTCGGGCAGCCGATCACGGCCTGCAAGTTCAAGCGCGGCACCAAGCCCTACGAGGAGTGGATGAAGGGGTACAACAAGGCGATGATCGAAGATGGCAAGGGCGCGGACGAAGCCGCGTTGAAGGACGCCTACCGCCTGGGCAAGAAGGCCGCCCAGAACCCCGACAAGGACGCCGAGGTGACCTGCTCGTTTCCTCCGGGCACCATGCTCTACAACGAGTGGCTCAAGGGCTTCACTGAGAACGGCGGGGATCACATCGAGGAAGAGGCGAATCCGGATGGGGGTGCGGTATGACGATGATCGAGTTGCCGCGGATTTGCGTCCGCGTAGGAAAAGATCGCATCCTGGAGCGTGCGTCAGGAGTTCCTGACCGTATTACGGTTGCAGTCACTGCGATCCAAGGGGTGCAGCGAAAGATGGTGCACCGCATCGGAGTGGAACTGACGGGTGACTCTACGCGGGCCCGGGATTTCAATAATGACCACCCGAGCCTGGAAGCCCGCTCCCAGATCCTGCTCGCCGACGGCAAGTGGTACGGCATCGACCTCGACTACCACATGCTGATCGTCCTGATCGCGAGCCATACCAAGGTTGATCCCAGCGCGATGGGGGCCGTGTTTCAGCAGGTTCGGTCGCCATGACCCTCCTCATCACCCAGAACCAGGTCCGGGCCAAGTACCGCCACGTCCCGTGTCCGTGCACGCGGCGGCACCATCTGCTGTATTCGGCATACAAGCGAGTGGTCGCGTATCGCGGCCGCGACCTGCGGCGGGTCAACCTGCGACACTATGCCCCGGATCGGCCGCCGCTGCACGAGGGCACCACCCTTAATTTCTGGCCGCTGTGTCCGACCAGGAGCGGGCAGTACCACAAGATTCTGACGGACTGGGCCGAGCCAACGATTACCCGTGGAGTGTCCGCATGACCACCACGCTTCCCGCGCTTCCCACCAAGCCCGCCGAGCTGATCACCACGGTCGAGAACCAGCTCTCGGTGCATCTGCCCTATGAGCGCCAAGCCAAGATCGTCCTGGACCCAGCGGTCGAGCGGATCGTGGCCTACGCCGAGCAGCGGATGGGCGACTTGCCCCCGATCACCAACCAGCCGACCGCTGACGGCGTACGCGCCATGGCCGCGGAGGCGAAGAAGGACTACAACGCGATCGAGGCCGCGCGGGAGTTCATCAAGGCCCCCTTCCTCGATATCTGCCGCCAGATCGACAAGGCGGCGGCTGCCCCCAAGGAGCGCCTGCAGGCGATCATCGACGAGTGCAAGAACCAGACCCGGGATTGGATTGCCGCAGAGGAGGCCCGGCGGGTCAGGGAGGAGCAACAGCGCCGTGCTGCCGAGGTGGTCGCCACGAAAGCCAGCTCCCGGCCGACTCCGGCGATCATCGCACCGGTTCTGCACGAAACGATCGATGCCGCGCTGACCACGCGCAGCGACGTGGAGATCACGAATTACGAAGACATCCCGGCCGAGTACTGGATCGTCGACATGACCAGGCTGCGATATGACATGCTCACCCTCAAGAAGCCGGTGCCCGGCGCGCGGGTGGTGACAGGGCAGGATGTGGTGGCGCGATGAGCTGGCCCGTTGGAACGCTCGTGGTGTGCATCAATGACGCTCACGATCCATCCCGTATCATAACAGGAGTCCTCTCCCGGGGGGAGTTACTATGTCATACGCAGATATATTGGCGCAGTTATGACTTTTTCGGGCACTCGGGCGGATGGTGTTCTTCTCCAAGAGATTCGCTCCAAGCCGTCTCCCCTCGGCGGCGAATGGTGCTTCGCAGCGAAGGCATTCCGCATCGCCGAGACGTCTATTCGCGAGGTGGTCACAGAATCCATGAAGAAACCGGTGCACCATGACTGAACCCACCGAAGATGCCATCGCCCGTGTCCTGGCAGCCCGCCGGCGGTTCGATACCGCACAGCAGCGCGCGGTCGAGCGCTCGGCGGCGGTCCGTGTGCTGAGCGAGCGCATCCCCGTGCTGAGCCCCGAGCTCGGGGAACTCGACCTGCTCCGGCACAAGTCATCGCTCGCCAAGCAGCGTGAGCTGGCCGAGGATTTCATGGAGGCGGCAGCCGCGTTGCGGCAGCTGTCCGACCTGAGCGAGCCGATTGTGGACGACCTGCTGGTAGAGGCGCGGAAGATTGGGCGGCCATGAAGAAGACCGTCAAGAAACCCCCACACGACCCAGCCTGGTGCGCCCATCCCGGCATGCCCTGCACGCACCGGCGCGAGGAGATGATGGGGGATGGCACACTATGCATGGCTCACGCCGCGGAGCGGCAGATCGCGGTCATCGAGCATGGCGTGCTCATCGACCCGCACGACTCCGTCCGGGCCCTCCTGTGGAAGATCAAGGAGCTGGAGAACCAGCTCGATGATGTCCGCGGGGAACTGCGCGATCGGGATGACCGATGAGCACCAGCTGCCAGGCGTGTGGGGCCGTTAAAGACAGGAGCTGCAAAGAGGTTTATCCCTTTCCTGTGGACCACCTTATCGACACGCCCATTGACCCGCTATGTGAGCTGGATTGTCAAGGAGGCCCGCTCAACGATGGGTCTGGGTACTGTGATTTCCGCCGGGTCACAGTCTGTCATGCATGCTTCCACAAGCTCAGCCCCGACATGTGGATTAGCCAAAGCTGCTGGGAGTCGCTGTCACCGGTAGTCCCGTTCAAAGACTTACCTGAGCTGCCACCATGAGCATCATCGTCCTGGCCAAGCGCCCCGACCCCGGCACCTCGCGCCAGCGGTGGCTCTACCTTGTCCGCTCGGACCAGGGCGACACCTCCTGGCACCTGCGCTCGGTGGACTTCCTCGGGCCGCCCGGGACGCTCTCGATGGACGCCGCTATGGCGTCGTCGACCCTCATCCGCGCCGGCACCATTCCCACCCTCCTGCACGGCCTCGTGGATGAGATGGCCGACTGGGGCGCGTCCGATGATGAGATCATCCCGCTGGCGGATGTCATCCCGCAGCTCCACGACTGGATGGAGGAGGTCAGGCAGGCCCTGGTGGAGATCGTCCAGGACCGCGAGGTCATCTGATGCCGCCCTTCTCCAAGCGCTCCCTCTCGGTGCTCGCTTACGCCCACGCACACTCACCCTTTACCACCGCCGAGCTGCGCGCGGTGATGCCGGCCTTGAGTGCTCACCAGGCGAGCCGACTGCTGGCAAACCTAGTGCTGGCCGGTAGAATCGTCAAGACGGGCCCGGCAACCTGGCGCCTCACGGGGGAGGTCTGATGATCGCTCGCTGCCTGGCCTGGTACCTGTGCCTGGTCGCCATGCTCGCCGGCACCGTGGCTGATGCCGACCCCTCGGTCGGGTTCCAGGTGATCCCCCCGGAGCCATGGCCGGCGCCTCTCGAGAGTGGGTCTCAGGACGATGTATACCTACCTGACACCGGCATACCTCCGGCACCCATAAGGCCAGAATGGGTGACAGTAATGGCGCTGATCACCGCCTATCAACCAGATCACGATTGTGCAGTAAATGAGATGGGAACCCCAAGTCATCTCACCGCGACCCGCTGCTCGACCGACACCCATCCCTACGGCATAGCAGCCGATCCAAGTCTTTTGCCATACGGTACTAGCATCATAGTTCCCGACTACCTCGACCACCGCTACCCTGACCGGGCCTGGCAGGTGGACGACACCGGCGGCGCGCTCAGACAGAGCACAAAAGGACATGGAATTGTCCATCTCGATCTCCGCTATCGCACCCTCTGGAGTGCGCTCAAGCACGGAAAATGCTGGTCCGAAATCTGGGTCGATATCACCGGCTGGCCCGCGGAGCGCGTAGCCCGCTTGCGCAGGGCCGCCCAGGCCGGCGAGCGTCTTAGGCGCCGCGGGGTGATGCCGTGACTGAACCAACCATTACCGATTATCGGAAGGCATGCGCCAGCTTACTTGGGACTCTATTTGGGCACACCTTGGGGGTTCACCGCGCGTCCCCGAATGTGAAGGATTTGGTCCGGGCGCATATGACCCTCATAGTCAATACACTGGCTGCCGGCGCTCAGTTTCATCCGGGGGTCACCGAGGAGCTACTCACGATCATGGACACCCTGCTCGGCGGTATCGACATCCACCTGGAGGAAATAAATCGTACGCTTGATAGAGTAAAGACCGAGACCGATCTGCGGGAAGTCGCTAACCTGGGTATACAGGCCGGGAAGCGATCGGTAAAGCGCTTGCGCGATCGGCGTGAGAAGGAAAGTGGATCGTGACTACCCCCTGGGACGCCATCTTCGCCAGCATGCAGTGGGGCCGCTACCCCAGCGAGATGGTGGTGCGGGAGGTGATGGGCTTCCTCCCACGGCTGCGCATCGATCAGCTGGAGGCCTTGGATCTCGGCTGTGGCGCGGGGGCGCATGCGGCCCTGCTGGCTGAGAACGGGTTCCAGGTCGTCGCGGTCGACAGCTCGGCAGAGGCGTTGAAGCAGGCCGATGCCACCTGCTTCACTCGCAGCGTGCAGGTGATGGTGCAGCTGGTCCGGGCTGACTATATCGCCGCATGGCAGCATCTCCACGGCAAGCGGTACAACGTCGTCCTCGACTGGCTCTCCTTGACGCACGCTCCCCCGTCGAAGGTTGTCGAGGTGGCCAAGCGCACGGTCGAGGATCATCTGGCAGCTCCCGGACGGTATATCCTGGGGGTGTTCGGTACCCAGACCGATCCGGCAGCCCTGGAGGGGCGCCCACCGGTCGTTCGCTGGTCAGACCTGGACCTGGCAGATCTCGGTCAGTCCCTGTCGATTGCAGCGCTCGGGCGTGGCGGCAGCACCACGACCCGCTATCATCTCGAGGAGCAGATCTACACTAGGACGGGCAGACGTGTGCAGATCTGGTGCCTCGTGATCGAGAACGACTGACGCATGGTCCTCATCGCCTATAAGCACGAAACCCGCAACAAAGCCCTGCATCTGCGGGTGGAACAATCGCTGTTCTCGACCGCGATGAAGGACCGCCTGCAGCGTGTCGGGACACCCGCGCGATGGGTGGCTGAAAAATCGGCATGGGACTGGCCCATCAGCCCGACGGTCGTCATCAATCTCCACACCATCGCCCAGGAGACCGGGGAGACCGTCGAGTGGCGCGATGGGCTGCTGGAGTTCGCCGAGGCACACATCAAGCAGAATGATGCGGAGCATCAGGTTCGGCTCGCAATCGAGCGGATCATCCAGGAGAAGCCGCCGCTCGACGCCTATGTCACCCGCCAGCAGAAGGACGATGGAACGCCGCTGCTCCCGCTCTATCACCAGCAGGTCGCCTTCCATTGGTCCCAGCGGGTGGGCGGCCTTCTGCTGGCCTGGGACCCTGGAACGGGGAAGGGCAGAGCTGCCACTGATGCTTCCGGCGGCTGGTACCGGCATAATCAGATCCGGCCCATGGAGAGTGTCGTCAAGGACGGCAAGCCGGCGGTCCAGGGCGGGGTCCTGGTGGTTGCTCCGCCTGACATGCTCAAGACCTGGGAGACCGAGACCAAACTCTGGCAGAGCGCCACCGGGATCATCATCCGCGGCGACACGGTGCGCAAGACCCGGTTGGCCGGGACGCCGGCGCATTATCACATCGTGAATTACCAGAATTTGAAGTATGTGCAGCATAACGACTATGACGGCCTGATCGTCGATGAAATCGATGCCTGCGCCAATGCGAGTATCCAGACAGGCCACGTTCGGGTACTCGCCCAGCGGGCCCGGAAGCGGCTCGGTCTCTCGGCCACCCCGATCGCCAATAAGCTCGAATCCATCTTCTACCCGATGCTGATCATCGACGGGGGTAAGAGCCTGGGCGCATCCAAGACCACGTTCCTCGAAAAATTCTTCAACGCGGAATCCGTCTTCGGATCGCCCGCACCCAAGTACGAGGCCAAGGAGGGGGCCGAGCAGCTGATCGCCGCGGCCATGGCGGAGTCGACCTACTTCGTCACCAAGAAGGAAGTGCTGCCCTACCTGCCGGAGAAGACCCACACCCCGCGCCACCTGGAGATGACCCCTGACCAGGCCCGGTATTACAAGCAGGTGAAGACCGAGGCCGAGATCTTCATCCAGGATGCCACGGTCACCATCGAACAGGCCAGTGCGCGGATGATGAAGCTCCTACAGATCTGCCAAGGTTTCGTGCTTGCCGATGGCGCGGCCGGCGGTCGGCATTTCAACGACGTGAAGACCGACGTGCTGATGCGTTTGCTGACCGGTTCCATGTCCGATCGCAAGGTGATCGTCTGGGCATACTTCACTTACGAGATCGACCGGATCGTCGCCCAGCTCCAGGCGTACGGCATTCCGCACATCCGCATGGATGGTCAGGTCTCCCAGAAGCAGCGGGACCAGGACAAGGATCGGTGGAATAAGGACAGTGACTTGCGTGTCGCGGTACGCCAGATAGGGATGAGCGCTGGGGTGACCATGCATGCGGCAGAGGCCGAGATCACCTGTTACGACATGATCTATATGGGCTTGAGTTACAAGTACCGCGACTGGGTCCAGAGCCAGGACCGCATTCACCGCATTGGCCAGACGAATCACTGCTCCTATACCTATCTCCTGACCGAGAACGGTCTTGATCGCCACGTCTACGACGTGTGCCTCGACAAGTACACCACCGTTGAACGGGTGCATAGCATGGGCAAGAACTTCTTCCTCAATCTCTTGCGTTCCGCCTGACGACTAAGGCTTGCGTTACAGCCTGTGGCCGACCCTTGCGCCCAGGGGTACGTATCCTAGGCTGACCAGCCCTAGGAGTTATCATGGACGGCCTTCCCACTCTTCCCGCACTCCCAACGGCCCAGCCACCGCCCGCAGTCCTCCCGGCAGGCTTTGGCGCCCCTGCGGCCCAGCCCCAGCGCGCCGCGAATCCGGTGGGACGCCCCTCCAATGACCCGGTGCAGCAAGAGCAGCGTGCCGCCCGATCCCAGGAGCAACAGCGGCTCCAGAGCCTGACACCCCAGCGGGCGAAGGACTCGAAGCTCTACTGCTTCAAGGTGGTCCGTGGGCGTGCTGAGCGGGCACCGGTCGCCAAGCTCCTGGCGTCCGCGATCGAGGAGCGGCGCAAGACGATGCCGGGGGAGACCGAGGACGACCAGCTCGATGCCGCGGTGATCAATCTGCTGCCCCCAGAGCTCGATCACGTCATGCTGCGGTGCCAGTGGTACGACAAGGGCGGGCGCCCTATCGCCGACACCCAGTCCTGGGACATCACCATCGGGGATCCGCCGGATGAGAACGATGCCGGGCCCGAAGAACTCGGCCCTGATAACGTCGACCCGGCCCTGTATGAGCCGGAGCCGCCGACCGCGCAGGTCTTTCCGACCCAGCAGACCATGCCCCCACCCCCGCCGGCACTCGATCTGGGCACCATCGCCCGGTCCTTCCGGGAGGAGCGCAACGACGAACGCCAGAACAGCGCGGGGCAGTTCCAGGTGATCGTCGGGATGATGCAGCAATCGAGCCAGCTGCAGATCCAGATGGCGCAACAGGCCCGGCAGGATGCCGCGGCGGCCGAGGAGCGCGCGGAGAAGCGCCGGGCCGAATTCCGCACCATGCTGCTCGGCCTGGTACCGCTGGTGCTTCCCATGGTGCAGAACATGTTCGGCCCGAAGGGGATGAGCCCCGAGACCACCGCCCTGGTCGATGTGTTGAAGAACAACGCGTCGAACAAGGGCACCGATGCGGTGATGATCGACACGATGTTCAAGCTGCAGAGCAAGATGACCGAGAACGCCATGGAGCTCCAAACGAAGGCTGCCGGCAGCGCCGCGGCCATGCAGGCCCAGGTGAGCGACCTGATGTTCAAGAACCTGCTCAGCACGTTGAAGGAGACCATGGAATTGAAGTCCAAGCCGGCCGAAGAGAAGGAGCCCGGCATGATGGAGATGATCGGTCAGCTCGCCGGGCCCGTCATCAGTGCCATCACAGGCAATCAGCAGCCGGGTCAGCAGCCGGCCCTGGAGACCCAGCAGCAGCCGCCGCCTCCGCAGCAGCAGCGGCGCCAGCAGCGCCCGCCACCCCCGCCCCCGGCTCCGCCGGCGCCCACGGGTCAGGTGGCGCCTCCGCCCCCGGCTCCACCCAAGCAGCGCCCGCCTCCTGAGAGCTACCCGGACAAGAAGCGCATCCAGATGGCTGTGCTGTGCATCCGCCGGATGGCCCTAGGGGAGTTCGCCCCCGAGAAGCACTGGGAGGCCATCGCGTTCGCCACCCGGTGGATGCCCAATGCCCTGCGCGCCGCGGTGAAGGCACAGGACGAGCAGCAGGTCATGTCCCTCAGCACCGAAGCGGCCCTGGGCGATTCGACCGTCATCCAGTGGGTCACTGACCAGGAGAACCTGGCCTTCCTGCGGCGCATGCTGGCCGACGTCCGGCTCTTCCTCCTGGCCGAGGGCAACCTGGCCAACCTCACCGATGAGCAGAAGCAGGCCGGCATCATCGAGCACCGCAAGACGGTCGAGCAGCGCCGTCGTAGCCAGCAGCTGTCGACAGCCGCTGCGAATGCGGCCCAGATGGCGCACAACAGCCCGCCGCTGCCCGGGGAGGGTGTTGCCGCCCAGTCCAAGCCGGTCGAGGCCTCGGTGGTCACGGATCCGGCCGCGATGGTCGCCAACCCGTCATCGGCCGCGATCCCGGAGGCGACTGTCGTACCGCCTGCAGGAGGCTGAGGTGCCCCGCATCATTGCCTTGCAACCGACCGAGACGACCGTGGTCGACCTGGGGTACTTCGCCTGGCGCCTGGGGATCGACGCGACCACGATCCAGACCAGGGAGGGGCCCGTCCCGTGCTTCTCCCTGGTCTACCGGTATACCCCGCAGCAGCTGGTCGCGTTTCGTCCGCAGGACGGGGTGATGCTCCCTCTATCGGATGCCGCCATGGTTCCCCTGGTGCGCCGGGAAGCGGATTTCCAGCAGCATCTGCAGACCAGCGATCTCAAGCCGGTGACCCAGGTCGCGCTCACCCGCGGCAACCAGGCTGACGACATCGTCCGGATGACGGAGGCCTATCAGCTCTTCCGCAATGGACGCCCGAATACCGATCGTCTCGAGGCCTGCATTGCCGACAGCAGCCTGATCATCGCGGCCTACTGGGATATCCGGGCATGGCTCAAGACGGGGATGAAGGCGGAAACGCGCCTCACGGTACTCCAGACCGAGCTGGTGCTCCTGCCATGAGTGACCCGGAATTCATCGCGGCGATGGCGGAGAAGAAGGAGAAGGAGAAAGAGAAGAAGGCGAAGAAAACGCGTGTCCGTCGCACTATAAACGGCGTAGGAACATTTCGCCATCGCTGCTACTGGGGGCGTCCGACCAAGGTCGGATGGCTCGTCCAGCTGACGTTCCGCTGTGATCTCTACGATATGCCCACCTCGTTCCACTGGAACGATCGCGATCTGGACGGGGTGCAGCGCTACATCGATGCTCTGGTTGCCGGGCGCACGACCGAGGCGCGTATCATCGAGGATACGGGCCTTGTGCTCGACCTGAAATACCAGATGCACGATCCGAACACCAAGCCGATCATGGTGCAGGTGAAGGACTTTGTCGATTTTCTGCTCCTGCGTGGTCATATCGAACTGCCGGCGCATCGGCGCATATTATTCGTTACGAGCGTGAAATATCACGCGTTTGTACCGGCCGAGTTCATCGCTGCGGTAAGCCAGCTGCCTGGTCTTGAATTCCTGCAGCGTCATACGGATGGATGGGAGCCGGGGCGTCCGGCGGATTTCGATAAGCTCGGGCTGAAAGCGGAAGAGGTCACCACGAATCTGGGCATCACTCATCCCCAACATACGGCCCTCGCACTCGCCAGGCCTGACGAGATCGCCGGCGCGGCCCCCACCCTTGCCCCCTCCCCTCTCCCCGCCAGCGAGGCGCCTCCCAGCAGCGCGTCGATCGCGCTGGAGGTGCCTCCCGCCGAGTCCGAGATCACCCGCAAGGCCCGGGAGAAGCACTTCGAATTGATTACCGCGGTCAAGCCACGTGACGGCCGGACCTACTTCGTCCGTCGCCTCTCCACCTATGGTGGCCAGCTGCTGTGGGCGGGAACGTCCTTCCAGTTCGAGGGGCCGTGGATCGAGTATGCGCGGGAGAATGCGCTGCTGATCGGGCTAGGTATCGAGCCGTGAAGGCGACGACCAGCGCGGAGCTGATCGCGGAGATGGCGCCGCATGTAGCTAGGCTTTATCGCCGAGTCAGCGCGAAAAACAGGCCGCCGAATGCCAAGAATACGGCCAGCTTCATCCCCGGGCTCATCCCCTGGGCCGGCGGATCCTCGCCCATCCCCACCTGGGTGAATTCCTGGTCGTCGAGCTCGTCGTCGTCTTCCATGTCGTGAGCGTCGTTGCCGGAGCGCGCCTGCACATCCATCCGGCGCCCGGTGCCAACCAGGTCATCATCGACGCGGGTCAGCTCGGCATTGTCCCAGCGCCGTGCGCGGTTCACCGAGATCACGTCCATCGGCTCGCCGACGTCCAAGCTATCATCATCGTCGCGCTGGGTGGTATTCACCCCCATGCCGGCGCGCGGGTCGATGGAGGCGACGGACTCAAGCGGGTTGTTCTGGCGGGCGAGGCGGGGCATGGCAGGTCCGATCGGAGGGGGTTAGACGAAGCTGGCCATGGGTGGCGAGGACTGGTCATCGGGCTGCCCGGTCGGGGTCACCGGGGTGAAGGAGGCGTCCTGGATGGGCCCGGACGGCAGAGTGGAGACGGGCTTCTTGGCCTGCTCGAAGCTGCCCAGCACGGCGTTGATGGTCAGGGCCGCCGCGACGATCGACACGGCCGGGGCGATGTCCTGGACGATGTTGCCGATGGTCGCCTGACCCTTCGCCTTCCGCTGGCGCCAATAGTGCCAGGTCAGCCCGGCGAGCGGGAGCGAGGCCCACCAGTACTTGATCACGCCGCGCGCGAGGGGCGTGTTGACCAGCTGGGACAGCCCGGCCAGGGCTTGTTCGCGCGTGATGGGTTCAGGCGTCGGCATGGCGGGACTTCCGCGAGCGCTTGGTGGAATAGACGTAGAGGGCGACCAGGGCGACGACCACGACCACCAGGATCAGAGTCGATTTCTTGACCACTAGCTGCCCGATCCTGACCACTTCGACGGGTGCCTGGGCCGGCGCCTCGCCCGGGGCCTCGGTGAGCGCGGTGGTGGCACCGCCGGCGTCGAGATCGGCGCCGAACTGCTCCTGGGCGTCCTCCAGGTAGCCGTTCTCCATGTAGCTGGGCATCAGAAGAGCCTGCGCGCGAGCCAGGCGGCGGCGATTGAGCCGAGCACCAGCATGCCCAGGCTCTTCATCGGCATGGCCGGGGCGACGACCATGGCGGCAGCCGGGGTGGCCGGGGCCGGGGTGCCGGAGGCGTCGTCCGCCTCGAGCCACATGCCAGGGGCGCGCTGGGACTTCCTGGCGTTCTTGCGCATGCGGGAGCGGTTGGGGGTGCTGCCGTCGTCAGCGCCGACGTCGGAGAACAGGGCTTCCTCGTCCTGGCTGGAGCCATAGGGATCGGGCATGGTGTCAGCCAGGGCGGTCCCCTGGGTGACGATGGTGGTGTCCCGGTCGGTGAGCATCAAGTCGTCATGGGGGTCGCGCATGGGAAGTCCTCGCATAGGGCAGGCTACGTAGGGGGGTTGGCGGTGCAAGCGGCGGTCAGGAGAGGCGCTTCGGGAGGGTGCGCCGGCGGGGGATGAAGGCCCGGGTGGCTTTGCAGCTCGGGCCGTGGCGTGGGGGCCAGGCGGGGCCGCGGCGGGCGGTGAAGACGGGGCGGCGGGTCATACCTCCTCCACGGTGATGCCTTTGTAGCGGTCGTCCAAGGTGATGGCGTGACCGGGGTCGGTGATGATGGGGGTGTGACCGATCTCGCCGAGCAGGGCCGGAGTGCCAGGCATACCGATGTTGCTGGTATGGACATCGGCGAGCAGCAGGCCGTGGTCGTTGAGGCAGTCGCCGAGGGCGCTGCCGATCTCGGCACCCATCGGTTCACCTTGTAAATCGTCCGCATTCTGGTTGAACCGCTGGAGCTGGAAGGCGAGTTGCAGGATCTTGTCGCGACCGTAGGCAGCACGCTCTCCCATTTCCCACGCGTCGTCGCGGCGGTTCATCGCCTTCTGGAGGATCTCGTGCGCATTGGGCTTCTTGAGAATGTACTTGCGGATTGCACGACCGGCATCGAGGCAGTTGCCGAGACCCGCAGTGAGTTTTCGCAGGGACCTCAGATAGTAATCCTTCTCGCTGCTGAGTGCACCGGTGCGGATCCAGGTACCGATGGCATCAGAACCGACGTGGTTCGCTTCATCGCGGAGAAGAACGAACACCGGGCGTTTCAGGTGCGACTCACTCTTGATCGCCAGGAGCTTGTGGTATCGGACGACGCCGTCGGGTCGCTCGTGCTTGGGCCAAGAGAGATAGGCTGCGATGAATGCGGCCTCGGTCGCATCGGTAGTGACCTTGAAGACGAGGCCAGGCGTGCCGGTCGGCATGACGCAGCCGTAGTGGCCACAGCCGAATTCTTGGTAGCCTTTGACTTTCTTCTTGGCCTGCTTCCGCAGTTTCGCGAGCACCCCTTCCGCTTCCTGTATGCTCCGCCGAAAATGGGCAGCCGCAGGAGCGTTCCCGGCAGCCTCATCTTCACGCAGGTTCTTCTTGTGACCCTCGATGATTCTTTCCAGATCCGTGATGCCCTCGGTGATATCCTTCGGATGCTCCGTTCGAGCAATCGGCATGAAGGCCGCGCCAAATCGCTTCTCGATCGCAGCCCACTGCTTCCCTAGGATCTTGTCGGCCCACGGCGGATTCGAGCGGAAGTGTTTCATACGGGTCATGCGACCCAGCCACGGCCGGTGATTACCCGACGAGGCGGGTTGCGCTTGACCGGCTTTCCTCGGGGACGCTTGGTCTGGTCGACCGCGGTGGCGTCGGGGGATGAGAGGGATTTGAGTTTCATGGCGACCTTATGAGCTTTGGTAGGCGCTTTGAGCTTTCACGTGATAGCCTATGTTGTTTTCTAGGATCATCAAAGCGAATTGTTCGAGGGTGTCGGGTCTGCTCCATCCACGGTAGTAGTCATCGAATTCTTTTGAATACGTGACGCGAACGCGACCCCACTGATCACCGAGTCTGTTGATGAAATGATTGAAACCAGGATTCGTCAAAGTCATTTTTCCATCAGTAGCATTCCAATCGCCTTTGGTCAGAGGCAACCACCAGAGCACGACACCTCTTTTCATACGGTCGACGTAGAGTCGGCCTTTGGCTACGTCCATCTGCACAGGTTTCTTCGCGGCTAGACGCGCTGCTTTTTTCGCAGCGACTTCGGCGACGAGTGATGGATCGGCATACTCGGTGAAGAGCAGACCGGAGATAGCATTATCTTTTATTTTGGAGTCGACACGCCCAAGCTCACGAACGAAGGTAGCATCATGTGTGCTGAGCACATTGTGCCACCATATACCAGAGCGACGAGATGTCGTCATATCTGCTTTGATCGCTTGAAGCAGAGCCGCTTGTTCCTGTGGCTCGACTTCGTTTCTGGCGAAGACTTCATCGCGATAGTGGTGGCATATTTCGTGCACGACGACACGCCAGATACTGTGAGCATCGTAGAGTTCAAACAGCTTTTTATTCAGTGAGATCGTGCGCTTGTTTGTGGTTTTTCCAGTACCAGGGGCATAAGCAAGGCCAAGCGCTGCTTTGCCGCTGTGCAGCATGATTTCAAGGAAAGAAGGTTTCCATACGGGGTTTCCGGCGCTTCTCCACGTCCAGACAGCAGACCCATCGGCAACACCTTTTGAGCAGATCTGATGGATCTGCTCCATGGTGTAGTGCCCGACTTTCTTGCCGTACCCTGAATAGGTGATCGGGCCGAAAGGCCCTGCAAGTTTGATGACTGCGTTTTCTGGCGCGGGGGTGTCGTACGCGACGAGTAATTGCAGGGCGTTCGGGTCGGACGCAGGGAGCTTTGCTCGCCTGGAAATATCTTTTTTCGCCCACTCAAGGGGAGCGCGATATTCTGAGGTAAGCGATGAGAGCGAGCGGATTGCAGTATACTTTGAGTCACGAGGAAGGTAATTCCCCGAGAATTTAATACCGTACGAACGCTTTCCTTCATGCACTCCTATTGATATCGTTTCTGGAGCTATCATGGATCTGACAGCGTATGACCAAACTTTTCCGTTGCTGGTCACGCTGAGGATGCATTTGCTCTTATAGGGCTGGATGTACGACACTCGCCCTTCGAACTCATCAAGACTCGCCAGCGACTGCTTGATTAGAGGAGCGTCAGGAGTGGGAATATACCCGAGGAATCCGTGGACGATGCCATCGGTCCATATATAGGTGCTGCTGCGGCGTTTCATAGGGCACTCAAGAACGCCTTGTCCGTCCACACCCCCGGCTTCAGCAGCGCCTGCAGCCCGGCGGTCTTGAGCGTGGTGTACATGAGCGGGCCATAGACCGGGTTCAGGCTGTGCACGATGAAATGGGTGCGCTGGAAATGGGCCTTGTTCGTCACGATCCAATCCACCACGTCCATCCCGTTGCCGGTGACCGCGGCGTTCAAGGACTGCTGCAGGTCCAGGTCATAGTCGAGGAACACGATCGCATACGTGTAGAGCTTGAGCATGCTGATCGCATCGGACGCGGTCGACACGAGGGTCAGGTCGTTGCCGAGGCCGTTGGTCAGGGCCCGCCGGAAGGCGACAAGGCGGTCCTGGTCATCGTCTAGCACAAGCAGATTGTACCCGCTCATCGGTAGCTCCGGTAGGCCTTGGCTAGGAGCGCCCCAGTTGCGGTGGCAGTGGCTGCGCTCGCCCTCGGGAAATACCGCTTCACATAGGCCAAGAAGATCGCATCCGGACAGCCGCTCTTACGCAGCTTCTTTTCGATCTTATTCGCCGCATTATGGGCTCGGTCATACTTCCATTTGTGGACTTTCATTAGTAGGATCTCAGTCATCTCATGGGCCAGGAGATACCGCTCCTCGATTGCACCAGCAGCCATCTTCTCTACCCATACTTCTTTACCTGGGATGAATGAGTAGACGGCCTTATGACCACCGCCAATGAAATCAGTGTGCTTCTTGCGAATCTTGTTTCCATCGACCCGATAGACGTTGCCGAGGACTGAGCGGATGCGCAGAGATTTAGAGATACCCCTCACAGCACCACCGCCTTGATCACCGGATTCGCATCCAGCTCCTGTTCGATCCCCGGCAGCTGGTAGAGCTCCTGGTAGGTCTCGTCGGCCCAGTTCGGATCGCTTGCCGTGAGCGCGGCGCGCTTCTCGTCGAGCTCAGCGACGACTCCGGTCTGTCCCGTTGCTGCGGCAGCACCAGGCTTGCTTACCCACGCCACGCCCGCGCTGACCAAGAACGACACGGTGTAGAGCACCATCGCTTCCTTGGCGCTCTTGCGGCGACGGTAGAGCGCGGCACCAGAAACGGCTATGCCGACCAGACCACCGACGAACAGTGCAGGCTTGATCGTGGTCCAGATCTCGTAGTACCCGAGGCCTTCCTTGATCAGGACGGCGGCGCGCTCTCGGTTTGACACGTATGCCGGCTGGCTGCGCAGGTAGCTTCGCAGAGCGGGAGCAGCGATCGGCGCATTCCCGACAGATCCGCTACCCGAAGGGAGGAGCGTTGACAGGCTGTTGAGCAGGCTCGGCATCGACAGGCTCCGCAACGGGCACTGTACTCGGCTGCGGCCCAAATACCAGTGGCGTCTCATCGCGCGCGAAAGTAACCAGACAGCGCATATACGTATCGCTCAGGCGCTTCGCACCGCCGGGCATGGCGCGCTGGCGCTTCGGCACCCCGCCCGGCGTGGCCAGGATGCCGTAGATCACCCCAGGAACGTGCTCGCGCCACGGCTTGATCCCGAGCGGGAAGAGGGTGCGCATATTCCGCATGAAGACCGGCACGCCCAGCTCGTCATAGGTCGAGGCGCAGAAGACCCCGTCCTTCGCGAGCGCGGCCAGGAAGGGATCACCAGGTTCGTTCGGCGAGCTCAGGACCGCAGCGCATGATCCGGACTTGGGCAACCCGACAACAACGCGTTTGTCGCGTAGGAATCGGGGCGGCAGGAGCATGTGCACGGTGCCGGTGTCGCGCCAGCGCAGGACTTCGGCCGCGAGCTTCTCGGCCTGGGAACCAAGGCAGAGGATGGTATTCTTGGTCTCGGTCTTCAGCGGCACGCACAGCATGGGCAGGAGCCCGCAGGCCTCGGCGAACCGGTAGTCGATGACCATGGGCGGTCACGCGCGAGCGCGGATGTGCCGGAACAACTTCACGCCGAGCCACCCGATGAGACCGATGCCGACTGCCGCGCCGACGTACTCGAGCACCTTGGTCGTGGTCGACCCACCCGACGCCTTCTCGATGGTGTTGAGCATGGTGTTGCTCTGGGCCTGGCGCTGTTCGAACTGGGTCTCGGTGATCTTGCCAGAGCGCAGATCCTGCTCGCTCTGCTGGTCGCGCCAGGCTACCAGGTTGGTCGCGAGGGTGGCAGCCTGGACCTGGGCAGCGGCCATCTGCCTGGCGTAGATCCAGACCGCCGCCGAGACGCTGGCGACGACTGTCAGGGCCACGGTGATCACGATCGGGAAGACACCCAGGCCAACATACTGCAGGGCCCCAGGGATGGCTCCCAGGGCGCTCTGGACCTGCCCCTTGAGGCCTTGGTAGGTCGCAGTCAGGGCGGTGATCTGCTGCTGCAGCGCGGCCGGGATCTGGGCCCCGTACTGGTTCTGGATGGCGGTGATCACCCCCATCGAGAGCTGGGTGTTGGCCGCCGCCATCTTCAGGGTATCGAGAGCGTTCTGCAGGTCGCCCCAGATGTTCTGGACCGCGTCCTCGCCGGAGTAGTAGGCAACCGAGTTCCAGAAATCCACATTGCTCTGCAGCACTGCCGCCTGCTGGGCCAGCAGGGAGTTGTTCTGGGCAATGAAGGCGTTCTCGATTGGCTGGTATTGGGTGATGACCTGCTGCCAGGCTTGCAGGTTCGCCGGCAGCTGGAGCCAGCTCGGGAGCTGGGCCGCCGAGTACCCGTTGAAGTTGCGCAGGCGGGGGAAGGCGCCCGCGGCGAAGACCTGGGCGGCGATCGAGGCCAGGTTCTGGGGCACCCAGGAGAGCTGATTCTGGATGGTCTCGAACAGGGACGTCGTCGGAGTCATGTACGGGTTGAGATCCAACCCATCCGGCGGCGTATAGGGCGCAATGGCACTCTGGGACGCGGTGTCCAAGGCCATCAACGCGACGGGATCAGTCGCCATGGCTCAGCCCTTTACTGCGGAATCCAGTTGGCCGTGGCGCCCGCGGTGGTGTTGTAGATCGTGAGGCCGACGAAGATGGGGTTGCGCGCTGCCAGGGAGACGTTCTGCAGCCGGCGGTACTGGGTGCCGGCGACGAAGGGCGTGCCTCCGAGGGCAGTGATCGCTGCCGCAACCGCGGTGGCAAGCCCGGACAGGCTGGTGGACTCGGTCACCAGCAGCTGGAACGGGGTGGCCAGGCTCGCCCCGCCGCTCAGGTAGCTGATCAGGGCACTGTACTCCCGCCCGTTGAGCCGTGCGAGCGATAGGACGTCGAAGTCGACGCGCTGGACGGTCGGGTTGGTGAGCGCCGCCATGGCCGCATTGAACGCGGTGACGAATGCGGTGAGACCGCTCGCCTGGGCCGTGGTGAAGGAGGGAGTAGCCATGGAATCTCCAGGTACGGGACCGGATCAGCATGCCGCTGGCGCGTCAGAACGCCAGCGGCAAGTGGACGCTCACTTGGCGGTGACAGCGGTCGGTGCGGCGGGTGCCGTGGCGATCGTGGTCGTGGCCACCGCGGTCTGGTTGGTGTGGAGGGTAGCAGCCTGTGCAGCCTGCGCCTTGGTGGCGACGCCCCACTTGTAGGTGTGGCAGACCATCCAGACCGAGAAGACGAACGCGAAGGTGCGCAGGTCGGTCGGCTGGAGGAACTGCTTCACCGGGTTCCAGACCAGGAGGGCGAGGAACGCGATCAGGGCGAGGAACGCCAGATCCGTCCAGTTGGGGGTCTTGATGACGGTCGTGATGTCGGTCTCGACCTTGGTGAACAGGGCCTTGGCCCCGGCTTCGACGGCAGTGATAAAGCTCATGGAGCCTCCGTGGTTATTCATGCGTTGAGAAAGATAGGCCAAACAGAGCACCAGGATGGCCGCCCCGATAAGGGGCAACGTACCAACACCCGAGTCCGATGTGGGCCCAGGCATTTCCGGCGTATTCGGCAGGTGGGTAGCAGGAGATGCCGGCGCCAGCGGCTTGGGTGCCGGCGACGGCGTCGAGGGCGACGGCACCGTAAAGAAGTCGGCAAAACCCGTATCGAACACCGGACTCGAACCGACGGGTGTCGGCAGTGGAGTAGCCAGCGAAGGTTCCGATATCGAGGCTGGAATCCCAGAGGTAGACGTCGCGTTCGTAGCTGGTGTGGTAGCTGCGCTTGGGGTCTGGTCCGTCGGCTCCGTCCGCTCCGGCTGGCTCGACGGACACCCGGTCATGACGAACATGGAACACAGCAACATCACGGTCAGCATCATCGAGCACACGAAACGTTCCGTCCGCGGCATCCGGTGGCCGGATCCCGTGGTAGACGGTGGAGGTGTGATCGGGTTTGACGTCGCCGTGGACAGTGGGGGTGGGAGCATGTGCGTACCAGAGTGTGACGAGAATCGCGCCAATCGCAAGCGTTGCGCAGGCGGGTTCGGCGATGCTCATGGGGTATGGATGGGAGGAGCTGCGGCAGGGGGTGCGGCAACAGGGACGGCGATCTGCTGGGCGGCGATCTTGGCTTCAGCCTGGAAGAAGGCATTGATGGCCATGCCCCCCGCAGTGCCGAGGGCAGCCNNACCCCGCCGACGAGGATGGAGACGACGCGCTTCTGGATGAGTTGCCAGAGCCAGGACGAGCCGTCGCCACCCTTGGCATCTGCCTTGGCAGAGCCTTTGGCATCCTTGCGCAGGGCAGTCAATCGCTCTTCGTATTCAGCTTCCAGCTGCCGCCGCAGGGTCTCGCTGGTCCGCTCGACCAAGGCATCCCGTTCCTGCTCATTCAAGGCCCGGTGGAGGCCACTGATGCGGTCGCTGTGCTCATCGGTGCGCTTCTCGACCCGGGTGAGGGTTGAGGTGATGACCGCCATGTCCCGCCCCCCTTCGTCGAGGCGCTGGGCGATGCTTTGGAGCGAGGCGTTGATATCGCCGAAGGACTTCTGCGCCGTTTCCATGAAGGCGTCGAGTTTGCCGGAGACGGCACCACTGAGCCATTCACCTGAGCGCTGCACATCACTGCGTTCCGGAATACCGGGCATGACACGAGATCCTTCAGGAGTTGACGGGAGTTTCGGCGGGGGGTGGGGCGGCCTGCCCAACAGGCAGCTCGATCGTGATTGATTTCGGTTCGACCTTGACCTGCTGCGTGGCCGTCACGAGGCGGCGTGCACGCTCTTCGGCAGCGAGCCGATCGAACTCATTCGCCGCGTCGCGCAGCTGCCCTGCGATCATGGCGAGGGGCACACCACGATAAGTGTACCAGAAGCCCGCATCGATCCCAAAGCCCCCTGCGCGGTCAACGCCTATGGACGAGGATACGATCACCGCCGAATGGTACCGGCGGGTGAGCTCCTTGTGGATGTCTTGGATCGGGACCTGCGTCAGGTCGGCAGGGACGAGCTGGGCGAGTGTCGGGCTGAGTGGGATGGCAGGGGCTTCGGCGGTGTCGGGCATGTTAGGGTACCTGCAGGGCGGCTTGGATGGTCAGGGCCGCGTTGGTGTTGTTGAAGATGGCTGTAGTGGTCGACGACAGGTGGAGTAGCCCCACGTCCTGATTTGCCGAACCTACGCCGCCGATGGAAGCGGCTTGATATTGCGACGGGAAGTTCATGACGATGGTCACCAACGACACCGTGGGCGTATTTGCGGCGGTGCTTGTCTCCAGGCCCCACGCAAAG
>PLEW01000109.1:10748-10930 GCA_003136555.1 Planctomycetota bacterium | reverse complement strand
TACTACCGCAAGGCCATGCAGGTGCGCAGGCTGATCCTGGACGACTACCAGCAGGCCTTCGCCCGCTGCGACGCACTACTGGGGCCAGCCAGCCCGACCACCGCCTTCCGCTTCGGCGAGAAGATGAAGGACCCGCTGCAGATGTACCTGTCGGACATCTTCACCCTCGCCACCAACCTCGC
>PLEW01000109.1:0-10733 GCA_003136555.1 Planctomycetota bacterium | reverse complement strand
GCGGGCGCTCTTGAGGCGCTCGCGGCCGGCTGAGCAGGCTGCCGGCCGCGAGCGCCAATCACTCGCTGGGTGGCGCCTGGCCCTGGCCGCCCTGGCCGCCTTGGCCGCGGCGCGGCTTGCGCGGCGGCTTGTTATCGCCAGAGCCATTGCCGGGAGCTGGCGTCACCGGCAGGGTCAGCATCGGCTTGAGCAGCGCACCCTGGCCCGGCTTGCTGGGCTTCACCGGCGCATCGATGCCGGGAGCGACCAGGGTCTGCGCCTGGGCGAGATCGCCGTCGCCGATGGGAAAGATCATCTCGTTGCCGAGCGGATCGGTGAAGCGCGCCTGATTGCTGTTGTCGATCGCGATCAGCGTCCAGCCCAGCACGGTGGTGCCCGGCGTCCAGCTCACATCGCCGTCGACCCCCGGCATGCGCACCACCACCATCTGGCTGACACCGGACCCGACCAGGCCGATGCATTGCGGCGCGGTCGCGGCCGCCGGGGTCAGACGCGGCAGGTTGGCGGCCGCTATCGGCGCCTCGAGCACCACGGGCGCGGTGCGCGGCGGGCGGAAGGTGGGGACGTAGGGCTGGATGACCGGAGGCGGCGGCTTCGTCGGGTTGTAGGCGTCCTTCTCCTTGACGCGGCCATCATAGGGGACGAACGGGTTCCAGTCGTTGACGTAGAAGTGCGGGAACGGCCCGACCTTCGGCACGTCGGCGCCCAAGCCGCGCAGCACCGCGCCGTTGTAGGTCGGCGCCCCCGGCGCCGCCGGCTGCGGATCGCTCAGCAGCCACCACCCCAGGGTGAGGATGAGCAGCAGGCTGGCAGCGGCGACGATCAGGCGTTCGGGGTTCATGGATGGCTTTGGTAGCGTGGTTCGCCGTCGACATGCACACTGGCCGCCCGTGCGCCGCCGGGCAGGTGGTCGCGCTCCTCCGGGCTGAGGAACAGCATGCCGGCGATCTTGAAGGTCGCATCCATCTGGTAGATGAAATCCTTCGGCTTGGCGTTCTCGCTCTGGATGGTCAGACCGCGCAGGATCAGCGGATAGTCGTGCTTCCTGGCCGCGGTCGGCGGGTTGGTGTCGACCTGGCTGATGCTATGCAGGATCCACAGGATGTCCTTGAGCCCGCCATGGACCTTGAGCTCGAGCGGGTATTCGCGCAGCAGCACCGGACGCCCATCCGGACCGGTGTCGATCGCGGGCCCATGGGTGATGGACATGGTCTCCAGCGGCTGCGGCGTGGTGATGGCGATGGTGAGCGCCTTCTCGGTGAGCTGGAGCATCGCCATCAGGTAGGGCGCCTGGGCCGCATCCGGCACCTTGTCGTCGGCGCCGAAGCCGATGTTCTCGTCATAGACGATCGAGCGCAGCTTGGCCTTCTCGCGCAGCTCCTGGCGGACCTCGGTGAAACGGCGCTTGAACAGGTAGCCGGGATCGATCTCGCTCTTGGGGATGGTGAACTTCTCCAGCAGCTCGAAGCCGCACTCGCCCTTGAGCTTCTCGATCTCGCGGCGCAGGTCCAGGTTGGCCTTGGCCTGCAGCTCGACGCGCTGGTGCAGGTCCTGCTTGGAATTGCCTGCCAGCTTTTCGCGCTCGTTCTGGGCGGCGACGACCTGGTCGCTCAAGGGATCGGAGCCATCCCAGATGTACCACATGGCGCCGAGCACCACCACCGCGGTGCCGGCGAAGATCAGCCAGACATTGCGCGTCTCCAGGCTGAGGTCAGGGAGCATGGCTGGGCTTCTTCTGCTGCGGAGCCTGCGGGTTCTGCTGCGGGGCCTGCTTGCTCTGCGGCACCGCCTGGGCCTCGCGCTCCGAGGTGATCTGCGCCAGCTCGGTCGGCTGGAAGTAGAAGCGCAGCTCGAAGGGGAACTTGCCCTCCTCCTCGCCCGGTACGGGCTTGGCCTTGTCGCGGTTGGGTTCGATGAGGTGGCGGAGCACCCTGACCGTCTGGGGGCGGAAGAGCGGCGGGGCATCCGGTGCCGGCCGCCAGTCGGCGACCCAGTTTTTGTAATCCTCGAAGAACGCGTTGAGCTGGGTGTCCTTGGGCGCCGAGCCGAAGTTCACGAAGCCGGTGACATCGACCGCGCCGCGGTCGATGGCGCTGTCATGCCGTGCACCCTTGCTCGCCGCCGGCGCCCCCGCGCCCAGGCTATGGGTGGCGGTGGTGGGCTCCCTGACCGCGGCATCCTGGCTGATGTCGACGGTCTCGAGCTTGGTGATCCACAGTTCCTTCGACAGCAAGGTGCGCTCCTTGAGCGCGCGCACGGTGTAGAGCAGATCGCGTCCGGCGTAGAGGCGGCTGGCGACCGAGCGCAGGTCCTCGGACAGCCCCTCCTTCTCCGCCTGCAGCTCATCGAGCTGGCCTTTGAGCTTGTCGTACTCCTGATGGTAGAGGGCGTAGGCCGCCAGGCTCTCGCGATCGACGGCCTGCTGGTCGAGCAGCGTCCAGCCGGTGAAGATGCCGGTCATCAGCAGGCAGGCCGCGGCCACCAGCGGCCACACCAGGCGGTTGGTCCAGGCCTGGCGGCGCAGCAGCTGGTCGGGCGTCAGATCCAGGCTCACCGCGCCGCGCGCCGAGCTGAGCGCCAGGCCGATGGCGGTGGCCCATTCGTAGCCGCGCTCCGGCACCGCGCCGTCGATCGCCGCCAGCGGATCATAGACCGTCACCGGCACGCCGAAGCGGCGCTCGAGGTAGCCGTCCAGGCCCTGCAGCCCGGCGCCACCGCCGACCAGGAAGACCTTGGTGACGGTGAGGTTGCGGGCGTGGATCTGGGTCTTGAACCAGGCCACCGAGCTGGCCAGCTGGGCATAGAGCGATTCCGCCACGCGCGAGAGCTCCGGCCCCAGTGATACGCGGGCGTGCGCCATGGTCGCCGTCCCCGGCGCCTGCAGGCCCTCATCGAGCAGCTTGACGAAATCCTCGCTCTCCGGCGGTCCGGCGGCGACCACCGGATTGGCTGCCGATGGCATTGCGTGCGCATCCGGCGCTGCCACGGGCGCGCTCGGCGTCGCCGCCGATGCCGGCGTGGCGGCCTGCACTCCGCCGTCGTTATCGTGATCGAGCCAGGGCGCATCGATCTGCAGCGAGGTCAGCGGCTCGTCCGCGATCTCGAGCAGCTTCGCGGGCGCCGGCGGCGGCTCCTCGGAGAGCACCAGCGGCTCCTGGTCATCGAACAGCAGCGAGGTCGAGCTCACCGTCGACAGCGCCCCGGTGTTGATCGAGGTCGAGGTCGCCGCACGCGCCTGCGACGCGCCCTCAGGCGCCGCCGCAGAGGGCGGGCCGGACGCTGCCGGCTCCTCTGGGGAAGCGGATGGGGCGGATGGGGCAGCCGGTGCGCCAGCGGCCGGCTGCCCGACGCACTTGAGCTGCTCCGCCTGCGCGGCGCTCGTCGTCGGGCCGGTGAGCGCGGCGGTGAAGGTGTCTCCGCCGATGGCGAGCTGACGGCAGGCCAGTAGGCGGCGTTCGCCAAACAGCGCGACACCGGTGGCCTGTGCGCCGATGTCGACCAGCAGCGCGATCTCCTCGTCGACCACCGGCGGATCGACGACGGTGGAGTTGTACATCGCCATCGGCGCGAAGTGGATGCGCCCGGGCGCGATCCCGGCGGTCTTGAGCTCCTTGAGCGCATCGTAGACCTGGGGCGGTTGGACGAGCACGCAGCAGTGGATGATCTCATCGCCGGCCAGGGGCACGGCGAAGGTGTCGGCGGCGAGCTCGCCGCCTTCGAGGTTCTGCAGCAGCTCCAGGCGCAGCAGGCGGGCCAGCCGTTCGGGCGGCAGCGGGATGGTGGCGACGTAGCGCACCAGCGCCGCCAGGTCGCTGATCGAGACGCAGGCGGGGCCCGAGAAGTTCATCAGGCTGTCGATCTCTCCCAGGGCGACCGCCATCGGCCGCACCATGCCCTCGGCGTCACGCCGCTCGATCGCCGCATGCGCCAGCAGCTGGTAGCGGTTGCCGGTCTGGCGCAACGCCACCGCACGCACGGTATGGTGCCCGATATCCAAGCCGATGAGCGTGCGCTTGGTGAACATGGCGGCTTATTGGCGGTGGTCTCGCCGCCAGAGCGGATCGGTCTCGGGCTCAGGGGGAGGCGGCGGGGGCGGGGTNNGTATCGCGCAGGCGCTTGATGTCCTCGCCCTGCTCGGCGCCAGCCGGGTTGACGATGTGGGCGGTGACGAAGATCACCAGATGGCTGCGCGTGCTGAGCTTGCTGTCGCGGCGGAACAGCGAGCCGAGGACCGGGACCTTGGAGAGGAAGGGCATGCCCGAGGTGTTGCTGGTCTCGCTCTCCTTGGACAGGCCGCCGAGCACCACCGTGCCGCCGTTCTTGATGTGCAGGGCGGTGACCAGGCGGCGGGTGTCGAACTCCGGCGGGCTCTGGATGATGTTGGTGATCGGCTGGCCGGTGGTGTTGCCGTTGGAATTGTTGAAGGAGATGCTCTGCGGCGGCTGGGTCATCTCGCGCACCGTCGGCGAGACCATCAGGGTGATGATGTCGGAATTGCGCGCCACCGAGGGGCGGATGCGCAGATTGATGCCCTGGAAGTCCTTGGTGAATACCGGCACGATCTGCGCCGATTGGATGTAGGCGGGGTTGACCAGCTGGCCGGCGGTGGTGGTCGGCTGGGCATAGTTGGTGCTCGAGCCGATGTTCTCATAGCTCGAGATGTAGGCGATGTCCTGCTGCACCTCGATGATGCCCACGGCATTGTTGAGGGTCAGGATCTTCGGCTCGGACAGGGTGTCGGCCTTGCCCTTCTGCTCGAGCGCGCTGATCTGGGCCTTGAATTTGAGGAAGTCGCTGGGTGCCACCAGCACCTGGGCGAACAGGCCACTGGTGGGCGGCGAGCCGCTCAGCCCGGAGACCGAGCCGCCCGAGGTCAGCAGGGTCGCACCGGTATCCGTCGACGGCACCGGACCCAGGCCCGGGGTCGCACCGCTGATGGTGGTCGAGCCGCTCGCAGCGCCACCCGACCAGTCGATGCCGAGCTCCTCGGCGGCGGAATCGGAGATCTCGATGAAGCGCGCCTCGATCAGCACCTGGGCGCTATCGTAGTCGAGGGCATGGATGAGGCGCTTGACCTCGGCGATGGTGGTCGGCGTCGAGCGGATGTAGATGGTGTTCGACTTCTTGTCGAAGTAGATCTTGCCATCGGCCGGCCAGCCGACCACGATATCGGGGACCTTGTCGAGGAAGCGCTCGAGGTCGCTGACCATCGGCTGGTTGTTCTGGTTGTTCTGCGCTTGCCCCTGGCCGCCGCGGCCGCCAGCGGCGCCATTGGCACCGCCCGCGCCGCCAGCGCCATTGACGCCGTTGACTGCCTGGGTGACGCCGTTGACGCCGTTGGCGCCGTTGGCGCCACCGGTAGGGGCGGTGGAGCCGGTGCCGCCCGCCCCCTGCATGTCCTGGAACTTGGGCTCGGTGAGCACATCGGTGAGGCCAGACTGCACGCGGATGATCTCGGTCACCAGCACATCGCTGGTGGCGCTCGAGATGTAGACCGTGCCGCCGGAATAGTTGTAGCGTATGTTGACCAGCCGCGAGATGGTCAGCAGCGCGTTCTCGATCGTCTCGCCGACCAGATGGATGGTCAGCGTCTCGGTGCCCAAGGCGCTGTCGAGGATCACATAGCTGATCCCGGCGATGGCGAACAGCGGCTGCAGGATCTCGCGCACTTGCGTGCTCTTGGTGCCGTTGGTGCCATCGTAGATGAGGTCGACCTTCTGCTGCAGCTTGAGCTGGACGTTGTGGCGGTCGGCATCGGCGATGTCCTCGTCGAAGACGAAGATCTCGCGCCGCGCCTTGGGCATGCGGCCGGGCAGCAGGCCCGCGTCGATGACATCGTTGATCGCATCCTCATGCCGCAGGTCGCGCTCCTTGTCGAGCTCGGCGCGCTCCTTCTCGATCATGGTCTGCAGCACCCGGAACTTGAGCTTGAGCGCCGCCGGATGGTGCGGGTAGTCCTTGAGGATGGCGTTGCAGGTCACCACCGCTTCCGGGTAGCGATTGTTCTGCGCGTAGTACTCGGCGATGTCCAGCCGCTTCATCACCGCGGTGTCGGCGCGCGAGCGCGACGCCTCGTAGTCGGCATCTCCGACCACCAGCTCCTTGTTCTTCGATTCGATCGAGAGGATGTTGCGGATCTCCTCCTCCAAGGCGGCGACGCGCGCGGAGAGCAGGGTCTGGCGCGCCAGGCTGTCGCCGGGCGCCTCGCGCACCCGCAGATCCAACAGGGCGATGGCCTCGTCGCGATGACCGCTGGCGATCAGGACATTGGCGCGCGTCACCTCATCCGATGGGATCGGTGCTGTACCGGGCGCCGGCTCGGCACCCATCACCACGCTGCCCATCAACGCCATGGGCATGAGGCGCAGGATCTCCCTGGCTTGGGACGGACACCAGGATGAGATCATGCTCCCCCCATATGAAGGCTTGCCGGAGCGTTGAAGTGAACGTAAATACTACCCGCTAGCAACCACTTTGTTGCGTAGGAACCCCTTGCGGAGACTTGAGATGGCGAGACGCACCGGACTCTACGACGCACAAAAGGCCCTCGGGGGGAAACTGATCGACTTCCATGGGTGGGAGATGCCGGTCCAGTTTGCAGGGATTGCCGCCGAGCATCTGGGGGTACGCACGGGGTGCGGGGCGTTCGATCTTGGGCATATGGGACGCTTGCAAGTGGACGGGACACGGGCCCTTGCCTTTCTCGGCAGTCAGGTGTGCCGCACACTGCACGATATCCGCCCAGGCCAGGTCCGCTACGGCCTGGTGCTGGCGCCTGACGGCACGGTCGAGGATGACGTCCTGGTCAGCTGCCTGGCTGCTGACTCCTTCCATGTGGTGGTCAATGCCGGCAACCGCGAACGCATCCTGGAGCTGTGGCAGCCGCCGGCGCAGCAGCAGGGGGTGGCGGTGAGCGACCTGTCAGAGCGCCAGGCCATGATCGCCGTGCAGGGTCCACGCTCCCCGTCCCTGCTGGCCGGGCTGGGCCTGGACACCGCCGGCATCCGCTATTACGCCTTTGCCGACCGCACCTGGAGGGGCGTGCCGGTCCGCTTGAGCCGCACCGGCTACACCGGCGAGGATGGCTTCGAATGCTTCCTGCCCAGCGACCATGCGGTCGCCTTGTGGCAGGCGGTGATCGCCGCCGGTGCCATGCCCTGCGGCCTGGGCGCCCGCGATACCCTGCGCCTGGAGGCCGGGATGCCGCTGTATGGCAATGAACTCGACCGCACGGTCACGCCCGTCGAGGCCGGGCTGATCTTCGCCATCAATCCCGCCGGTGGATTCACCGGGGCCGAGGTGGTGCTCGCCCAGCTGCGCGACGGACCGGCGCGCAAGCTGGTCGGCCTGGTGGTGCCGGATCGCCGGGTGCCGCGCCAGGGCTACCCGGTGGTGAGCGCCGGCGCGGTGGTGGGCCGCATCACCAGCGGCACGCTGTCACCGACCCTCGGCAAGGCCATCGGCATGGCCTACGTCCCGGCGGCGCTGGCCGCTCCGGGCACCGCCCTGCTGGTCGATGTGCGTGGCACCCAGGTGGGCGCCGAGGTCGTCCCGCTGCCCTTCTACCGGCGCGAGAAGAAGACGTAAGACCTTGCAGATAATTGTTTTGGCTCGTCCCCCGCGGGGTGGGCCCGCGGCTTTCAGGCTACCGAATCGCGCGCCGCGGTGCGGCGGTCCTTGCTGCCGCCAAGGCGCCAGCGCAGGTAGGCATCGATGAAGGGCTGGAGATCGCCATCCAGCACCGCATAGGCCTGGCTGGTTTCGTAGCCGGTGCGCAGATCCTTGACCAGCTGGGTCGGCTGCAGGAAGTACGAGCGGATCTGGTGACCCCAGCCGATGGTGCCGCGTTCCCCGGAGAGGTCCTTGAGCTCCTCGAGGCGCTCGGAGTCCTTGAGCTGCTGGAGCTTGGCCGCCAGCATGCGCATCGCACGCGACTTGTTCTGCACCTGGCTGCGCTCGGTCTGCACGGCGACGAACAGCCCGGTGGGGATGTGGGTGACGCGTACCGCCGAATCGGTCTTGTTGACGTGCTGTCCACCGGCACCTGAGGCGCGGTAGGTGTCCACCCGCAATTCCTTCTCATCGATCACCACCTCGGCCACCTCATCGAGCTCGGGGGTGATTTCCACTGCGGCGAAGCTGGTCTGGCGCTTGCCGTCGGCGTTGAAGGGGCTCATGCGCACCAGGCGGTGGGTGCCCATCTCCGACTTCAGGTAGCCGTAGGCATTGGGGCCGCGGATCGAGATGGTGCAAGTCTTCAGCCCGGCCTCGTCGCCCGGCAGCATGTCGACCACCTCGACCTGGTAGCCGCTGCGCTGGCAATAAGCGCCGTACATGCGGAACAGCATGCCTGCCCAATCGCACGCCTCGACCCCGCCGGCACCGGGCTTGATGCTCATGTAGACGTTCGCCTGGTCGTACTTCCCCGACAAGGCGAGCTTGAGCTCGAGCTTGGCATAGCGTGCACTGAGCGCGGCGACCTCCTCGCCGACCGTCGCCAGGCTGGCCTCGTCCTTCTCCGCCTCGGCGAGGGTGAGCAGCTCGGCTCCATCCTTGACCGCCTGGCTCAGCTCTCGGTAGGGATCGATGATCGCCTTGACCGCCTTCAGGCTCGCCACCACCCCTTGGGCAGTGGCAGGCTCGCTCCAGAATCCCGGGTCGGCCATGCGCGTCTCATAGCGCGCGATCTCCTCCTCCTTGGCCTGGACATCGAGGAGCTTGGCGAAGGTCGCCAGCTTGGCATCGAGGTCCATGAGTTGGTCGCGCAATTCACCCACGAGTCGCTCCGGGAGGGATGGCGGCAGTGTGGCGGCACTCCCGATGAGACAAGCCCAAGGGCGGCGCGGCCCGCGCCGGGCAGGGCGTGGCGCAACGGCGATGTGCGCCTATGGTGCGCCTACGGAGGCGCGTGTGGCGGACCGGGATCTGGTGCTGATACGGCGGGTGGTGGCGCAGGGCTGGCGTTATCGCTGGATGATCCTGGTATCGCTGCTCAGCTCGGCGGCGACAGGCGCCCTCAGCGGCTGGCTGTTCACCCAGCTGGGCCCCTTCATCAAGTACATGGGGCTGGCCGACAACCACGACGCCCGTGATCTGGTGGCCGCCACCGCCGGCCTCTCCAGCCTGGGCCTGCTGCTGATCACCCTGGCCCCCTGCGCCGGCGCCGCCTCCTTCCTCTCCTGGTGGTCAGGCCAGTGGGTGGCCAATCGCAGCATGCGCGATCTGCGCAACCGCGTGCTCGGCCACCTGGTGCATCTCGATCTCGCCTTCCACTCGGAATTGCGGCGCGGCGACCTGCTCGCCCGCCTGACCACCGATCTGGGCGGCGTGCTGATGGTCCAGCAGCAGCTCTACGGCAAGATCATGCAGCGTCCCCTGGAGGCGCTGGGCATCCTCTGCTTCGTCGCCTACCACGACCTGCGGCTCATGGTGGCCATCGTCGTCGTCCTGCTCCTCGCATCGCTGATCCTGATTCCCCTGGTGCGCCGGACGCGCAAGCGCTCGCAGCGTGCCCGCGAGACCCTGGTCGCCAACTTCGGCGTGCTCGAGCAGATCACCGCCGGCATCCGGGTGATCAAGGCGATGGGGTCGACCGAGCGCGAGCAGCTGCGCTATGCCGACCACAACCGCGACCTGTTCCGCGACAACATGCGCCTGGTGCGCACCCGCGCCCAGTCCGACGCCATCTCCAACACCGCGGTGTTCGCCATCGCCGGCGGCGGCATGATGATCGGCGGGCTGCTGTTCAACCGCAAACTGCTGACCCCCGACCAGCTCTTCCTCGCCATCGGCGCGCTCGCACGCCTGATCACTTCGCTGCGCGAGGTGGTGCGGACCTGGGGCGACATCCAGGAGAACCTGCCCTCGGTGGATCGCGTCAACCTGCTGCTCGACCGCAGCAGCACGGTGGCCAACCTGACCACTGCCAAGCCCTTGCCTCCGCCACACGATGCCATCCGCCTGGAAGGCGTGTCGTTCCGCTACAAGGCGGGCGACCAGGAGGTCCTGCGCGACATCACCATGACCATCCCCATCGGCTCGACCGTCGCCCTGGTCGGACGAACCGGGGCGGGCAAGTCCACCCTCCTCGATCTCCTGCCGCGCTTCCACGATGTCACCGGCGGACGCATCACTATCGATGGTATCGATGTGCGCGATGTGACCATCGACAGCCTGGCGCAATACTTCGCGATCGTCCAGCAGGACAACTTCCTCTTCGACGAATCGATCTACCGCAACATCGCCTATGGCCGCCCCGGAGCGACCCGGGAGGAGGTCGAGGCGGCGGCCCGCAGGGCCGATGTGCATGACGACATCCTCGCGCTCGAGGGCGGCCGCGGCTACGATACCGAGGTCGGGGACCGAGGCGCCCGCCTCTCCGGCGGCCAGCGCCAACGCATCGCCATAGCACGGGCCTTGTTGCGCGATGCCCCCATCCTGCTCCTGGACGAGGCCACCAGCGCCCTCGACGCCGAGAGCGAGGNNGCAAGGACCACCCCCGGCGCGGCTCGATCATCGAGAGCGGCAGCCATCTCGACCTGGTGGCGCATGGCGGCGAGTATGCGGACCTGGTGCGGCTGCAGCAGCTTGCCGGGTGAGCCGTCCATCCGCAGCGCGGGGCCATTCTCACTCACCAGGGCCCGATCTGAGCGATAATGGCCAAATTTTGCTTGGATTGCGCCTTTTACACGCATTCTCATGGCCTCACCCAAGGCGCACTCGTGCGCCGCGTT
>PLEW01000198.1 GCA_003136555.1 Planctomycetota bacterium | reverse complement strand
CGGCCGGATTGACCTTGCGGTAGGTCGGGTTGGAGCGCAGGCTGGCCGGCAGGTCGGCGCGTGCGGCGTTGATCGCCGCCTGCACATCGCGCGCGGCGCCATCGATGTCGCGGCTTATGCCGAACATCAGGATGATGCGGGTCTGACCGAGCGAGCTCGAGGAGGTCATCTCGGTGACATCGGCGATCTGGCCGAGGTGTCGTTCGAGCGGAGTCGCCACCGTGGTCGCCATGGTCTCGGGACTGGCGCCTGGCATCGATGCCGACACCAGGATGACCGGGAAATCGACCTGCGGCAGCGGAGCAACCGGGAGCAGGAAGAAGGACACCGCCCCCAGGAGCACCACGGCCAAGGTCAGCAGGGTGGTGGCTACCGGCCGTCTGATACAGACCTCGGGAAGCGTCATCCGCCCGCCATCGGTTCCGCCACCGTGCCGTGATCCAGCCGGCCTCGTTGCGCATGCGCGAAGTTCCGCGCATGCATCATGGCTGCAGGTGAGACAGGGCGAGGATTGGGCATGGTGTTTCGCTGGAGAACGGGATCGACGATCGGTGACCTACGTGCGCTGGGCTTCGCATCGAGAATCGATCGACTTCCCGCTGAGAATGCATCGTCGCGTGCAGAACGAGCCTGCTGGCGACCTGCCGTCGACCCGCAGCGCGCTCAAGAGATGACGCACACGTCAGGGTACCGACCGGATCAGTGCTGGGCAACTGTCGGTTGCCGCCGGCGGAGTCGGCACCTGTCGGGGAGGCGACGACCTTGGACGGGTAGGCCTCGGCATCCGCGACATCGGCTGTCGTCATGGTCAGCTCCACCTCACGCACCGGGGCGCGCTTGGTGAGTTCGGCCGCTGCCGTGCCGCAGGAGGACGGTGACCGATCCTGGACACCTCGCTGGCTTCACGGTGAGGGGTATAGGTGCAATTCCTTGTCGATGGCTTCGATGATGTCTGCGTTCTTGTCGAACAGGTCGCTCGTGTCAGTGAAGATGTTGATGAATTTCGGCCCGATATGCAGCAGGCATGATGCCTGAACCAGCGTGCCGAATGCTTGCAGGTGAGCGAGATCATCCTTGCTGCCCGTGGTCAGGATGACCTTCAGGAGCTTCAGCAGGAATGGTTCATTCCCCCCCAGCATGACCGCCCGTCCGTCGGTTGAACCCGAGTCAAACGAGGGAATCGCGATGACGGTGAACTCGCACACCGTCAGCGCGCCCATGTTCTTCGATAGCTTCTTCGATTCGAGGAAGATGACCTTCCTGTCCCAGAGGTTCTTATGGTATTGCTCATGTGCCGATCTGGCATCCTGGTACTGCTCCGTCTCCTGCCCGGCGCGATAGTCCTTCAGCCATTCGGCAGATTTCCTCTCCGCGCTCCACTGAACGATCACTCCCGCAATGCACAGCAGCAGCAAGAAGACCGCCACGGATATATTGAGGAGTGCGCCGAGCTTGCTTTCTCCCCGTGCTTTCCAGGCAAAGAGACCCACGACGATGCCGCTCACCAGGCTCAGCATCCCAGCAAGCATCAGACCGATCCCGATCGCCGCTGCGGTACTCAAACCGAGCATCGGCATGCCGGGATTTGCCGCATAGAGCGCCACTCCCATCACGAGCGAGAGGCATCCGGCAATGAGACAGATGATGGAAATCTTGTTCATGACTGCCTGGGAATAGGTGTGAGTGCCGCGAGCAGCGTACCGCGCTGCCCCTGCATGCCACTACCACCTGCCCCTCGCAGGCCATGCCTGCCGGCGCTGCGCGGGTTCGGCACGGAGGATCGAGGCAATGCCGTTGCACACTCAGTCCGCCCGTCATCGCCAGGCGATCGAACGTGCTCGCATGGGCCGCACCGGTCAATGCGCCAGCGGTTCGCGCCCATGCGTCACGCGGACGACTGGGGCCGGCCCAGCGCTGCCTCCGGACGACCTTGCCGCGGACGGGCGTTGGGCAGCACTCAAGCAGGGGACCGTCACGTCTGCGGCAGTCCGGTCTCGTTCACGGTGCGCCGCCCGGGTAGTTGAGATAGCCGGCGGCATGCAGCAGGGCGATGACGTGCTGCCCCTGGGGCTCGAACGGGGCCTTGGGCGTACGGTCGTAACGCAGCGCGCCGTTGGTCTCGTTCTCGACATCGGTCAGCTGGGTGATGACGATGGCGCTCTCGCCCAGGTCGCGGCTGGTCTTCAGGCGTCCGCTGAGCGATCCTTCGAGTGCCAGCCCCCAGCCGCATTCGCCGATCACCGAGGCGCGATGGGCCTCGGGGTGCGGGGCATCGCCGCCATAGCAGTGGAAATCGATGATGTCGCCCAGTCCGGCATCCCAGAAGTTCGCCCCCTGGTTGGCCCCGCCACCGGCGCCGCTCTCGGCATTGATGAGCCGGGTCGCATCCTCCTGGCGGATGGCCTGCACCATGCGAGCCTGACGATCGCGCGAGGCCTGGTCCATGCGGTCCGGCTCGGTGCGCTCGTGCTTCGCGTCCTCGCTCAAGCCCCAGCCCTCGTTGAAGGGCACCCAGACGATGATCGAGGGATGGTTGCCGCGGCCCTGGATCAGGTGGCGCAGCTCGGTCTCGAAGTTGCCCTCGATGTCCTTGAGGTAGTCCGCACGCGGATGGAAGCCCATCTCGGTGGCGGAGGGCATGTCCTGCCACACCAGCATGCCCAGGCGGTCGGCCCAGGTGTACCAGCGCTCCGGCTCGACCTTGACGTGCTTGCGCAGCATGTTGCAGCCGAGCCGGCGGGCGGCCTCGATGTCGCTGCGCAGGGCATCGTCGGTGGGCGCAGTATAGATGCCGTCCGGCCAGAAACCCTGGTCCAGCAGGCCGAGCTGGAACAACGGCACGTTGTTCAGCTGCATGCAGGTGCGCCCTCGCACATCGGGTCCCAGGGCGATCTTGCGCAAGCCGGCGTAGCTGCCGACCTCATCGATCACCTGGGTGCCGGAGCGCACCGTCACCTGCAGGCTGTAGAGGAACGGCGTGGCCGGCCACCACAGATGCGGGGAGGGCAGGACGACGGTGATCGTCTCACCGGGCCTGCCGGAGCTGCGCGCACGTTCCTGCCCGCCCTCGCTGGCCACCACCTCGACGGTCATGCCGTCGCCATGGGAGACGATGGGCGTGATCAGCAGGCGGCCCTGATCGGCATCCGGGACGATGCGCAGGTCGGTGATGTGGCTCTCGGGCACCGGTTCGAGCCACACCGTCTGCCAGATGCCGGTGGTGGGGGTGTAGAAGATGCCGCCCGGCTTGAGCGCTTGCTTGCCGCGTGGCTGACCGGTCTCGACCGGATTCCAGGCCGATATGACGATGTCCTGCTCGCCACCTGGCGTGAGCGCCGGGGTGATGTCGATGGCGAAGCCGTCATAGCCGCCGCGGTGCTCGCCGACCGCGACCTGGTTGACCAGCACGTGCGCCTCCCAGTTCACCGCGTCGCAGTGCAGGATGATGCGCTTGCCCGCCCAGTCCGCCGGCAGCGTCACGCGGCGATGGTACCACACACGGCTATGGGCATCGACTGGCCGTCCGATGCGCGACAGCACCGCCTGGGGCGCGAAGGGCACCAGGATGCGCTCGGCATAGGCGCTGGGCGCCGGTGCCTCCTGGACGGTGACGGCAAAATCCCACAGGCCGTTGAGGGTGAGCCAGGCGCCACGCACCAGCTGCGGACGGGGATAGTCCGGCCAGACGTCGGTGCTGGCGGCCAGGCTGGCGCCCCAGCTGGTCAGCGGCACGCCGGTGACGGGTGGCCAGGGCTTGTCGGCGGCGGGCAATGAGCCGGCCAGGGCGACGAGCAGGACCAGCGCAGGCGAACGAAGCGCAGTGAACATGGCCAGTATCCGGGAAAGGGCATGGTGCCACGACTGCACCGAGATGAGGGGAATGTGCATGGTACGACCACAAGGTCCCGGCACTAGCCGTCAATCGTGGAAATGCCGGGTGGGAGGAGTGGAAATGGGCTCCACCGAGGATACCACCGTCTCTGACGACCACGACCGCAACGACAGGAGCACCCCCACCGTGGGTAGAGTCGGTGGATTGCGACCATGCCCGATGGGACAGTTCAGCCGCCGGTCCGGTGACCGCCCACGGGGAGTACGAGGTCCCGGGAGAATAGCGCAACACCGAGCATTCTTCTCAATCGCTGAATTCCATCACCGCGCCTCTCCTGCTCCTCAGAGGGACAGCCCCGTGGGCAAGACACACCGCATCGGCCTTCGTTCGATAGCGTCGCGTGGCGAGGTCGCGGGACTCCGCCACCGAGGGGGATTCGACCAGACGACGGAGGTGATAAGCCGGTCCAGAAACCAGCGCGGGCGGGTCGACTCGCCTACGTCGAAGCGCTGCCGGACATGACGGCGATGGCGTCTGGCAGCTCAAGACAGCCGGTGCGCGATTGAGCATACTGACCGATATCACCGTTTGACTTGATCATTCGCCATTGCCGGGAATACGTCGAGCGCCGCTTGCGCATATGCCTCTTCAATGTGCTGGAGAGACTCTCCTCGCTGTCCGTGTCGATCTGATTGCCTGCCACTTGTGCTGTGAAGCGCAGCTGCGTCCACTCAGGTGAACTACGGAGATGATCGATAGATCATCACTGTCGCAGGTTAGTGCTTCCAGGCATCCCCTCGACTATGCGGGATTCATCACTTCTCCTTAATGAACCGATCGCATCCTTGCTTGCGACATGGAGGCTGACGATGACATGATCCACTCCGAGGACTCTGTGCCCCCATCGGCGCCATCGGTTCGCGCGGTGCCTGGATCTCCGGGGAGCTGGCTGCTCCACTGGCTGCGACGCCCTGATGTGTCCAAGCACCTGGTCGAACAAGCCGAGCAGGAAGCCGGCCGGCACTTGGCTGGATGGGCCGGTCAATCGATCGATGAGGTGCGTGCCCAATTGGGCGGGAGTGCCGAACCGCTCTCCGATATCGAGGCAGCGGAGCGTCTCTCACGGTATGGTCCCAATCAGATCGCCCAGGAGAAGTCGCCAGCCTGGTATCTGCAGCTGCTGCGGGCCTTCATCAATCCCTTCAATGCCATCCTGGTCCTTCTCGGAACCGTCTCATTGGTGATGGATGTCATCGTGGCTGCACCGCAGGATCGCACCTGGAAGACCGTCATCACCATGTCCGTCATGGTCCTGGTCGCGGTCGCCCTGCGCTTCTCACAGGAATTCCGCTCCAATCGCGCCGCGGAAAAGCTCAAGGCCTTGGTGCACACGACGGCGACCGTCATCCGGCGCCTGACCGACCCGCAGGCCGCGGGTGGCGCAATGACTCCTCAGCAGGTGGAACGGCCCATGAGCTGCCTGGTACCTGGCGATCTCGTACATCTCTCCGCCGGCGACATGGTACCTGCCGATGTCCGCCTGGTCAGGGCCAAGGATCTGATGATCAGCCAGGCGATGCTGACCGGCGAGGCCATGCCGGTCGAGAAGACGGTGCCCGAGGGAGCAGCACATGGAGCGGGTGCGTCCCCTCATTCCGATATCCCTGCTGATGACCGCTCGGGCCCAGTCAGCCCCGGAGGGGTGCCTGGCGCAACGTCTGGTCCAGCTACCGCGATCAGCGTGTTCGATCTGCCCACCATCTGCTTCATGGGCACAAGTGTCATCAGCGGCTCAGCGGTGGGCCTGGTGGTGGCCACTGGGAGCCACACCTACTTCGGCGTCATGGCCAAGACCCTGGTGGGCCAGCACGTCGAGACGAGCTTCGAGAAGGGCGTCAATCGCGTCTCCTGGGTGCTCATCCGCTTCATGATGGTGATGGTTCCGATCGTCTTCCTGCTCAATGGCTTCATCAAGGGCGCCTGGCTCGATGCCTTCATGTTCTCGGTCGCCGTCGCCGTCGGGCTGATACCCGAGATGCTGCCGATGATCGTCAGCACCAACCTGGCCAAGGGCGCGATCGTGATGGCCAGGCGCAAATGCGTGGTGAAGCGCATCAATGCCATCCAGAACATCGGCGCCATGGATGTGCTGTGCACGGACAAGACCGGCACGCTGACCCAGGATCAGATCATCCTCGAACGCTACCTCGACGCCGAGGGGATCGAGGATGAGGCGGTGCTCAGCTATGCCTACCTGAACAGCGCCTACCAGACCGGCCTGAAGAACTTGATGGACGTTGCGGTGATCAGGCGCGCCAAGGCGATCCTCGCCGGCCGTCAGGACCTCAAGGACCAGCTGAAGGTCGACGAGGTCCCCTTCGACTTCCAGCGCCGCCGGATGTCGGTGGTGCTGTCGCGTCCAGGCTCCGCCGGACATCAGATGATCTGCAAGGGGGCGGTCGAGGAGATGCTCGCGATCTGCACCCGCATGCTCAAGGGGGGTCATCCGGTCGCCATCGATGATGCGGAGAGGGAGCGCATCCGCGCCCATGTCGCTAGCCTCAATGAGGATGGGATGCGGGCGCTGCTGGTCGCCTATCGGGACATCATGCCGACCCAATCCCAGTACGGCAAGAGCGATGAACGCGACTTGATCCTCGTCGGATACATCGGTTTCCTGGATCCGCCGAAGGATTCGGTCAAGCCCGCTCTGCACGCCCTGCGCGTGCTGGGCATCCAGGTCAAGGTCATCACTGGCGATTCCGACATCGTCACCCGCAGGGTGTGCAGCCAGGTGGGCCTCGAGATCGGAGGAGTCCTGCTGGGAGCGGACATCGAACGCCTGACGGATGCGGATCTGGCAAATAGAGTGGAAGCGACCACCATCTTCGCCCGGCAGTCGCCGGCGCAGAAATCGCGCATCATCCGTGCGCTCAAGTCGCATGGGCACACCGTCGGATTCCTCGGGGATGGGATCAATGACGCCGCGGCGCTGCGCGAAGCCGACGTCGGCATCTCCGTGGACACTGCGGTCGATATCGCCAAGGAATCTGCCGACATCATCCTGCTGGAGAAGGATCTGGTGGTGCTCCAGCAGGGGGTCGAGATCGGGAGGACCATCTTCGGCAACATCATCAAGTACATCAAGATGACTGCGAGCTCCAACTTCGGCAACGTCTTCAGCATTCTGGTGGCGAGCGCCTTCCTGCCCTTCCTGCCCATGCTCGCAGTCCAGCTGCTCATTCAGAATCTACTTTATGATTTTTCGCAGATCTCCATCCCGTGGGACCGGGTGGATGAGGATTACCTGCGCGTCCCACGCAAATGGGATGCGAGCAGCATCACCAAATTCATGATCTTCATCGGACCGATCAGCTCCATTTTCGACATCACGACCTTCTGCGTGATGTGGTTCGTCTTCGGAGCGAACTCGCCCGAGAAGCAGGCGCTCTTCCAGTCCGGCTGGTTCGTCGAGGGCCTGCTTTCCCAGACCCTGATCGTGCATATGATCCGCACCCAGAAGATCCCCTTCGTCACCAGCTCGGCCACGCTGCCGGTCCTGCTCCTGACCGGGACCATCATGGCCGTCGGCATCGCCATCCCGTTCACGCCGCTCGCAGGCGCGATCGGCTTGCAGGCTCTGCCCGCCAGCTATTTCGCCTGGCTCGCGGCGACCCTGCTCGGGTATTGCGTGCTGACCCAGGTGGTCAAGGCTTGGTACATCCGCATCTACAAGGTCTGGCTGTGACATGCCTCCCGACCACCTCGCCCTATCGGGTTCAGGGGGTAACCAATGGTGTTCACTTAATTTTGGCCCGTTTTACTGAACGCCCGTATGGCATTTTGCATTTTCGTGCTGCGTGACGTCCTGGTTTAGGCGCATATGGAAATTGTCGCAGCGCCTCGATGCTTATGTTCCAGAGATAGTCAATTGATCGTCCCTCGAGTAAATTTCCGAGAATGTCAGAAGCTGCGCGCAGACAATCGGTTCTGACAACTGTCCTGCCATCCGCCAATCCCGACTCAGCTTCGACCTGGATCAGGGTTCCGAGCGCCATTCAGATCAAGGAGGCGCATAACTCCTGCTCGCAACCTGCCGTATTTTCGGAATGCATCGGCTCGACGCCCATGAATGCCTACAGCTCCTTGAACATCGTCTCAATTCCCCAGCGAGCACCGTAAATTTTTATGATTTCGTCGCGTGAAAATCCATCCTCAAGCTTCAACGTGGTCAATATGCACGTGTCCGGCCAAGCCATTTTG
>PLEW01000245.1 GCA_003136555.1 Planctomycetota bacterium | reverse complement strand
ATGATCCTGCTCTTCCTCGGCAGCTGGCGCACCACCCTGATCGTGATCATCTCCATCCCGCTCTCGGTGCTCACCTCGATCATCGTCCTGTCCTGGATGGGCTATACCCTCAACCTCATGACCCTGGGCGGCCTGGCCCTGGCGGTCGGCATCCTGGTGGACGATGCCACCGTCGAGGTCGAGAACATCCATCGCAACCTCCACCTGCAGGGCGCCACTACCGGGCGCGCGCTCAACCAGGCGATCCTCACCGGCGCCAGCCAGATCGCCGTCCCGACCTTCGTGTCGACGCTGTGCATATGCATCGTCTTCATCCCGGTGCTGTTCATCACCGGGCCCTCGCGCTCGCTCTTCATCCCGATGTCGGTCGCGGTGGTGGCGGCCATGCTCACCTCCTATTTCCTGTCGCGCACCCTGGTGCCGACCCTGGTCAGCACCTTGCTGCGCCACGAGCTCACCGGCGGGGCCGACTCGCGCTGGACCGCGCCCTTCCGCGCCGTCCACCGCGGCGTCGAGCATGCCTTCACCGCCTTGCAGCGCATCTATGGCGGGGTGCTTGATTCCGCCCTCGATCACCGGGCACTGACCTGCGGCCTGTTCGCCATCTTCATCATCGCTGGTGCGGCGCTGGTGCCGCGCACCGGACGGGACCTCTTCCCCAATGTCGACGCCGGCCAGATCCGCCTGCATGTGCGCTGCCAGCCCAATACCCGCATCGAGGAGACCGAGCGGCGGTTCGCCGAGATCGAGGAGGCCATCCGCGACGAGATCCCCGTCAATGAATTGGAACGCGTCATCTCGATCATCGGCATGCCCAGCAGCCCGATCAACCTCATCCTCGGCGATCCCTCCCTGATCTCGGCAGCCGACGGCGAGATCCAGGTGTTCCTCACCCCCGTCCACCACCCCACCCCGGCTTACCTTCAGCGGCTGCGCGAGCGCCTGGCCAGCGATTTCCCCGAGGAGGTGTTCTTCTCCAAGCCCGCCGACCTCGCCGCCCAGGTCACCAGCTTCGGCCTCCCGGCACCGATCGACATCCAGATCGTCGGCCCCAATGCCAACCTGGCCATCAACGACCGCCTCGCCGATCGCATCGTCGAGCAGCTGCGCCGCGTTCCCGGGGCGGCTGATGTGCGCCTGCAGCAGGTGTCGCACGGCCCCGAGTTCGCAGTCGATGTCGATCGCGCATGGGCCATCGAGGCAGGCTTGAGCCAGCACGACGTCGCCGACAGCGTGCTGGTCTCGCTCAGCTCCTCCTCCCAGACATCCCCAGGCTTCTGGCTCGATAGCGCCAAGGGTGTGCAGTACAACGTCTCGATCCAGCAGCCTCAGCGCCAGCTGACATCCCTGCTTGACCTGATGGACCTGCCGATCGCCAGCAGCGGCAGCAATCGCCGCCTCGGCGAGATCGCAGCGGTCCATCGCAGCACCGCACCGGTCAACATCACCCACTACAATGTCGCCCGGACCGTCGATGTGCTCGCCGGCGCAGCCGGCACCGATCTCGGCACGGTGGTGGATGCGGCCAAGCGCATCATCGCCGGCCTCCAGGGCGAAGTGCCGCGGGGGACCACCATCCGCATCCGCGGCCAGGCCGAGAGCATGGACGAGTCCTTCTCGGGCCTGTCGATCGGCCTGATCTTCTCCATCGTGCTCATCTACCTGCTGCTGGTGATCAATTTCCAGTCCTGGACCGATCCGGCGATCATCATCAGCGCCCTGCCGGCGGCGCTGGCTGGGATCGTGTGGACGCTGTTCGCCACCCAGACCACCATCAGCGTCCCGGCCCTGATGGGGGCGATAATGGGTACCGGCGTTGCCACCGCCAACAGCATCCTGGTGGTCAGTTTCGCCAATGACCTCCGCGCGCAGGGCCTCGACAGCCGCGCGGCGGCGCTGCGCTCCGGGCTGACGAGGCTGCGTCCGGTCCTGATGACCGCCGCCGCGATGGTGGTGGGCATGATCCCGATGGCGCTCGCCCATAGCCAGGGCGGCGAGCAGAATGCTCCACTCGGACGCGCCGTCATCGGCGCCCTGCTCGCAGCGACCCTGGGCACGCTCTTCCTGGTGCCGATCGTCTATTCCTATCTTGGCGGCCGCCGTCCCCGCTTTGAGGATACCCTCCCATGAACGAATCCGCTTCCGTCATCAACGAGGCTCCAGCGGTGCATGCACCGCATTCTGAGCTGCAGCACCGGCCGCTGCCCCCCATCAGCGGACGCAAGCCAACCCACCGCATCGCCTGGCTGCTGCTGGTGGTGCTGGTGCTCGCCGCCCTGGCGGCCCTGTTCCTCATCGGTGACCTGCCGCGGCACGAGAAGGCCCTCGCGCTCGCCGCCACCACCGAGAAGCGCGTATCAGCCCGCCCGCGGGTGCGGGTGGCGACGCCCAAGCCGGTGCCGGAGCAGACCATCGTGCGCCTGCCCGGGACCATCGAGGCCGCGCGTTCGAGCGGGGTCTTCGCGCGGGTCGGAGGCGTGGTGATCGCACGCCTGGTCGAGATCGGCGATCATGCAGCAGCCGGCCAGGTGCTGGCCCGCATCGACAATCCCGACCTGGTGCATCAACTCGCCAACGGCGAGGCCCTCCTGCTGCTGGCACGTGCGGGTGTCGAGCAGGCGAGCGTCGAAGTGCAGCGTTCGCTCAGCGACTACGAGCGCTTCTCCGCGCTCGGCGCGAAGTTCCTCAGCCTTCAGGAGATCGATCACCATCTCGCGGACCGGGATGCCGCGGCGGCCAACCTCCATGCCGCGGCGGGCAGGGTGTCGGCCGCCGAAGCCGAGGTCCGGCGCCTGCAGGACCTGGTGCGCTTCACCGAGGTGACCGCGCCATTCGCCGGGACGGTCACCGCCCGCAATGTCGAGATCGGCAACCTCATCCCTGCTGGCGGCGGGGCGGCAGCGCTGTTCCAGATCACCCAGATCGATCCGCTGCGGGCGGTGGTCGATGTGCCGCAGGCCTCGCTCAACGGCATCGCCATCGGACTCGCCGCGAAGGTCGATACCGGTCCCTCGGGCCAGACCGTGAACGGCTCGGTGGTCCGCCTCGCGGATGCGCTGGACGCCGGCTCGCGGGCCATGCGCGTCGAGATCGAATTCCCGGCCAGTGCCGCTGCGGCTCGGCGCCTGAGACCGGGCATGCGCATCGAGGCGTCGTTGTCGCTCCCCCCGCGCCGGCCCCTGCTGACCATCAGCGCTGACGCCGTGCTGCTCTCGGCCAAGGGCACCCAGGTCGCGATCCTGGATGGCCATGACCGCGTCCACCTGGTGGCAGTGACCGTCGATGGCGATACCGGCACCGACGTCCAGATCGCCACCGGCCTCACCGCCACCGACCGTGTCATCGCCAATCCCGGGGGCACCATCCTCGAGGGAGCCGAGGTCGACATCGTCCAGCCGGCAACTCCAGCCGCTGCAAAGGGCGGCCAGGCCGCTGGCGTTGCGGCAAGCGGCGGCGCAGTGGGAAGCGTCCGCAGCGATGGCGCATCAGGCACGCCGGCGGCGCCAGCCGCCCACTGAATGCCCGGACGCCGACGTGGAGCCGGGTCCTCAGCGAAGCGCTGCCCACACTCGCCGCCGGCGCGGGCGAGGGGGATGGACGGCGCCCGAGAGCGCCGTCCTCCTCGCAAAGCTGTGGAATTCCAGAGGGATAGAGCAGTTCCGAGTGGCGAACCTGGCCGCCGAGCATGGTTGACAAGAAGGGGCCATCGAGGTACGTTTATATCCCTATAATTTAGATGGGAATATAGCCCATACATCCCCGCTTCCAGCGCCCGAGATCGCATGAATCGCAGCCCCATCCTGTTCGCCTGCCTGCTGCTTGCCGCTGCCAGCCAGCTGAGCGCAGAGACGGTCCGCATCGGCTTCCAGAAATCGGGCGCCCTGCTGCTGGTCAAGGCCGAGGGCGGGCTGGAGAAGCGCCTCGCACCGCTGGGATGGACGGTGGCGTGGAGCGAATTCACCACCGGCGCCCCGCTGGTCGATGGCCTGGATGGCGGCAACCTCGACATCGGCCATGTCGGCGATGGCGCCGCGGTCTTCGCGCAGGTCGCTGGCAAGCGCGTCGAATACATCGCCGGCAGCGATGCGAGCCCCGCCAGCGTCGCGATTGTGACCCAGGCCGGTTCGCCCCTGCACGCGGTCGCGGACCTGCGTGGCAGGACCTTGGGCGTCACCAAGGGCACCAGCGCCCACTACCTGGCGGTCAAGGCGCTGGCCGGCGCCGGCCTGGCGCCCGGCGATGTGACCTGGGCATGGCTGTCCCCGGCCGATGCACGGGCCGCCTTCGAGCAGGGCTCCATCGATGGCTGGGCGATCTGGGATCCCTTCTTCGCCGCTGCCGAGGTCCAGGCGCATGCCCGCGTGCTGCACGACGGCACCGGCCTGACCTCGTTCCGCGAATACTACCTCGCCACGCCCGCATTCGCCGCTGCCCACCAGGATGTGATCGCCGCCTTCATCGCCGAGCTGGTGTCGGTCCGGGTGATCGCCCGCCAGGATCCGCTCGCAGTCGCCCATCTCCTGGCACCCCTGCTGAAGATCGATGTGGCGGTGCTCGAGCGCTCCGAAAGCCGCAAACTGCGCTATGGCGCCTCTGCGCTCTCGGACGCGATGATCACCGAGCAGCAGGCGATCGCGGATGCCTTCGCGGCCGACGGCCTCTTCCCGATCGCTCCACGCATCAGCGACTTCATCGTCCACCACTCCGCACCCTGAGCCGGATGTCCACATGCGCACCTGCACTCCCATGGCGTTCCTGCTCCTGCTCCTGCTCGCCAGGGTCGGCGACGCCGCGGATGAGGCGCAGACCATCCGCATCGGCTATCAGCGCTATGGCACGCTCAACATCCTCAAGATCCACGGCAACCTCGATCGCCGCCTGAGCGCTCTCGGCGTGACGGTGTCGTGGCTGCTGTTCCCGGCCGGACCGCAGCTGCTCGAGGGCATGAATGTCGGCAGCATCGATGTGGGCAGCACCGGCGAGGCGCCCCCCATCTTCGCGCAGGCCGCCGGGGTGCCCCTGGTCTACCTGGCGAATGAGCCGGCGAACCCGGGCAGCGAGGCGATCATCGTGCCCAAGGACTCGCCCATCACCTCGGTGGCGCAGCTGGTCGGCAAGCGCCTGGCATTGAACAAGGGCTCCAATGTCCATTACCTGCTGCTCAAGGTCCTGGAGCATGCCGGGGTGCCCTATGACCAGGTCGCCGTGCAGTTCCTCAAGCCGGCCGATGCACGTTCGGCCTTCGAACGCGAAGCGGTGGACGCCTGGGCGATCTGGGATCCCTTCCTCACCGCCGCGGTGGTCGCGACCTCGGCGCGCACCCTGGCCGATGGCAGCGGGCTGGTCGCGAACCGGGAATTCTACCTCGCCCATGCCGTATGGGCCGCGGGCCACAAGGACCTGGCCGCCATCGTGCTCGAGGAGCTGCAGGCGGCCGACGACTGGGCGGTGGCGAAGCCGAGGGAGGTCGCCGAGGCCCTCGCCCCGGATGTCGGGGTGGCCGCCCCGGTGCTCGAGAGAATCGTTCGCCGCCAGTCGCGCGGTGTCGAGCGCATCACTCCCGCGGTCCTCGCCGACCAGCAGCGCATCGCCGATGCCTTCCACGCCCTCGGCCTCCTGCCCACCGCCATCCAGGTCACCGCGACCACGCAACATTGACCAATCGGGAATCCGCCATGCGCCTCCTCTGGTTCATCCCCACCCACGGCGACGGCCGCTACCTCGGCTCCGCCGTCGGCGGGCGCCAGACCAGCTTCGCCTACTTCCGCCAGATCGCCCAGGCGGCCGATGATCTCGGCTTCTACGGCGTCCTGCTCCCCACCGGGCGCTCGTGCGACGATGCCTGGATCGTCGCCGCGGCCCTCGCCGCCGTCACCGAGCGGCTGCGCTTCCTGGTGGCGCTGCGCCCGGGCCTGATCTCGCCGACCGCGGCGGCGCGCATGTCGGCCAGCCTCGACCGCGTCTCGCGTGGGCGGCTGCTGCTCAACGTGGTCACCGGCGGCGATCCGGTCGAATTGGCCGGCGACGGCATCTTCGATGATCATGACACCCGCTATGACCTGACCGACGAGTTCCTCAGCATATGGTCGGCGCTGCTGCGCGATGAGGAGGTCTCCCTGCGGGGCGATCACCTGCGCGTCGAGAAGGCGCGCGTCCTGCTGCCCGCCTACCAGAAGCCGCCGCCCCTCTACTTCGGCGGATCGTCGCCCGCGGGCATCGCGGTCGCGGCCAAGCATGTCGATGTCTACCTGAGCTGGGGCGAGCCGCCGGCGCAGGTCGCCGAGAAGATCAGCCAGGCCAAGGCCGCCGCCGCCGCCGTGGGGCGCACCCTGCGCTACGGCATGCGCCTGCATGTGATCGTGCGCGAGACCGCCGCCGAGGCCTGGGCCGCCGCCAACGAGCTCATCAAGCACGTCACCGATGAGGCGATCGCCGCGGCGCAGAAGACCTTCGCGCGCTTCGATTCCGCGGGTCAGCGGCGCATGTCTCAGCTGCACCAGGGATCGCGCAGCGGCCTCGAGATCAGCCCCAACCTGTGGGCCGGAGTGGGCCTGGTCCGCGGCGGGGCGGGGACCGCCCTGGTGGGCGATGCGCAGACGGTGGCCGACCGGCTGAAGGAATACCACGCGCTCGGGGTCGAGGAGTTCATCCTCTCCGGCTACCCCCACCTCGAAGAGGCGTATCGCGTCGCCGAGCTGCTGTTCCCGCTGCTGCCCTTCACGCCGCAGACCGCCATCGCCGCCGAAGGCCCATCCTACGTCAGCCCGTTCGGCGAGATCATCGCGAATGCCCGTTTCCCGACCGCCGCGTCGGCGTCCACGCCGGCTCCCACGCCGACGCCGACGCCGGCTCCGGCGCGCGGATGAGCATGCTGGTGCCGGTCGATGCCGCTGGGCTGGGCTCCAGCGCCGCCCGCTCGCGCCTGATGCGCGTGACGGTGGCCTCGGGCTGGCATCAGCTCAAGCCGTGGCTGCTGCCGCTGGCGGTGCTCGTCATATGGGAGATCAGCGCCCGCCTCGGCTGGCTGCCCAGGCGCATCCTGCCTGCTCCCAGCCATGTGCTCTCGGTCGGCTGGGAACTGACCGTCAGCGGCGAACTGCCCAAGCATCTCTGGGTGAGCTTCCGCCGGGCAGCCTATGCCATGGCCATCGGCTCGGTGCTGGGCATCGGCCTCGGCCTGGCGACCGGCCTGTTCCGCTTGGCCGAGCAGCTCCTCGATTCCTCGATCCAAATGCTGCGCACCGTCCCGAGCCTGGCCCTCATCCCGCTCGCCATCCTGTGGTTCGGCATCGGGGAGGAGTGCAAGCTGTTCCTCATGGTGGTGGGAGCCTTCTTCCCGCTCTACATCACCACCTACCTCGGCATCCGCTCGATCGATCCCCGACTGATCGAGGTGGCGCAGATCTTCGGGCTCACCCGCGGCGAGCTGATCCGCCATGTGCTGCTGCCGGCGGCGCTTCCATCGGTGCTGGTCGGCGTGCGCATGGCCTTCGGCCTGATGTGGATGAACCTCATCGTGGTCGAGACCATCGCAACCGACAAGGGCATCGGCTACCTGATCAACAATGCCCGCGAGTTCATGCAGACCGACATCATCGTCCTCGGCATCCTGCTCTATGCCCTGCTCGGCAAGGCGGCCGACAGCACCGTGCGCCTGTTCGAGCGCCGGTTCGTCACCTGGAAATCGCAGTTCGCGGGGGTGTGATGGCGACCAACCGCGTTCTCTGCCGTGGCGTGTCCAAGCAGTATGGGCAGAGCATCGTGCTCGACGGCATCGACCTCGCCCTCGCCCCCGGGGAGGCGGTGGCGATCGTCGGCCGCAGCGGCTGCGGGAAGAGCACCCTGCTGCGGCTGATCGCCGGCCTCGACCGGCCGAGCGCCGGAAGTATCGACATCGATGGCAAGCCGCTCACCGGCCTGAACCCGCATGCGCGGGTGATGTTCCAGGATGCGGCGTTGCTGCCGTGGAAGCGCGTCATCGACAATGTGGCGCTCGGGCTGCTCCACGCACCAGCTGCCCAGCGCCAGGCTGAGGCGGCACATGCGCTCTCGGCGGTCGGCCTGGGTCCACGCGCCGCCGACTGGCCGTCCGTGCTCTCGGGTGGACAGCGTCAGCGCGTCTCGCTGGCGCGCGCCCTCGCCTGCCGCCCCGAACTGCTGCTGCTGGATGAGCCGCTGGGCGCCCTCGACGCGCTCACCCGCCTGGACATGCAGGTGCTGATCGAGTCGCTGTGGCAGAGCCTCGGCAGCGCCCTGGTGCTGGTGACGCACGACGTGGACGAGGCGGTGACGCTGGCGAACCGCATCCTGGTGATGGACCGCGGCCGATGGACAGCGAGCTTCTCGGTCGACCTCCCGCGGCCGCGGGACCGCACCGCTCCTGAATTCACGCTCCTGCGCAACCGCGTGCTCGACGCCGTCTGCCACGATCCGCACCGGCTCGCCATGTGATGTCGGTGCTCCCCATGCCATCCAGCGGCATCGCCCTCGTCCTGGAGGTCGAGCCCTGCGGTCCTGGACAGCGGCACGCGCTGCGCCATGACGGCGCACGGCCATCCCGCATGCGGGAGGTCGACTCGCCGTGAGCGCCATCCCCGATCCCGTTCTGCTCGTCCTCGAGCGCTATGCGGCTGCGGTCCGGGCCAAGGATGTCGCGGCCTATGTGGCGCTTTACGACGCCGACCTGCACGTATTCGACCTGTGGTCGGACTGGTCGTTGCGCGGGCTCGCAGCTTGGCGTGACATGACGGCGGGCTGGTTCTCGTCGCTCGGTTCGGAATACGTGGTGGTCGGCATCGACGATGCCTGCTCTTCGGTGAGCGGAGAACTCGCCCTCGGCCATGCCTTCCTCACCTACACCGCCTTCTCCGCCGAGGGCAAGCAGCTGCGCTGGCTCACCAACCGGATCACCGTGGCATTGAGGAGGAACGGCGAGGGATGGACTATCATCCATCAGCACACCTCGGCGCCGGTCGACCACGTATCGGGGAAAGCCATGTTGCAGCGATTGCCGTGATGATCCGACTTCTCCCGATGCGCGCGGCCCCATCCGAGTCGATTCCGACAGGCGCCCTGCTTCCGACCCCGGCTTCGCCCTGGGGCATCGCCTTGGCGTCCGCAGTCCCATGAGCTCCGTCCAGCGCCTGCGCCACCTCGGCACGATCTGGCCATTGATCCCTGCTCCTGCCGCATGCTCCGCCGGCACCTGCTGTCACAGGGATAGGCAGCGGGCAGCTGCGGTTTTCGGCTTGAGGATGGACCGTCAGCGGCATGGTTCCCGACATGCCCGCTGACTCCGCCACTGCGCTCGGACCCGGGCAGAATATCCGTACCACCGATCTGCTGCGCTTCCCCGCCTTCCGCTGGTACATGGTGGCGATGATCGCGGCCCTGCTGGCGAACGAATTCCAGACCGTCGCCATTTGGCTGCAGCTCTACGAAGCGACCGGCGACCCGCTGTCCCTCGGCATGATCGGACTGGCCGGCCTGATCCCCTTCGCCTCCACGGTGCTGATCGCCGGCCACGTCGCCGACGCCTATGACCGCCGCGTGGTGACGTTGTGGTCGCTGGCCGCACTCATCCTCCTCACCGGCGCCCTGGCAGGGCTGTCGCTGGCCGGCGCGGTGCGCAACCATGTGTGGATCATCTACGCCGTGGTCGCCGCCTCGGGCATAGCACGCAGCTTCCTCAACCCGGCGCGTGGAGCCTTGAGCGCCGAATTGGTGCCGACCTCCATGCTCGAGCAGGGCGCCCGCCTGCGCTCGACGATCTTCCAGATCGGCATGGGCATCGGACGCAGCATGAGCGGCTTCATCTACACCCTGGGGGCCTCCCTCGGCCTGGTCGCCACATTCAGCTATGGGGTGGCAGCCGTGCTGCTGATCGCCTCGCTGCTCGCCACCGTGGCCATCAGCAGGCCGCCGCGGGTGCAGGTGCAGACGCTGGAGCCGATGCTGCTCAAGCTGACCAGCGGGGTGCGCTACGTGCTCGGCAGCCGCATCCTCTTCGGCGCCATGCTGCTCGACCTGCTCGGCGTGCTCTTCGGCGATGCCATCATCCTGCTGCCCTTCTTCGCCGACCGCGTGCTCCATGTCGGTCCGGAAGCCCTCGGCCTGCTGCGCGCCGCCCCCACCGCCGGCGCGGTGCTGATGGCCCTCATCCTCGCCCGGCGTCCGCCCTTCGCCCATGCCGGGCGCACCCTGCTGCTGGCAGTCGCGCTCTTCGGCGCCGCCCAGGCCTGCTTCTCGCTCTCGACCTGGTTCGCGGTCTCGGCCTTCTTCCTGCTCTGCTCGGGCGCCCTCGACTTCATCAGCGTCATGGTGCGCGGCGCGATGGTCCAGGTCCTCACCCCCTCGCACCTGCTCGGGCGCGTGACGGCGGTGGGGCAGGTCTTCATATGGACCTCGAACGAGCTGGGGGCGGTCGAGGCCGGCGCCGCCGCCCGCCTCCTCGGGCTGGTGCCATCGGTGGTCATCGGCGGCCTGGTCACGGTGGTGGTCACCGGCCTGACCGCCTGGCTGAATCCCGAACTGCGCCGGCTGCAGCGCATCGCTCCGGGGGTGGCGGGGCATGTCCCGTCATCCGCCCCCGGCGCGGCCGGCCCCCCGGCCGGCGCCGGCGCCGATCAGCCGCAGCAATCGCCGCTGGGAAGTGCACCGCCCCCCGCCGGCGCCCCATGAGCCATCCGCAGCAGCCCCGCTCCACCGCGAGGATGCGATGAGCGGCCGCCAGGATGCCGGGGCGGGACCGGCGCAGGGGAACGGGATCCCGTCCGGCCGGGCAGCGCATGCGCTCATCCCATTACCGCCCATCGATGAAAGGCTGCGCCTCCATGTCCGATCCCGCTGCGCGATTCCATGACTTCGAACGTGATGGCTGGCAGGACGCCGCCGTGCAGTACGATGCCGTTTTCCAGGGCCTCACCGCCCAGTCGATCGTGCCGCTGATCGAGGCCGTGGCTGCAGGCGCCGGCACCCGCCTGGTCGACCTCGCGAGCGGGCCCGGCTATGTCGCTGCGGCGGCGGAGGAGCGCGGCGCCACGGCGCTCGCCATCGATTTCGCGCAGTCCATGGTCGCCATCGGCCGCATCCGCCATCCGCGGATCGAGCTGCGCACCGGCGACGTCGAGGCGCTGGCATTGCCGGATCGCAGCTTCGATGCCGCCGTGATGGCGTATGGTCTGCTGCACCTGGCACGACCCGATCAGGCATTGGCGGAGGCCTTCCGCATCCTGCGTCCTGGCGGGCGCTTCGCGGCCACGGTGTGGGCGCCGCCCGAGCGCGCGCTGGGGCTCGGCATCATCCTCGACGCGGTGCGCAGGCATGGCCGGCTGGATGTGCCGTTGCCCTCCGGCCCGCCGTTCTTCCGCTTCAGCGACCACGCGGAGTTCGCTTCCAGCCTGGAGCAGGCGGGCTTCCGCGACGTGCAGGTGCAGGAGATCAGCCAGACCTGGCGGCTGCGTGATGCGGACGAGTTCTTCAAGACCATGCACCTGGGTACCGTGCGCACCGGCGCG
>PLEW01000126.1 GCA_003136555.1 Planctomycetota bacterium | reverse complement strand
TGAGAAAAGTGCAAAAGGCCACGGATAGCGTCTGCTCGTTCGGGGCATTCAGGGATGGCGTGTCCGGATGAGTCAGGATGCCCAGCATCGCATACGGCACTCCGCTTGGTTCGTCGAGGAGGGCGGTGGTCTGGAGCAGCGCAGGCGTCGCCTCCCTCACCGAGCGCAGGAGGTCGTTCATGGTCCAGGGAAGCACCGCCTCGCTCATGCGCTTCGCGGTGTCATCCTGCGTCTTCATCGTCACCACGGCTGGCGACGCTGCGACCAGCGCCGTCCAGGCGCCGATGCGGCCCGGGAGCCTGGCCGCGTCGGCCGGTGACAGCGATGCCAGGGTGTGCGCGATGTCGTCGGCGATGGTGACCGGCTGCCCGGTCTCACGCAGATGCCGGAAGACCTCGCGGATGTCCCGCTTCCCCTCCTCATCCTCGGCGATATCGGCGAACCAGCGGATGGCCAGGCCCGGAAGGACCCATGGCAGGACGGGGCCATCGAGGGCGATGACCAGGCGCCCAGCGACCGCACGTCCAGCGAGCTGATGGCCGCCAGCACGGTCGAGCAGCTGCACCATGGCGGGCCATGCCGATTCCGCTGGGGCAGCGGCGTGCGCGTGCCGGCCAGAGACGGGCGACGGGAAGCGGGCACGCTGGGGGAGCGGCATCTCCTCGGCGAGGAGGTGCTCACCGGGGAGGAGATCGTCCAAGGCGGTCAGCGCGGTGGCGGTGATGGATTCCTGCGCGGCAGCGACGACCAGCGCATCGGTCGGCACGTGGATCGGCTGCGACTGCCCCCCATCGAACCAGGTCGCTATCCGAGCACGCGAATCGGCGATGATCCAGTCGCTCGGCGAGCAGGCCCAGAAGAGCTCGGGGGCCACCTCCACGGGCTGCTCATCGGTCGGGAGGGTGACGCCATGCGAAGCGGCGGCCAGGCCCAGGAGGATGTCCAAGGTCGCCGATCGCGGTGCGCGTGCGAGGAAGCCATGGCCGTAAGCTGCGGCCACCCACGTGCCGTCCAGTGCCGACGCCACCAGGGCGGGATCGATCAGCGGTACCAGGGATGCGGGCCAGGCGGTCGACACTCCCGCGGCCGCCAGTCGCGCATGGAGGTCACCACCGATGCGGGTGCCATCGAGAGCGACTGCAGCCCACGCCACCCAGCCCTGCGGGAGATGGCCGACCACCAGGGGATCCACGGGCGTGAACCAGGTGGCCGGCAAATCGGTGCTGATCCAGCCATGGGGACCGGGATCGATGCCGGCCGATGGGTTCCAGTCGGCCATGAGCGCCAGGGCGAAGGCCAGATCCTGAGCGGTCGGCGGTTCCGCCGTCTCGGACATGGCCGCCCGCCAGCGCAGCTCCTCGGCACAGCCCCGGCCATGCAGCGTGACACGCAGTCCCGGCGGTGGATCGCGCTCATCGGGCAGGATACCGTGCGGGCCGCTGAGGGTGAGGTACGGCCCTTTGGCCTGCGCCTGGGCCTGCGCCTGCTCCTGGATCTGCATCTGGTATCCGGGCCAGCGCGCCACCATCGCCTGCAGACTCGTAGCGAGGATGGGGGCCGATTCGTCCAGCCAGCCGGCGATCGTCGGCGTCAGCTTGCGATCGGCACCGGTCACCCCTCCGGCGAGCAGATGCAGACTGCGGAGATGGGCCACGGCCGCGGCGGCATCGACAGGCACGCCGCTGGTGGTGCTCCACCAGGAGATGGACTCGCCGATGGCATCCTGCCACCAGGCATCCACGGGCGCTGGCGGCCCTACGGCATCAGCCGCACGATCAGCAGCACGATAGGTCAGTTCGACGACGGGGACCGAGGCATCGTCGCCCCAGCAGCAGATGCCCATCAGGAGCGCCATGACGCCAGCGCGCCACGGCATGAGGCCCTGCAGCCGTGACGCCATGCAGGCATGGTGCGGTCTGGTGCCGGGGTCGGATGTGGCGCCCTCTGGCATGGATGTCCTCGCGACCACCAGACGTGTCACGCCCAGCAGACGTGGGTGGTGAGGCCAGCATACCAGCCCCAGCAAGACCCGCCACCGGCACACGCAGGGATCCGTGTGCCTCGTCCGATTGGTCCACGTGATGCTCGCCTGGAACACCAGATGGCGGACCAGGTATGTGCCGGCGTGCGCCCGCAGCGCCCGTCGGTCGAGAGCGACGATCACGTGATCGCGACGGCTGCAGAACGCACGCCCATCCCCCTCATCGCGGTCGTGACGGCCCAGGCGCCCGGGACGGCTCTCCCAGCGGCGGGCTTGGCCGTGCAGCCGCCAGCCTGCGCCGCCATCATCATGTTATCATCTTCCCCCCCTACGCTTCAGGGCAGTTCCATCCCGCTGGCCACTGCCAGCCATGACCTGCCACCACCAGCCACCACCGACCCCTGGAGAAGCCATGATACCCGTGCTGCGCCCCCTGGTCCTCCTGTCCTGCCTGATCACCTCCACCCTCTCGGCGGCCTCCGTCTCCAGCTCCGGGCCGCCGGCGCCACCGACCCCTGCCCAGCTGTTCGCCCAGTTCGACACCAACAGCGATGGCGTGCTCAGCCTGAGCGAATTCGTCACCGGCATGGAGGGGCTGATCGCGAGCCTGCCGCCGCCGCCGCCTGGAGCAGGGGGATCGTCCCGCCAGGGCGGCGGCCCCCCTCCGGGCAACCGCCCGCCGCCCCCCGGTGGGCGTCAGGGACCACCCGGGTCGTCGAGCACCTCCGGCTCGTCATCGGGGTCATCGTCGTCCACCGGCAGCGCGAGCACGACCTCGACCGCCGCCCTGGAGCAGCAGCTGGATGCCGCCTTCACGGCGGCGGATACCGATCACAGCAACACCCTCACGCAGGCGGAATTCACCGTCGCCCTGAAAGCGGTCCTCCCGCCGCCGCCCCCGCCACCGCGGCAGTGATCGCCGGACGCAGCAGCCGCAGCAGACCAGCGCCGCCACCGTGCCGCCGTCCCGGGATGATCATGCCGGGACGGTGGCGCGGTCCTCGAGGCGGCCATCGCCACCGTCGCGATGGTCTCGGGTGATGATCTCGTCGTTTACGGCGCCGCTGTCAGGAACTGGAAGCACACCGGTGCCCCCAGCTCGATCGGCGCCCCGGTCGGCGACAGCGCCCCGGTCTTCTGGTTGATGGCGAACTCGACGATGCTGTCGGAATTCTGGTTGCCGACCAGGAGCCACCGGCCGGAGGGATCGATGCCGACACCGCGCGGCGTCTTGCCCTGCGTCGACGCATGGCCGATCAGGGTCAAGCGTCCCCCCTGCTCATCGATGCGATAGGCGACGATGCTGTCATGGCCGCGGTTCGAGCCGTAGAGGAACCGTCCCGAGGGATGCAGGATGAGCTCGGCGGTCGACCAGGTCGGATCAGCGGCGCCGGCCGGCAGCGTGCTGATCGACTGGATCTCGTGGAGGACGCCGGTGGCCGCGTCGTAGCGGCAGACCGAGACGCTCATGCCCGCCTCGTTGATGATGTACGCGACGTGCGCATCGGCACTGATGGTGATATGCCGTGGATGGCTCTTGGGCGGGGTGGTCACGAACGGCGGATCGCCGGCGGTCGGGATGCCGGTCGCCGCATTGAGATGGTAGATGTAGATGCGATCGATGCCGGCATCGCAGCTCACGACGAAGCGGTTGGCGGGATCGATCAGCGTGCAATGCGCATGCGGCGTCACCTTGTCGCCGAGCGAGGGATGCTGATCGGTCCAGCTCGGCGGGCCCAGCCTCCCATCGACGCCGATGGGCAGGTCCGCCACCACGCCATTGTTGTAGTTGGCCACCAGCAGCTGCCGACCGGTCGCATCGATGGCCAGATGGCAGGGCCCCTGGCCCCCGGGGGGCTGCTGGGACGTCTGCGTCAGGAGCCCATCGTGACCGATGCTGAAGCCGCAGATCGCCGAGCCGCCTGGATAGGCGCCGTACTCGCCGCAGGCATAGAGGAAGCGGTGGCTCGGATGGATCGCGATCCAGGACGGATTGATCATCGCCCCGGCGAGCTCGGGCGCGCTCAACGCGCCGGTGGCCGGGTCGAGATGGCTGAGGTAGATGCCCTTGCTCTTGGGGCCGGTATAGGTGCCGATGTAGACCAGCTCCGCTCCCGCGGCGGCACCCGCCGGTGCCGCATCGGCACCGGTCAGCACGCCTGATGCCAGGGGCAGCCCCAGGAGCAGCAGGCAGGCGAGGCGGGAACAACGCTGGTGCAGATGAACCATGGGGCATCCCAAGCAGAGGGGTGAGCATCAGAGGAGCGGCCGCGGCGCAGCGGAGCGCGCCTGAGGCTGGCTGCGCGTCGCGACGCGCGGCCCTGTGGCGACCTGGGCCACGCGGGTCGCGCGTCGGTATCCACGGCGATGACGATTACGGCGCCAGCTTGACCGAGAGGCCGGACACCGGCTTGCCCTCCTTGTCGAGGAAGCGCAGCGCCGCCGCCCAGTCGTTCTTCTCGTTGATGACCTTGAAGACCACGGTGTTCACACCCTTGTGCAGCGTCAGTCCGGGGATCTTGTCGGTGTCCTTGGCAATCGTGCGGGTCTCGGCAAACTTGTAGATCTCCTTGCCGTTGAGGTAGAGCTTCGACTCGTCGTTGCTGCCGATGGCGGCGGTCACGCCGGTCAGCTCCTTGTCCGCCACCACATAGGCGACCAGGTAGCCGAGGACATCCTCATGCGGTCCACCGAGCGCGACATTGAAGTCGAGTTCGTAGTCCTTGGCCTTCACCGCCTTCCACGTCCCGTCCTTGTCGCCGACCTTCGCGGTATCGCCGGCCTTGGGGGTGACGGAGCCTTCCTTCGTGAGCTGGACCTTGTCGATCTCATCGCCGCCCGACGACTCGGGGATGGCGAACGGCGCGAGCATCAGCCAATCGACGATGAACCCCTCCTTGTCGAGCGGCATGCCGCCTGTGTCCTCGGAACGATCGCTCATCGCGCAGGACGAGAGCAGGAGGGTGGCACCGATCAGCAGCACGGGGAGGCGGGACATGACAGCTCCTGGGTGGGCGACGGCATGGGCGGCCGGAGTGCGCGCGGACGCCATCGCAATGTGGGCGGGATGATCGCTGGAGCGCTCATAGGGACAAGACGTGACTGCGCCGGACGAGGGACGTGTCATCGCCACCGACGGACGCGTGGAGATGGCGCGCGGGAACTCTGGTTGAGCTCGTTTCGTCCGGTTACGCATCGGGATGCATAGCATGGCATGCCTCGGCTCAGCCACGCACCATCTCTCCTGGTCCACCGCACCCCCACGCCGCCTGGAGCCAGCGATACGGGTCAGCTGGTCCTGGTCGGATCTGGGGAGCGGCATGATCACCGGCCAGCGGATCTGCACCGGCCGGGACGCCACGCGCGTCGTCCCCCAGGTCCGTTCACATCTCAGCGCGCTTCTCCAACGCCAGCACCGCCTGCACGCGGAACGTCGTCGGGCAGGACAGCATGGATTTCGTCCCTGTCGACTTCATCATAGCCCGTGGTCAGAGACGGCCTGAACCAGGGGAGATGGTCTTCTTCAGCCACAGACCGACCGGCCACCTTCGCTGTCGGACAACAGCGAGTGGATACAGGTACGTGCCGTCATCCGACCTTATAGCTTCACTGCATCCGTCACTTCGAGACCACCATGTACCAACGCGCCGACGCCCAGATCACCGATCCTGTACAGCTATTGGCGCTGATGCAGAGCCATCCCTTCGCTACCCTGATCACGCTGCACGACGGGGTGCCTGCCGCCGATCACCTCCCTCTGCTGAGCGAGTGGCGGGATGGCCAGTTCATTATCAGCGGGCACCTCGCGCGTGCCAATCCCGGCTGGCAGGCGGACAGCGCCTTGGCGATCTTCACCGGTCCGCATGCCTTCATCTCGGCCGACTGCTATGATGATCCGGATACCGTGCCGACCTGGAACTACCTTGCCGTGCACGCCCAGGGCCCCATCTCGATCATCGACAGCGATCAGGGAGTGCAGGCGCTCCTTGATCGGCTCAGTAACCGACTGGACCTACAGGGGCGCTGGCGGCAACATCTGAGTCAGGCGGTCGCTGCCTCGTTTCGTGCAGCGATCGTCGCCTTCGAGATCCGCGTCATGACATGCAGGGGAATCGCCAAACTATCGCGGCACCAGCCGCCGGAGCGACGTCGGCGTACCATCGCTGCGCTGCGCGCTGATACGCAGCCTGGGGCTGCAGCTATTGCCGCTGCCATGGAGGAGACTCTCCTTAGTTGAACTAGAAAAATAACAAATTTATCGCGCACCCGTTCCGAAAAGCACAACCTTTGGGAGCATTGAAGCATGGGTATGACACCGACACGTGGTCGAGCCCCAGGATTGTGGATCTGATCAAGCGCGAATTTGATGTGGACTACCATCGTAGCCACATCAGCCGGCTCCTGAAAAGCTTGGGGTGGGGATTTCACCCTCCCGACAACTGGGGCCCACTGGATTCGACCTGATTCGGGCTCGGAGTGGGCATTATACGAGGGGTATTTGACCCAGTTCTTCGAACTTGGACCCGCATGTTGACGGGGTGGATGGAACGGGTGGGTGAGGAATCAGGCGAATTGGCCAAATACGGGGGGCGGGACTGGCTCTACATACTCTAATACTTGTTAGCGTGTGTATAGACCATGGGGGCCGAGCAATGGTGCCGCAACGAACTGAGCGACCACAAGGGGATCTGATGTTCGGACATTAGTCTGGAGGCAACTATTCAGCCAGCGTGCTGGCATGCCTCTATCCCTGGAATGGTCGCGAGGTCAGGTCAGTGCGCAATCCCGCATAACTTCCACGGAAAGATTGGCGGGGGGCAACTGGCAAAGCACATTTATCGGCATTCCCAGAGGATGGGCGCAGATCCCCCTCGCATCCCTGGTCCTCGCAATGATGACGAAGGCACTCACCGCGCGACTCTTTATCTAGAGGCGCCAGACCAAGAAGCCATGCTTGGCGAGATCCGCCCGGGAGTACATTCCTTTGATGTCGAGGAACGGGGCTCCGGTCCTGGCGATGAGTGCCAGGCCGGCGAGATCGATCTGCTTGAACTGCTGGTGCGCGACCGCGGCAATGATCGCCTCGCAGGACACCAGGCCATCCAGGGTCTGGATCTCGATGCCGTATTCATGGCGGGCAGGCTCCGCATCCGCCACCGGGTCCACCACCAGGGGCTTGGCACCGAAGCGCTTGAGCTCTGTGATGATATCCACCACCCTGGTATTCCGCACATCCGAGCAGTTTTCCTTGAAGGTCAGACCGAGGATCAGGACCGTCGAACCCTTGACGACGCGTCCCTGTTGAATCATGAGTCTGAGGCATTCATGGGCGATCCACTGGCCCATGCCGTCGTTGATGCGTCGTCCGGCAAGGATGACCTGGGGATGGTAGCCGGTCTCCTCGGCCTTGTGGGTCAGGTAGTACGGATCGACACCGATGCAATGGCCGCCAACAAGGCCCGGACGGAAGGGGAGGAAATTCCACTTGGTGCCGGCAGCCTCGAGCACATCCAGGGTGTCGATGCCCAGGCGCTGGAAGATCAGGGCGAGTTCGTTGACGAGGGCGATATTGAGGTCACGCTGGGTGTTCTCGATCACCTTGGCAGCTTCGGCGACCTTGACCGACGGTGCCAGGTAGACGCCTGCGATGATGGCCTTGCCATAGACGCGAGCGACCAGATCGGCAGTGGACGGGTCGCTTCCGGACACCACCTTGCGGATGCGCTCAACGGTATGCTCCCGATCCCCGGGGTTGATGCGCTCCGGGCTGTAGCCGAAGGAGAAGCCCTCACCGTCTTTCAGGCCACTCTCGCGGGCGAGGATCGGCACGCAGACCTCCTCGGTCGCCCCTGGGTACACCGTGCTCTCGTAGACCACGACCGCGCCCGGGGCCATGTGCTTGCCGACCAGGGTGCTGGCGCTCGACAGGGGACCGAAGTCCGGTCGCTTGGCAGTGTCGACCGGAGTGGGAACGCATATGATCAGGAAAGCCGACTCCCGAAGCACGACAGGATCGTGGCTGAAGGCGATGCCGCTGGCAGCCACCGCCTCGTCGCCGTTCTCACCGATCGGGTCGCGCCCCTGCTTGAGCTCGGCGATCTTGGCGCGATTGATGTCGAAGCCGACGACCCGGTAATGCTTGGCAAAGCAGACCGCCATCGGAAGTTCTCCTGCCAG
>PLEW01000051.1 GCA_003136555.1 Planctomycetota bacterium | reverse complement strand
TTGATGCCGGCGCCAGGCGCATCGTGGTGCGCATCGAGGATGGCGGACGCCGCCTGGTCGAGGTCGAGGACGATGGCCATGGCATGCGCGGGAACGACCTGGCGCTGGCCCTGGCGCGCCACGCCACCAGCAAATTGTCCAGCTCCGAGGACCTCTTCCGCATCGCCACCCTGGGCTTCCGCGGCGAGGNNCGGCCGGCGGCGCGGGGGGCGCGCTGGAACCCTGCGCGATGGCGCCGGGGACGCGGGTGAGCGTGCGCAACCTGTTCTGGAACGTCCCGGCACGCCTGAAGTTCCTCAAGAGCGAAGCCTCGGAGAGCGGACACATCACCGAGCAGGTGATGCGCCTCGCGCTCAGCCATCCCCGCGTCGCCTTCCGCCTCGACACCGTCCAGGGGCAGGTCGCGCGCACCACCATCGATCTGCCTGCCGGGGAGACCCTGTCCGACCGCGTGCGCGCGCTGTTCGGCCGCAGCCTGAGCGAGCGCCTGCTCGCCGTCGCCGAGAGCGCCGCGACCATGCAGATCACCGGCTTCGTCGGCCATCCGCAGGAGGCGCGTCCGACCGCCAAGAGGCAGTACCTCTTCCTCAACGGCCGCTTCGTCAAGGACCGGCTGCTGTATGCGGCGGTGCGCGAGGGCTACAAGGGCTTCCTCGAGCCGCGTCTGCATGGCGCGGTGTTCCTCCATCTCGACCTCGATCCCGCCCAGGTCGACGTCAACGTCCATCCGACCAAATCTGAGGTCCGCTTCCGCTCCGAGGGCGAGGTCTTCAGCCTGGTGCAGAAGGCCATCCAGGGCGCCCTGCACACGGGTGCCGGGGGCTTCGCCCTGCTCACCTCCGCGGACGCTCCTGCGCAGAGCCCCCCGCCGGGCGGGCTCATGCGCACCGTGGTCCGGCCCGCGCCGGCACCAGTGGTGGGCGCACCGGCGCTCCAGGAGCGCTTCCTGCCGCAGATCCCGGTCACCGTCGCCGCGGCCACCCCCGGCACCCCCGGCGCCGGGGCGGGCNNGGGGGCACCGGCAAGCGCCGCGATGCAGCCTGCCGACCCGCTCCGTCCCGCTGGCGCCGCGCGTCCCGCCGATGCGACCTCGCCGCACATCCCGGGGGTCAGGCGCGTGCTGCAGCTCAACCGCATGTTCCTGCTCATCGAGACCGACCACGGCATCCGCCTGGTCGACCAGCACGCGGTGCATGAGAAGGCGCTGTTCCTCTGCCTCGATGATGCGCTCACCGACCTGGCGGCCTCGGGACGGCAGGAGCTGCTCATCCCGCGCTCGGTGGAGCTGCTCGCCAGCGAAGTCGCGGTGCTCGAGGCGCTCCTGCCCGAGCTGGCCCCCTATGGCATCCAGGCCGAGGTCTTCGGCCCCACCACGGTGCTGGTGCGGGCCTTCCCGGTCAGCCTGCGGCGGGTCAATTGGGCCGCCTTCTTCGGCTCCCTGGCGAGCTCGGGCTCCAGCCCGCACGCGCTTGATGGCCTGCGCGAACGCATCGCCCACAGCGCCGCCTGCCACGGCGCGGTCAAGGCCGGCCAGCAGCTCAGCCCGGAGGAGCAGCTCGAGCTGGTCGGCCTGCTCTACCGCCTCGAGCACCTCGAGCACTGCCCGCACGGCCGCCCGACCACCCTGGACCTCAGCTGGGCCGAGCTCGAGCGGCGCTTCCAGCGCTGAGCGGGCGATTGCGGTGGCGCTCCAGCCGACGACCATGGGCCGCCATGAGCAGCAGCGATCTCGCCGACGCCCGCGACCTGTGCCGCTTCATCGACCAATCGCCCAGCGCCGCGCATGCGGTCGCCCAGGTGGCCGCCCAGCTGGGGACGCACGGCTTCACCACCCTCGACCTGAGCGCGCCCGCCTGGGGGCTTGCGCCTGGACGCTACCTGGTCCGGCGCGGCGGCAGCGTGGTGGCCTTCGTCATCCGCGCTGCCGCCTTCCGCCGCCTGCACCTGGTCGGCGCCCATACCGACAGCCCGCATCTGCGCCTCAAGCCCCAGGCGGCCTACGCCTGCGAGGGCTGCCTGCAGCTGGGCGTCGAGGTCTACGGCGGCGCCCTGTACAACAGCTGGCTCGACCGCGATCTCGGCGTGGCGGGCACCGTGCATACCGCAGATGGCGTGAGCCACCTGGTGCGCATCCATCGTCCGCTCGCGCGCGTCGCCCAGCTCGCCGTGCATCTTGACCGCACGGTCAACGACAACGGCCTCAAGCTCAATCCGCAGACCCAGCTCGCACCGCTGTGGGGGCTGCAGCCGGAGGGCGCCGGCCCGGGCGAGGCCAGCCGCCGCTTCGCCGCCGAGCTCGGCCTTGCGGACAGCGCGATCATCGCCCATGAGCTGTCGCTCTACGATCTCACCCCCGCGACCCTGGCCGGCGCCGACGAGGAGCTGATCTTCGCCGGGCGCCTCGACAACCTCGCCTCCTGCCATGCCGGCGTGACCGCCCTGCTGGGCTCGATCGACGGCGAGAGCGAGGTCCTGCCGATGCTCGCGCTCTTCGATCACGAGGAGGTCGGCAGCCGCAGCGACACCGGCGCCGATGGCATGCTGCTGTGGTCGATCCTGGAGCGCATCGCCGGCGAACTCGGCATGGGCCGCTCAGCGCTGCACGCCAGCCTGGCCGGCAGCCTGATGATCTCGGCCGACATGGCCCATGCCCTGCATCCCAACTACCCCGAGAAGCATGAACCGCGCCACCGCCCGCTGCTCGGCAAGGGCGTGGTGCTCAAGACCAATGCCAATGTGCGCTATGCCACCAGCGCCGCGAGCGCGGCGCGCATCCGCCGGCTGGCCGCCGCCTGCGCGGTGCCGCTGCAGGATTTCGTCGCCCGCGGCGACATCGGCTGCGGCAGCACCATCGGCCCGTCAGCCGCGGCGCACCTGGGCATCGCGGTGTGCGATCTGGGCACGCCGATGCTGTCGATGCACAGCGCCCGCGAGTGCGCCGCCAGCGCCGACCATGCCCCCTACATCCGGCTGCTCTCCGCGCATCTGCGCGGTGCGTGAGCGGCGGTCATCACGGCGCGCGTGCGCCGCGCTGCTGCCTCGGCTGCTGCTGCTTACGAGGGCTTCAGGCGAACTCGTTGTAGATCGCCCGGATGGCGAGCGCCAGGTCGGCCTCCTCGACGCCGACGATGATGTTCTGCTCGCTCGAGCCCTGGTCGATCATGCGCACGTTCACGCGCGCCTTGGCCAGGCTGCTGAACAGCCGGGCGGCGGTGCCGACCGCATGCGTCATGCCCTGGCCGACGGTGGCGATCAGCGCCATGCCCGGGGTGACCTTGAGGGTGTCCGGGCGGAGGGTGGCCTGGAGATCCTCGAGCACCTGCTCGAGCTTGCTGGTGCCGCTCGCGTCCACCAGCTGGCGGTCGGCCACCACCACCGAGAGGGTGTCGATGCCGGTGGGGGTGTGCTCGTAGCTGATCCCCAGGCGCTCGAAGGCGTCGAGCACGCGGCGTCCGAAGCCGACCTCGGTGTTCATCATCGCCTTCTCGATCTGGATGACGGTGAAGCCCTTGGTCCCGGCGATGCCCACCACCACCTGGTTGCCGGCATCGCGCTCGGCGACGATCATGGTGCCCGGATCGGCAGGCCGGTTGGTGTTGCGGATGTTGATCGGGATGCCCTTCTCGCGCACCGGGAAGACCGCCTCCTCATGCAGCACGCTGGCGCCCATGTAGGAGAGCTCGCGCAGCTCGCGGTAGGTGATCTCGGTGATCGGCCTGGCCTCGGCGACCACCCGGGGATCGGTCATCAGCACTCCTGAGACATCGGTCCAGTTCTCGTAGAGCGTGGCATCCAGGGCGTTGGCGACCACCGCTCCGGTGACATCCGAGCCGCCGCGGCTGAAGGTCTTGACCTCGCCGGCATGGTCGGAGCCGTAGAAGCCGGGGATGACCACCCGGCCGGCGATGCGGCAGCGCGCGGCGATGGCGGGGAAGGTGCGGCGGTCCAGGCGGCCGGCGCGATCGAAGAACACCACCTCGGCGGCATCGATGTAGGTGGCGCCCAGCGCCGCCGCGAGCACGCGACCGTGGATCGCCTCGCCGCGGCTGGCGGCGTAGTCGGCGGAGGCCCCGCCGGCGATGCGCTCGCGCGCCTCTCGCAGGATGGCGCTGAGATCCAGGGCCACGCCCAGCTCGGCGACGATGCCCTGGAAGCGCGCGGCGATGGTGTCCCATACCTGCCCGAGCGCCTGGCCCTTGGCCGCGAGCTGGTGGCAGAGGTAGAGCAGGTCGGTGACCTTGGTGTCGCCGGCATGGGCCTTGCCCGGCGCCGATGGCACGATGACGCGGCGGGCGGGATCGGCGTCGATGATGGCCTGCACCTTGCGCAGCTGGGCCGCGCTGGCCACCGAGGTGCCGCCGAACTTGGCGACGGTCACCCCAGGCACCGCTGCCGCCGCTGGAAACCGCTGATCCTGCGCATCCGCGCTCTGTCGCCCGGCCATGGCCGCTCCTCGTCCCCGGGCCGGGCGCCGGCGTGGCGCTCACAGGTCCCGGAGGGCCGCACACGCTAGCAAGGCCCAGCTCCAAGGAAATGGGCGTGGCGCGGCTTTGCTGGCGCGGGGGCGGGGGCGGGGG
>PLEW01000089.1 GCA_003136555.1 Planctomycetota bacterium | reverse complement strand
TTGAAGCGCTCGCCACGCTTGCTCAGGGTTTCACTAGTGCGGTTGGCGCAGCGCGCCGCGCGACCCACGGATCGACCCGATCCAGGCTGCGCCGAGCAGCAGCAGCGCCAGTGCCAGGAACGGCCAGTTGCCGGCGCGCACGTACGGCGTGCGGCCGCGATAGCCGCGCACCGGCCGCTCCAGGCTGGCGGCGGTCAGCGGCGGCAGCATCGCCGTCACCACGCCGCGCGGGTCGATGATCGCGGTCGCGCCGGTGTTGGTGGCGCGCAGCATCGGACGCCCGGTCTCGAGCGCGCGCATCCGCGAGATCTGCAGGTGCTGCGGCACCGCCGCCGAGTCGTCGAACCACGCCAGGTTGGACAGGTTCAGCAGCAGCGTCGGCTCGAGCGCCGGATCGCCCCAGGCCTTGATGATCTCGGCGCCGAACAGGTCCTCGAAGCAGATGTTCACCGCCACCTGCTGCCCGGCGAGGTGCATCGGCGGCTGGTAGGCGGCGCCGCGCTCCTGGTCGCCGATCGGAATCTGCATCAGGTCGACGAACCAGCGAAATCCCGGCGGGATGAATTCGCCGAACGGCANNCGCCTGCAGCAGCCCGCCCGGCAGGTCGCCGACCGCGACCGGGAATACCGATTCGGGCAGCGCCACCAGGTCGACATGGCCACCCGGGTCGGCGGTTTCGCCGTCGCCGCGCATCAGGCGCAGGTAGGTATCGGCCGCCAGCTGCATCCCGCTGCCGGCGAACTTGTCATCCTGCGGAATGTTGCCCTGGACCAGGCGCACGACGATCGGCGCGCCGCTGGGCTGGGTCCAGGTGACCTCGCGCAGTGCNNGCGGCGAGTGCCGCGGCGAGCGTGACGCCGTAGACGCCGAGCAGCGGCGCGTAGCCGGCCAGTGCGCTGTCGACCTGCGCATATCCGCCCGCCAGCCACGGAAACCCGGTGAACACGACGCCGCGCAACCACTCGGCCAGCGCCCAGGCTGCCGGCAGCGCCAGCAGCAGCCGCAGCGGGCCGCGCACCAGGCGCCAGGCGAAGGCCGCGGCAAGCGCCGGGTACAGCGCCATGTATGCCGCCACCGCGCCGGTCGCGGCGGCCGCGATCCAGCCCGGCAAGACCGCCTCGGTGTCCTTGTACCATCCCGATCACGACTGGCTGGTCGCCCGGCTGGAGGGCATCGCCGAGCACTGCCGGGCCGAGGGCCTGCCGCTGCGCATCTCGATGTCGTGGTACTACATCAACTGCGATCTCGTGCACATCTCCAAGGCCACCGGCATCGACCGCCTGCTCGCCGCCCATGGGCTGGCGCGCCAGCAGCTCGCCGGCATCGGCGATACCATGGGCGATCTGGCGATCCGCGAACGGGTGCGCTTCTTCGCCTGCCCGGCGAATGCCGATCCGCGCCTGCGCGCCGTCGCCGATTACACCTCGCCCCATGAGGTGGCGGACGGGGTGGTGGACATCCTCGAGCGGCTGACGCCCGGGGAGGCGGGCTAGCCCCGCTCAGAGCAGGCTCGCCCGGCGGTTGCGCAGCTGGTCGATGCGCACCGCCAGGATGATCACCACCCCGATGATGACCTCCTGGGTCGCGGTCTGCCATTCGAGCTGCTGGGTGCCATTGCGCAGGATGGCCATGATCAGCGCGCCGATCATCGTCCCCAGCACGGTGCCGGTGCCGCCGCTCAGGGAGGCGCCGCCGATGACCACCGCGGCGATGACATCCAATTCGCGGCCCATGGCGGTGGTGGAATCGCCCAGATGGAGCATGGTCATCTCCAGCAGGCCGGCCAGCCCCACCAGGGCGCCCGCGAGGCCGTAGATCAGGATCTTGATCAGCGGCACGCGGATGCCGCACAGGCGCGCGCCGGCCTCGTTGGAGCCGATCGCATAGGCGTAGCGGCCGAAGACCGAACGGCTCATCACCAGCGACATGCCGATGGCGATTATGACCGCCATCCACACCCCGGGCGCCACCACCAGGGCCTTGAACCAGTCGGGATCCTGCGGCAGCGGGAAGGGGCGCATCAGCAGGTCCAGCCAGGTCGGTCGGATGTTCACCGGTTCGGAGTGGGCGATCAGCTTGGCGGAGCCGCGCGCGATGCCCATCATGCCCAGGGTGACGATGAAGGGGGCCATGCGGAAGCCGGCGATCATCAAGCCGTTGAGCGCGCCGATCGCCGCGCCGCTGAGCATCGCCACCCCCAGCGCCACCAGCGGCGGCCATCCGGCATTGACCGTCAGGGCGGAGAGTACGCCGCACAGGGCCACCACCGATCCGACGCTCAGGTCGATGCCCCCGGCGACGATGATCATGGTCATGCCGCAGGAGGCGATCGCCACGATCGCCGTCTGGCAGAGGATCAGCCGCAGGTTGAAGGCCGACCAGAAGTTCTCCCCGACGGCGATGCGCAGGCCCACCATCAGCACGATCAGGGCGATGAAGGGCCCGAAGGCGGCGAGCACCTTGGCGGTGTGCGCGCTCGGCGCAGGGGGCGGCAGGGGTGCTGCAGGATCGTTGTTCATGAGCGTGCTCGCGTGCTTGTGGCGATCAGGTGGTGGCATGATCGCTCGATTCCTGGCCGATGGCGGCTGCCAGGATGCTGTGCTGATCCCACTCCGCCACCGGGCGCGAGGCTCCGAGCTGTCCCCGGCACATCACCGCGACGCTGTCGCAGATGCCCAGGAGCTCAGGGATGTAGGATGAGACCACGATCACCGCCGTGCCCACCGCTGCGAGCTCGCCGATGAGACGGTAGACCTGCGCCTTGGCATTGACATCGATGCCGCGGGTCGGCTCGTCGAGCAGCAGGATGTCGGCCCCATGGTGGAGCAGCCTGCCGATGGCGATCTTCTGCTGGTTGCCGCCGCTCAGCTCGGCGATCGCCTGGGTCGCGCCCTGGGCGCGCACGCCGAGGCGCTCCATCCAGGTGCGGGTCGAGGTCTCCTGGCTACGGCTGGCGATCATGCCGAAGTGGGTGTAGGGCTCGAGCCTGGTGAGGGTGAGATTGTCGGCGATCGAGAGATTGAGCAGCAGCCCCTCCTCCTTGCGATTCTCGCTCACCAGGCCGATGCCCTGGGTCAGGCGCTGGGTGGGCGTCGAGCGGGTGCGCGGCACCCCATGCACCACGATCTCGCCGGAACGGATGGGGTCGAGCCCGAACACCACGCGCAGCATCTCGCTGCGGCCCGAGCCGACCAGTCCGAAGATGCCGAGGATCTCCCCGCGATGGAGTGCCAGGCTGGCCTGCTTGGGCTTGCCCAGGCCGCTGACGCGGTTCACTTCCAGGACCGGCAATCCGAGGGCATGGGGCACCCGCGGGTAGATCTCGCTGACATCGCGACCGACCATGTGGCGGATAAGCTCGGCTTCGCTGACCGCCGGCATCGCACCGCTGGCGACGCTGCGTCCATCCCGCAGGACGGCGTAGCGGTCGGCGATGGCGCTGCACTCCTCGAGGAAGTGCGAGATGTAGATGATGCTGACGCCTTGGCCGCGCAGGCGGCGGATCACCGCCATCAGGTGCTCGACGTCCGCCCGCGTCAGGCTCGAGGTCGGCTCATCCATCACCAGCAACCGTGGATGGGCCGACAGTGCGCGGGCGATCTCGACCAGCTGCTGCTGGGCGATGGAGAGATCCCGCACCAAGGCGGTCAGCGGGATGTGCTCGCAGCCGAGCTGCGCCAGGGCGCTGGCGGCGAGCTCGCGCCGCTTGGGGCGGTCGATCCAGCCATGCCGCTGCGGCTCATCCCCCAAGGTGATGTTCTCCTCCACGCTCAGGTGGATGGCGAGGGTCAGCTCCTGGTAGACGATGGCCAGGCCACGGCGGCGCGCATCGATCGGTCCGCTGGGGATGAACGGCACCCCATCCAGGTGCATGGCGCCCTGATCGGCGCGGTAGACCCCGGCGAGGATCTTCATCAGCGTCGATTTGCCTGCGCCGTTCTCGCCGATCAGGGCCAGCACCTCCCCGGGCTCGATGGCGAGATCGACGCCGCTGAGGGCGGCAGTGGCGCCGAAGCGCTTGGCGATCCCCTGCATGACCAGACGTGCGGCCATCTCAGGTCTCCCCGTCGGTGCACCAGTCGGGCGCGCCCGCGGCGCGGGTGCGGTCACCGGATGCGTCGTCCGGGTGTTGTCGATGGGAGGCGGTGGCGGGAGGCATGCTGGGGTCGGCCGGGCAGTCGGGGCGGCTAGGGCGTCGTGCCATGCGGAGGTGGGTTCCCAGGAACGCCGCCCGGGGGGGTGGCCGGCGGATCGAGCTGGAAGCTGCGCGCGGCGGCGAGGAAGCCGGCATCGCGGGATGCGCCATCGCTGGCCAGCGCCGAGCCCTTGATGAGGTAATTGGCGCCGTTGCCGCCATCGAGGAAGAACAGGCTCTGGCGCAGCGGCTTGCCCTTCTGGGTGAGGGTGACGATGAAGCGCGTGCCGCTGAGTCCGGAGCTGGTGGTCACCGGCGACTGCGAGACCTCGGCATAGTCGGGGAAGAAGCGCTTGAGCCCCTCGATGCTGCTCTGGATGTAGTCCGGCAGGCTGTCGCCGGTCTTCTCGTCGATCACGCTCATCAGCGGAGTGAAGCCTTCGGCGAGGTAGATGGCGTACTGGTAGGGCGTGCCCGGGACGGTGTGCATCGCCCAGCCTTTGGGCGGACAGAACGAGAAGCCGCCGGTCGGCTCGTGGTGGCGGGGACCCAGAGCGGCCTGCGCCTCAGCCGCTGGCGACATGCCCAGGACGGCGCTCCAGACGCACGCCAGGCACAGGACGTGCAGCAGGCGTGGGGCGCCACTCATGGCCGGGCAGGCTCGCCCAGGAACTCAGCCAGCGGCGGGGTGATCAGCGCCTTGATCTCAGGCTGGTCGATGTTGTCGGGGGTCACCAGCTTGACCGGCGTGTCGATCTGCTTGGGGATGGCCTTGCCTTGGATGGCGGCGACCACGTTCTTCACCCCCAGGTAGCCCATGTTGAAGGGGTCCTGGACCACCAGGCCCTGGATATCCCCGGCCTTCAGCCCGGCGAGCAGGACATCGCTGGCATCGAAGGCGACGTACTTGAGCTTGCCGTTGAGGCCCAGCTCCTTGAGGGCGAGCAGCATGCCGGTGGCCGATGATTCATTGGGGCAGAACACCCCGCTGATCTCGCTCTTGTAGCGGTTGAGCAGGTTCTGGCTGGCGGTCAGCGCGGTCGCGCGCGTCGGACCGGCATACTGGTCCGATGAGATCACGGTGATGCCGGGGAACTCCTTGATCGCAGCGAGGAAGCCCGCTTCGCGCTGCTCGGTCGAGGCGGAACCCTCCTGGTAGCGCAGCAGGAGGACCTTGCCGGTCCCGCCCATCAGCTCGCCGAGGCGCTTACCGCCCTGCTTGCCGCCATCGAGGTTGTTGGTGGCGATGAAGGAGGACTGCTTGTCGGATTCGAGGCCCGAATCGATCACCACCACCGGGATCTTGGCGCCGATGGCGAGCTCGACCGGCGCCACCAGGGCGGTGCGGTCCAGCGGCGCCAAGACGATGCCGTTGATGCCCTGGCCGACGAACGTCTGCACCACCTCGATCTGGGAGCTGCGGTCATCCTCGCGCAGCGGCCCCTTCCAGATGATCGACACCGGGGTTCCGGCTGCGGTCAGTTCGCGCTGGGCCTTGATCGCACCGGCGTGGATGGTCTTCCAGAATTCGTGGGTCGTCCCCTTGGGGATGACGGCGATGCGCAGCTCGCTCGCGGCCTTGGGTTTGGCCTTCTCCCCGCCGGCATCCGCCGGTGCGGCAGGCGAGCCGGGATGCAGGAGGAAGATGCCGGCAGCGCCCAGGGCCAGGACTCCCAGCACCAGCCAGACCAGGGGCGACGACGATGGCTTTTCCGCCATGGCAGGACTCCGTGAACGTGAGCGGCTAATTTGCCCTGCGACGACGCGCTGCAATGGCCATCTCCACGCAGGGGTCGCCATCGTGAGTCACGGCTGCGGCGCGGGGCCGGCGAGCAGCGGAAGCGGATACACCATCCGCCCTAGACCAGCTGGTGGTTGGCGAGCTTCCAGAAGGAGCGGCGGCTATCCATCAGCTCGGCATAGACGCCATGCTCGATGATGCGCCCATCCTCGAGCACGGCGATGCGGTCGGCATTGCGGACCGTCGAGAGGCGGTGGGCGATGATCAGCGTCGATCTCCCCTTCATCAGCTCGTCGAGTGCGAGCTGGACCAGGCGCTCGCTCTCGGGGTCGAGGGCGCTGGTGGCCTCGTCCAGGATCAGCAGCTTGGGGTCGCGGTAGAGCGCGCGCGCGATCGCCAGGCGCTGGCGCTGGCCGCCGGACAATCCCAGCCCGCGATCGCCGAGCATGGTCAGGTAGTCCTTGGGCAGGGCGGAGATGAAATGATCGGCATTGGCGCGCTTGGCGGCTTCGCGAGCGCGTTGCTCGTCCGGATGGGGATCGCCCCAGGCGATGTTGCCGAGCACGGTATCCTGGAACAGCACCACCTCCTGGCTGACCACCCCGACATGCTTGCGATAGGTGCGGCGATCGACCTCATGCAGATCATGGCCGTCGATGCGGATGGTGCCTTTCTCGGGCTCGTAGAAGCCGAGGATCAGGCTGGCGATGGTGCTCTTGCCCGAACCGGATGCGCCGACCAGGGCGAGCGAGCCCCCGAGCGGGATGTCGAGATCGACGCCGGAGAGGCTGTGGCGTTCGCTATTGGGGTACTTGAAGGTGACGCCGCGCAGGGATACCGCTCCCTGGATGGTATCGAGCTGGAGCTTGCCGTTGTTCTTCTCCTCGCTCTCCTGCGCGTAGAGTTCGGCGAGCGAGTTGATGGCATCGCTGGCCGAGGCGATCGCGGGCATGCCGAAGACGATGCCGCTGATGCCGCCCTGGATGATGCCGTAGAAGGTATAGAAGACGAACAGCTGGTCGGCGCGGATGGTATCGCGCACGCACAGCCAGGCACCCACGCCGATCACCAGCATATTGAGCACCGAACCCACCGACCAGCCGATCGAGCCGAAGAAGGCATTGGTGACATCGACGCGGATGCCGCTGGAGGCGACCTTGTGCGCCGCCTCGGCGAGGCGGTCCTCGGCGAAGTCCTCGACCGCGTGCGCGCGCGTCAGGCGCAGACCGTGCAGGACCTCCTGGAGGTAGGAGAGGAAGCCGGACTCGGCTTGGCGGAACTCCTCGCTGCGCTTGCGCATCGGATGCCAGAGCAGGTGCGCGGCGATCAGGTTGGCGGGGACGATCGGCCCGAGGATGAGCAGGAACCAGGGGTTGATCCAGGCGACGATCGCCAGCGCCACCACGATGGTGGTGCCCTGCATGATGATATTCTCGGCGAGGTAGTTGTGCACGTCCTCGAGGCGGTTGAGGTCGAGGATGAACTTGTTCTGCAGCACCCCCGCCTGGGAGCGGTCATGGAAGACGAAGGTCAGCTGATGCAGCCGGCGCACCAGGGAGCGCCGCAGGGCGGCGGTGAGCGATCGGCGCTGGATCGAGCGCAGGCGCTGCTGGCCGACGGTGGCGATGACGTTGAGCACGCACAGCCCGAAGGTCGAAGACAGCACCCACCACAGCTCGCTGGTGACCCGGGTGGGCTCCTTCTCGATGAGGAAGAAGAGGTGCCCCATCAGCAGGGGGAAGATCAGCACCGGCGCATTGCGCACCGCCTGCAGGAACCACACCATCGGGATCAGCCGCCACTTGCCCTCGATCAGGTGCAGGTAGGCGGACAGCGGGTTGCACCGATTGCCGTTGGCGTCGGTGGACGTGACGGTCTCGAGCCGCAGGTTCAGCGATGGATCGCTGACGCTCCTGGGGAAGAGGGGACTGGGAGGGGGCACAGATGGCGCGGGTAGTTCGCCCGGTCCGGGAGACGTTGGTGGCAGTGCATTGCATCGCTGCACCTGCTCAGGTCAATATCCGCACATGAAATGTCAGAACGGAACCTGCTGTTCCGCAGCGCAGTGCGTACTCTGGCACGCTGAACGGCCCTCGGTAGGCCAGACACGGGCGCGGATGGCGGGCATGGACGCCCGACAAGGACGACCCAACGGCATTCACGACGCATGCTCGACACTTCCG
>PLEW01000153.1 GCA_003136555.1 Planctomycetota bacterium | reverse complement strand
GATCACCGTCGCGCGGCCCGCCGCGCAGAGGCGAGCGCGCAGTGCCGGGATCGACGCGAGTCGTTCGATGGCCTCCTTGATCCCGATCGTGTCGCCGAAGCGCACCGTGAGCCCGGTATCGCCGTCGCGTACGACATCCTTGGCGCCTTTTTCATCGGCGGCAATGACCGGCGCGCCGAAGAACATGGCCTCCAAAAAGACGATGCCGAAGCCCTCTTTGCCGCTCGGCAGCACGAAGGCCTCGCATCGTTCGTACAGGGTGATCAACTCCGAATCGCTGACGCCGCGGACGAAATGCACGCGATCCGCGACGCCGCATCGTCGCGCGATGGCCTCGAGAAACACGAGGTCGTTGCCATGGCCGACGACCAGGTACTCGAGCGACCGATCCGCCAGCATGCTGAAGGCCTCGATCACGCTGGCGATGCCTTTGTACCGATCACCACGTTCCAAGCGCGTCACCGAGAGGATGAAACGCTCCGGCAAGGTGCGTGTTGGCGCGGCCGGTGCGGCGCGGGCCCAGGTGTCCGCCAGAGCGTTCGGGAATATAACCAACCGCTCCGCGGCGAGTGTGGGCGCCTGCTCCAAGATGCGCTGTTTGGTGTAGTTGCTGACGCACAGGATGCGATCGGTGCGCGACAACGCGAAGCGGCGCAGACGCCCGAGACCGCTCCAGACCTCGATGCCATGCGCAATGAGCAAGGTTTGCGGCGGCCGGTAGCGCACGACCGACAAAATGCCGATGAACAACGTGAGGAGGTTGACGTGCCCGATCAGCACGCGATCGTAGTCGCGGCGCAGCAGGGTCGCGGCGGCCGCCAGCGTGAACCGCCGGCGGCTGCCGGAGAAACCCGCGACCGTGATGGCGGGGCCGGTGCGATGATCCTCAACGGACGCCGGCGAATCGTTCAGGGACAGGACGCGGCATTCGATCTCGAGCCGCCCGCAGGCCTCGAGAATGGTCTGATTGAAGCGTTGAATGCCGCCGTTCGCATACAGTTCGGTGAACAAGAAGAGTACGCGCGGCCGCCGCCGCCCGCGTGCCATTCAAGCGACTTCGCGGTAGGCGATGACCGGCAGCGCACGGCGCACGCCGTGCGCCTGCATGAAGCACAGCAGCATCAAGAGACTCCACACCAGCGGATGCGATTCGCGCTTGCCATCGGCTTGTTGGCGCAGCATTTCGCGCACTTGCAGCTTGTCGAGCGGCAGACGCGACATCAGGGTGTCATCGTGCACGAGTTCCCGGGCCCAGTCGCGCAGCGGGCCGCGCAGCCATTCCGCCAGCGGCACGCCGAAGCCCATCTTGGGCCGGTATACGGCTTCGGCGGGGAGATATTTTCGCAGCACCTTCTTCAGCAGGTACTTGGATTCACCGTTGCGCAGCTTGTACCGCATCGGCAGCCGCATGGACCACTCGACGAGCCGATAATCGGTCATTGGACAGCGCGCTTCGAGCGAAAAGGCCATGGTCGCCACGTCGACCTTCTGCAGGAACAAGTCGGGCAACGTAAGGCCGGCATCGAGTCGCATGGCAGTTTCGGCCGCCGAGAGATCCATGGCGAAACTGCATGCGAATTGCGAAAACAGGCTTTCCGAATCCGCCGATGCCCTCGAATCATCGTCGATCAAGAGCGGCTTGTAGTCCTTGCTCACGCTGCGCAGGAAGTGAAACAAGGCGACGTTGTCGCGCGATTCCAGTGCACCGGCGAGCAACTTGGTCCGATGCCCCGGGAGTGCGCTGAACAGGCGCGCCGCCGCGTGCTTGGCACCGCGCCGCCATCCCAACACCCGGGACAGTCGTTCGATGAGCGGATAATAATGGTAGCCGCCGAACAGCTCATCGGCGCCGTCGCCGCTCAGTGCCACGGTGACGTGCCGGCGCGCGAGTCGCGCAACCGCCATGGTGGGAAATGCGGAGCTGTCGGCAAACGGCTCGTCGTATTCCTGAATGTAGGTCGGCAGCAATTCGAGCAGACTGTTGACGTCCAGCGTCTCGTGCACATGATCGAGCCCCAGACGGCCGGCCGCCGCCGCCGCGGCAGACCCTTCGTCGAAGGCCTTCTCGTTGAAGCCGATGGTGAACGTTCTGGGGCGCGCCACTCCGGCACCCTTCATCGCCGCGGCGACCAGCGCGCTGTCGACGCCGCCCGACAAAAAGGCGCCGAGCGGCACATCCGACATGAGGCGAACCTTCACCGCACTTTGAACTAGCGCGTCCAGCTCTTCGACGAGCTCGCCTTCCGGACGGGCGTCGAGGGATCCATCGGGTTTGATCGGACGATAATCCCAATAGCGGACACAGCGCGCGCCCCGCCCATCGACGGTGAGGTAATGACCGGCCGGCAGTTTGCGGATATCGCGATGGAACGACAGCGGCGCCGGAATGTACCCCAATTCGAGGTACATGCGCAGCGCCTCCGAATCGATATCGAGCGTGCCGCCGTTCAAGAGTACGTTGACCGCGCCGGGCCGCGAGCCAAAGCCGAAGCGGCCGTCCTTGTCGAAATAATACAGCGGTTTCACGCCCATCCGGTCGCGGGCAACGAACCAGGTACGCTCGATGCGGTCCCAGATCGCGAAGGCGAACATTCCGCGCAGTCGCTTCAGGCAATCGCTTCCCCATTGCTCATAGGCATGCAGCACCACTTCGCTGTCGCAGGCGCTGCGGAAGCGATGCCCGAGTGCGCGCAGCTCGTCCTGCAGCGCGCGGTAGTTGTAGATCTCGCCGTTCACCACCGCGCCGAGCGTGCCGTCCTCGTTGAGCAGCGGCTGCCGCCCCCCGCTAGGGTCGATGATGGCGAGGCGGCGATGGCCGAGGGCGGCCGGCCCCTGCGCCACCACGCCTTCGCCATCGGGGCCGCGGTGGGCGAGGGCGTCCAGCATGGGCCGCAGCAGCGCCGGGTCGGCCGGCTGGCCATCGAAGCGCATGATCCCGGCGATGCCGCACATGCCTCAGATCCATCCTGTCGCGGCCGCCCGGTGTAGCGGCGGGACGCCATCGAGACCGGCGCGCAGGCCAGGCAGCCTGCTGCCGGCCGCATGGCTGAGCGCGACTGTGCGCGTGGCGATCATCGACGACCATCCAGGTCGGTGCCGCCCACCACGCTGGCGGCTTGCGGGTCGGCCGGCCGGCCGAGGGCGCTGATCAAACCGGTGACCAGGGAATGCACCAGCTCCTTGTCCTCGGCGGCAAGCACCCCCAGCCAGCGGACCAGGAGCGCGTAGAGCAGGATGGCCGCCGGCGCCGCCGGCGCCGCACCCCGCCAGCCCCATAGGCAGGCGCAGGCGTACAATCCCGCGGCGCAGGGCATCGCCGCCAGTGCGACCAGCCCTAGGGCGCGGAGGGGGATCGGGCAGCCCATCAGCGTGCGGATGCACCAGAAGCCGATGCCGACCATCACGCCCTGCAGACAGAAGCGGGTCCATGCCGCACCGATGATGCCGGTCGCGGGGATCACCGCCAGGCCGACGGCGCTGGCCAGGACCACGCCGATGATGCTGGTTACCACCAGGATGCGCGACGAGGCCGAGGCGTAGATCAGGCTCGATCCGACGCTGGCGGTCAGCCAGATGCCGCCCGCCGCGAGCACCATCCCCGCCGGGACGGCATCGTGGTACGCGGGGCCGTATACCAGAGGAAGCAGCAGCGGAGTGAGGGCCGCGGCGCCGAGGCAGATGGGGATCAGCACCAGCGCCAGGAGGATGGTCGCCTGACGGTAGGTGCGGAACGCGCTGGCATGCTCCAAGCGGCCGATCTGGGCGGAGAAGTGCGGGGTCAGGGCCCCCAGCAGGATCAGCGGGGGCTGGCTGACCAGAGCGGCCCACGCCAGGCCCACCCCATAGAGCGCCAGGGCGTGCGCATCGGCGACATGGGCAATCACATACAGCTCCATGCGGGTCCAGAGGAAGGCGGCGCATAGACCGGTGAACCAGATGCTGATGGCGAAGCGCACCAGCGCCCGCAGGCGAGTGGCGTCGACCTGCCGCGCTCGTCCCGCCAGGGCGCGCAGGCCGAACAGCGCCAGGGGAACCGAGCTCATGGCATAACCGAGCGTTCCACCGAGCACGCCGCCGGAGCGGATGCCGAGCGCCACCCCCACCAGCTGGGCGATGGCGGCTACGAGCGACCAGCGGGCCAGCCTGGTGAACTGCTGGCGACCGGACAGTACCGCCGACCCCAGCCCCTCCAGGCCCAGGACCAGCATCACCGCTGCCGGCAGCCAGCACGGGCCCGGGATGCTCGTGGGCATGCTGGCGGTCACCACGCTGACCAAGGCGGCTCCGACGAGCAGCGCGGCCAGCAGCCAGCGGCCGACGATCCGCTCGAAGTCCCGGCTCGACTGGTCGTCGCTGCGCCACGACTGCCCTTCGCTGAGGAAGCGCTGCAGGCTGCCGGACAGCCCCATGCCCGCCACCAGCGCGGCGGTGGCGGCGATCCAGAGGACGAAGATGACACCGCCATTGTCGGCGGTCGGCAAGGCGCGCGCGAGCCAGATGCCGCTGACCAGGCGTGCCGCAGCCATGAGCAGGCTGGCCAACGAGCTCCAGCAGGTGCTCGCACGCAGCGTCGGAGCCGCGCTCATGGCCAGCCTTCCGCCTGCGTGTGGGCACGGTGAGCGCTCGACGTTGCGGGCGGGAGGCGGGAGGGGCTCATCCGCTCCTCCAGGCCGAGCACGCCTGCTGGGCGATGGTCCATGCCCAGCGGGCCTTGCAGCGAGCGGGGGTGGTGTCCGATCCCCAGCCGTGCCACAGCCGTGCATGACGCTCGGCATAGCGCGCATTGTTCGACCAGTAGCTGGCACGATTGGCCAGTTTCGCCAGTGCTCCCGGGTTGCCGCGGCAACCGCCGCCCAGCCGATGCCGGACATGGATGGCCCAGGTCGCGGGCGTCAACCAGCAGGCCAGCTGCTGGTGCCATAAGCGGGCATAGAAATCGGACTCTTCGCGGAATGCGCTGCCGCGGTATGCCAGATCGTAGCCGCCGACCTCCAGGGCNNCCTGCCGGCGCACCAGCGCACAGGCGTGCAGCGTCGGCAGCGGACGTGCACATGGCAACGGCGTGGAGAAGTCGCCGAGCAGTAGGCGCTGATCGAGCAGCGGACGTGCGCCATCCCCAGGGCGTGCCTGCGGCAGCCGCCAGTTCTCGCCGGCGAACAGGCGGCCAGCCAGGGCGCCGATCGGGGCGAGGGCGGCGAGCCGCTCCGCCTCGCCGAGCAGCAGCTCCGGGTGATCGGCAGGCATGAGCACGTCGTCCTCGCCGAAGAGCACCCAGGTGGTCTGCGCCAGCCGCAGGCCGAGGTTGCGTGCCGCTGGCAGGCCTCGCCGGCGGGGTTGGCGCACTACCTCGACGCCCTGGGCGCTCAGCCATGACGCGCTGCCATCGTGCGAGCCGTCATCGATGATCAGCAGCCGGTGGCGGCGTGCCATCTCCAAGTAGCAGGGCAGCGTGCGCTCGAGCACATGGCGACGGTCGAAGGTCGGCAGGATGATGGTGAGGCGCTCCACGAACGCCGATGCTAGCCGGTGCGGGCGGACCCGGCAATCAGCCGGCATTCTCGAGTACGATGCGCGTCCGGCCGTGGGCGATGGCATCCAGTACCAGGCGGTGCCAGGGGCTGACTGGCAGGCCAGGCAGGCTCGGCCAGGGGGCGGCGATGAGATGCGAATCGGCCTCGACGGTGAAGGCGCTGCAGGCGACCACGGGCAGCACGCGATAGAAGCGTGCGACCAGACGAGCGCCCTTCCACAGCTCGCAGCAGGCGGTGGCGCTGTGCGGCCTCCAGCCGAGCTCCTCGTCCAGCTCCCGCATCAGGCAACTGAGCGCATCCTCGCCCTCCTCCCGCCTGCCGCCGAAGCAGGTCAGCTGATCGGCGGCATGGGCGGAGAGCGCCGGTCGCAGCTGGAGGACGAGCCAACCGCGGGGATCGCTGATCACCGCGCAGCAATACTCGGGCAGGGGCGGCATGCCCGGGTTGTAGGAAGTGCCGGTCGGCGGCAACCTCGGGATCGCCGGGCACGCACCGCTCATCGCCCTTGGCGCGGCCTGGTGCCCGGTACCATGCCGGAATGCCCACCCTTCTCCAATTCGGAGCCGGCAACATCGGCCGCGGATTCATCGCCCCCACCTTCGCGGCCGCAGGCTGGTCGGTGGTGTTCGCCGAGGTCGATGCCCGGCGCCTGGAGGCGCTGCGGCAGCGCGGTTCATACCGGGTCATCGAGGTCGATGGCGTCAGCGAGCGCATCGTCACGGTGGAGCGGGTATCAGGCATCGATGCGCGCGACCAGGCGCAGGTCCGAGCGCTGGTGGCCATCTGCGATCTGTGCGCCACGGCAGTCGGCATCGCCGCGCTCCCCGGGCTGGGTGGCGTGCTGGCTGCCGGGCTGGCCGAGCGTGAGACGAACGGGCGCGGAGCGCTCGACATCCTGGTGTGCGAGAACGGCCTGCTCGCGCATGCGGTCCTGCGCGATGCCATCCTCGCAGCGGCCCCGCCCGAACGCCGCGCGGCGTTCGGGGGCCTGGTGGGGACGGTGAGGACTTCGATCGGGCGGATGATTCCCAGCGCCTCGCTGAGCGATGAGCTGGACATCCGCGTCGAGCCCTACTGCCGCTTGCCGGTGGATGCCGCCGGCTTCATCAGCGCCCCCCCGGCGGTGCCCAACCTGGTGCCGAGGCGGGATTTCGATCTGGTCGTCCAGCAGAAGCTCTATCTGCACAATCTCACCCATGCGTGCCTCGCCTATGCCGGCCACCTGCACGGCTACACCACCATCCCGCAATGCGTCAGCGACCCGGAGCTGGCGGACCGGGTGCAGCGTGCGGGTGCCGAAGCCTGCGCCGCCCTGGCTCACGCCCACGGCGCGGATGCTCAGCAGGTCGCGACCATCGCCGCCGAATGCGAGGCCCTGCTTGCCGGACTGATGCGTCGCTATGGCAATCGCATGCTCAACGATCCTGTGTCACGGGTCGCGCGCGATCCCTGGCGCAAGCTCGCCGGCGATGATCGCCTGGTCGGGGCGGCCAGGTTGTGCCTGCACCACCGCCTGCCGGCGGACGCCATCAGCTGGCATATCCTGGCGGCCTGCCGCTATACCCCGGCAGCGGACGAGCCGCGTGCCGCCGCCTGGCTGGCCCTGCGGGATGGTGGGGGGGTGGCGGCGCAACTGCGCGAGGTCGCCGGCCTGCTCCCCGGCGATCCGCTCGTGGAAGACGTTCTGGCGCTCGACCGTTCGCAGGCCGTCCCGCCATCGGCCGCTGTCTGATCCAGGGGCGGAGCTGGCACCGGGCCAGATGGCGATATGCTTGCGCCACCATGCCTTACGTCGTCCCGGAGCCTGCTACCTTGAACCATGCAGCGGGTCCAGCGTTAACGCTACCTGGTCTGATGGGCATTGCCCTGCGACCGGTCGGACAGCGTTCGCGGCGGCTGGCGTCCTGGAGCAGGGGATGACGATCATGAAGGCGATGCCGCCGACTTTGCTGCTGCTGGCCGGACTGGCCGGACTGGCCGGGGTCCTGGGGGCCTCGGAGGCGATAGATAAGGAGTGCCTGCGCTATAACGATGCGGTCTCCAAGGACCAGAAGATCTATGATGAGGCGCTGGCGAAGGAGAAGGCCAGGAGCATCGCCGTGATCGTCCCGCTGGCCAGGAGCCGCGTGCGCGCGAACGACCAGAGCGGGGCCGCGACCGCCTGGCAGGCCGTGCTCAGCCTCGACGAGAACAATGCCGAGGCGCGCAAGTTCTTCACCGCCAGCGGGACGCTCGATGCGGTGCTGGCCGAGCTCAAGCAGGACGCGGCCGTCGATCTGCTCGGCAACCAGGTCGACGGCAAGCCCGCTCCTGCGGCTGCGCCGGTACCCAGCGCACCGGCGCAGCCGCAAGGCGAACCGGCGCCGACACCGGCGGCCACGCTGCCGGGCACCCTGGTCGCCATCAGCGCCGCGGCCCCCGCAGGCGTGCCGGTGGCCAGCGGCAAGCTGAAGGCCGGCACCGCCATCACCTTCCGCTATGTCGATGGTTCCTGGGCACGCGCGGCCGGCCAGTCCGGGCTGGGCATCAGCCCAGACGATGACAATGCCCCGGTGCCGTTCCGGCTGCGCCTGACCAGCGACATCTCCCGCACCGATGCCACGCTCGCGCTCATCCCATCGGGGACCGCGAGCTCGCCCTTCACCTTCACCCTGGACAGCGATTGCGACACCATGGTCATGATCATCAATGCCGGCCCGGGCGTGGCCCAGGGCACTGTGCACTACCGCATCCTGGTGACCGCGCCATGATCAGGTCGCTGCCCGCCGTGCTCCTGCTGCCGTGGTTCGCGCTGGTGGCCGCCGATCCGCTCGATGAGGAGCTCGCGCGCTACAACGAGGTGAGCAGCCGCCTCGACAAGACCCTGCAGGAGGGGCTGGCGCGGGAACGCGCCCATTCGGTGACCGCCCTGACCGCCATCGCCCGGCATGAGGCCGGCCAGGGCGACAACGGGGCGGATGCCTGGAAGCAGGTGCTGCAGCTCGAACCGGGCAATGAGGAAGCGCGCAGATTCTTCACCACCCTCGGCAAGCTCGATGAGGTGCTCTCGGCGGTGCAGGCCCATCATGGCCTGCTCATCGGCAAGGGCGAGACCACCGTGGCCAAGCCGCCGCCGGATCCGCGGCTGGACATGAGCGGGGCCAAGCTGGCGCGCATCCAGGCCCAGATCGGCCAGGGCTATGCCATCGGCAACCACCGCGCGGGCACCAGCATCGTCCTGCAGTATGTCACCGGCACCTGGGCCACCAGCGCGACCGCGCAAGTGGAGAGCCCGGATGCCGCTGCCAGCTCGGCCGATGTCCGGCTCGAGATCCTCGAGGATTCCGGCAATACCCCGACCTCCCTGGCGGTGGTGCCGGCAGGCACCGCGGAGACCCCGTTCATCTTCACCTTGGATCGCGATGTGGTGGGCCTGACCCTGCGCATCCATTCCCAGCGGGGCAATCGCCGCACGGTCTACCAAGGCGAGGTGCAGTACCGGGTCAAGATCATCCAGCAGTGAGGTCAGAAGCGCGGAGGTGAGCCGCTAGGGCGGATTTGCGGCTTGCCCAGGCGGGCCGTTCGGATGAGCATCCCAGCGCATGCCCACGCTCTCCCAGGATGGCCTCGCCGCCCTCGCTGCTACGCTGCGCACTCAGCGGCAGCGCATCGCCTCGCTGCGCGCGGTTGCCGGGCTGGACGGCTTCATCGATGAGATGATCTCGGTGGTGGGCGAGCGGCGCGGGTTGGCCGACTGGACGGCGCTCGGCAGCATGGCCGATCTGGGCCGCATCATGTCCGCAGCGGCGGGCCACAACAGCCTGAGGGAGATCGTGGTGCGCAGCCAGGATGCCGGGGGCTGCGCGGTCAATCTCGGCGACGGGCTGATCCAGCTGGGTGTGGGTTTGGACTTCCTCGGCACCCTCGGTGCGCCGCGCCATCCCGCCTTCGCCCCCTTCGCCGCGACATGCCGCAGCTGCAGCGTGCTTGGCACCTCCTACGGCCGCACCCTGGCCTTCGAGTTCGAAGACGGCAAGTTCATGTTCAGCGCCGTGAGCCAGCTCAGCGAGATCCAGCCGCAGGTGGTTCGGGGGTCGCTTGCCGACGGCTCCTTCCTGGCCAACTGCCGCGCCGCCACCCTGATCGCCCTGACCAACTGGACGCTCTATCCGCACATGACCGCGTGCTGGCGGCTGCTCCAGCGGGAGGTCTTCGCCAATCTCGATGGCAGACCGTGGATGCTCCTCGACCTGGTCGATCCCTCGAGCCGCGCCGACGCCGACATCCGCCAGCTGTTCGAGACCATCACGCTGTTCGAGCGCCATTGCCGGACCGTGCTCGGCCTCAACCTCAACGAGGCCGCGGTGCTGGGGCGGCTGCTCGGCATGGGGGAGCTCGGCAGCGGTGCGCAGGCGCTATGCGCGCGGGCGGCGGCGATCAGGAAGGCTCTCGGCATCTCCCAGGTGGTCATCCACAATGCCCGGCTGAATGCGGTCGCCGATGCGCAGGGGGAGCTGGTCGGAGAGGCCGGCCCCTTCTGCCAGGCGCCGCGCAAGACCACCGGTGCCGGCGACCGCTTCAATGCCGGCTATGGCCTCGGGCTGATGCTGGAGCTGCCGGCCGCCGAACGCCTGGCGCTCGGCTCGGCGGCCAGCGGCGTCTTCATCCGCAACGCCCGCAGCGCTACCCTCGATGAGGTGATCGCCTTCATCGATGACTGGGCGCGGCGGTGAGCTCCGATCGGCACTGCCGGCGCGAGCCTGTGAGCGGCTACCAGCTTGCTTTCCACTCCAGGGCGCTGAGATCGCAGCCATGATCGAGCCCCCCGCCGTGTCGAGGCTGCCGCTGCGGCGGGTGACCGTTCCGGTCGGCGTTCTGCTGGCGGTGGTGATCGGCGCATTCGCCTGGGGCCTGGTGATGTATGCGCTGGGTCATCGCAGGCATGGCCAGGGCAGCGCCACTGCCGGCGGCGAGGCGGCGGAGGTGGCCCTGGGACAGCTGATCCGCATCGACCAGGCGCTCGCCCATGGGCAGGCGCAGGTGGCGCGCATCCAGCTCGGCCAGTTCGCACCGCCTCCTGGCTCCTCCTGGGCAGCAGCCGCCGGGCTCAAGCAGCTCGAAATCGCCGATCTCGAGCGTCGCGAACTGGAGCGTGCGGCGGCCAGCGCCGCTCTGCGGCTGCTGGACGAGCATCTGCACCTGCTGCGCTCGAATGGGGCGGACCTGGTCGATATCGCGGTCCTGCCAACCCATCCCGAGGAGGTGGTCGCTCTGGCGGCAAGCCGGGAGGACGGTCCGCTGCTGCTGCACAGCCATGACGGCGGGAGCCATTTCGAGGCGGTGGGGGTGTTCCGCTCCCGTGATGCCGCGGGCAGTCCCCTGGCTCTCGCACCGAGCAGCGGGGGAGCACAGCTCATGGTGCTGGGGATCGCCGCCGAGCGGTGTGCGTGGACCACCCGCGATGGCACGCATTTCGATGCCGTCCATCTGCCGCAGCGCCAGGGCGACCTGGAGCCGGATGGCCGGTGCCTGGTCGGTGGCGATGGCAGCCTGATCGCGGTGCTCAGCTCGCCGAGTGCAAGCCAGTGCTGGCGTAGCATCGATGGCGGGGCGAGCTGGAAAGGGGGGGTGCCGCTGAGGTCGGTGGCAGCGCTGATCCCGACCGCCTCAGGAGCGCTGATCATCGGCCGATCCGAGGGGGGGACGGGGCTCATCAGCAGCGATGGCGGTGCGAGCTTCCATGAGCCGGAGGCGGCATGCCGTTCGGCATTGGCGGGCGCTGCGTNNCCTGGCAGGTGGATGCCTGATCGCCGATGACCACGGCGGCTTCCTGATCGACGCCCAGGGCCGCCTGCAGTCGCAGGGCATCGCCCTGCCGGGGAAGGGCCGCATCGATGCCGCCATCACCCATCCCCAGCATCCGGCGCGCTGGTATGCGCTGGTCGGCCATGCCCTGTGGCGCAGCGAGGATGCCGGGATGCATTGGCGTGCCGGGAATGGCCGGCTTTCCGATCTGCACGTCCGCTGCCTGGCTTACAGCGCCGCGGACCATGCGCGGCTGCTGCTGGCCGGTGATGACCTGTGGACCTTCGATGACGAGGGCGCCGAGCAGTGCTTCGGCGTGCAGCCGCAGCCGTAGCCGGGCCCCCGCCTGGCGCTCCGTGCGCCAGGNNCCCGCCATGCCGGCAGCGGAGCGGTCCACCGCTCTGCTGCCCTGTGGTGTATTGCTTGTCGAGCTCGCGACGGCTAGGCTCCATCACCAGCCGGTTGGGCGGCCTCGGACTCCTGGAGATCGTCGATGCTGCACTTTGATCTGGTCGTCGTAGGCAGCGGACCCGGTGGCGAGGGTGCGGCCATGCAGGCGTCCAAGCACCACAAGAAGGTCGCGGTGGTCGAATGGTACAAGGAGGTAGGAGGAGGGTGCACGCATTGGGGGACCATCCCGAGCAAGGCGCTCAGGCATGCCGTCCAGCGTCTCCTCGAGGTCAAGAACAGTCCGCTGTTCGGCGCGATCGCCGATCAATGCGAGGTCTCCTTCAACCAGCTGCTCAAGACCGCCGAGGGCGTCATCCGCAAGCAGTCCTCGATGCGGCATGCCTTCTACGATCGCAACCAGGTGAAGCTCATCAGGGGACGGGCGCGCTTCATCGATGCCCAGACCATCGAGGTGAGCGATGGCAAGGGCTACGAGGAGAACTACCACGCCGATGCGGTCGTCCTGGCCACAGGATCGCGCCCGGCGCGCCCGGCCGACGTGGATTTCACCCATCCCAGGATCTTCGACAGCGATACCATACTCAACCTCAAGATCATGCCGCAGTCGATCACCATCTACGGTGCCGGTGTGGTCGGCTGCGAATACGCCTCGATCTTCCGCAATCTCGGACTCAAGGTCAACCTGATCAATTCCAGAGACAAGCTCCTGGCATTCCTCGATGACGAGATCATCGACGCTCTCAGCTACCATCTACGGGAGCAGGGGGTGCTGCTGCGGCACAACGAGCAGTATGAGCGGGTCGAGGGCCTCGAGGACGGCGTGGTGGTCTACACCCGATCGGGCAAGAAGATCAAGACCGACATCCTGCTGTGGGCCAACGGCCGAACCGGAAATTCCCAGGACATCAACATCGAGGAGGTCGGCATCAAGCCGAACGACCGCGGTCAGATCGCCGTCAATGAGGACTATCAGACGGTGGTGCCGCACATCTATGCGGTCGGTGACGTGATTGGCTGGCCGAGCCTCGCCAGTGCGGCCTATGATCAGGGCCGTGCGGCCTCGACGCATCTGATCTTCGGCGCCTGCGATCGGCGTATGGGCAGGGATGTCCCGACCGGGATCTACACCAGCCCGGAGATCAGCTCGCTCGGGCGCACCGAGCGCGAGCTCACCGAGGCCAAGATCCCCTATGAGGTCGGCCATTCGATGTTCCGCAGCCTGGCACGCGCGCAGATCACCGGGCAGACGACCGGCATGCTCAAGCTGCTATTCCACCGCGAGTCCCTCGAGCTGCTCGGCATCCACTGCTTCGGCGACCAGGCTTCCGAGATCATCCACATCGGCCAGGCGGTGATGACCCAGAAGCCGCCGGGCAATACGCTCAAGTACTTCATCAATACCACCTTCAACTATCCCACCATGGCGGAAGCCTACCGGGTTGCAGCGCTCAACGGGCTCAACCGCCTGTTCTGAACGCTGTCAGGAGGATGGGATATGATCGGCCTGCCCGAGGCGGTGGCGCTCTTCCCGCTGCCGAACCACGTGCTGCTGCCGGGATTGCCGGTGCCATTCCGCGTCTTCGAGCCGCGTTACCGACAGCTCGTCGCCGACCTGCTCGAGATGGGCAAGGATGCCCGCTTCATCGCCATGCCGCCTCTCCTGCCCGGCTGGCAGGCGGGCTATGAGGGTTCGCCGGCCTTCCACCCGGTCTGCGCGCTGGCGCTGGTGCGGCGCATCCATGCCCTCGATGGCGGCCAGTTCCTCATCAGCGTCGACGGCCTGGTGCGCTGCCGCCTCAGCGAGCTGCCATCTCCGCATCCCTATCGCCTGGCGTGTCCCACCGCCCTGCCGGAGCCGCGCCTCGATCTGACCATCGAGCAGCTGCGCCTGGAAGTCGGCCGCATCTGCACGATGGTGCGTACCTGGTCGCTGCACCAGGCTGACATGGAGCAGCACCTCGAGGCGCTCCTGCGGGAGGATGGCGATCCTGCCGCCACGCTCGAGCGCCTCGGCTGCCTGCTGGTTGAATCCGCCGACCAGCGGCAGGCCTTCCTCGAGTGCGAGCGCCTCGGCGGCCGGCTCGCCATGCTGCGCAGCCTCGCCGACAGCACCCTGCCAGGGGGGCGCCGGGATGGTCTCAGGCCATCGGAAAATTAGTTGGATGTCGCCTGGGCGTTCGGACGCTAACGCCAAGCGATCGAGAGGGTAGACATTGGGCATGGTGGACCAGCCGGGATGCACATGAATTCGCGAACCCGGTTGCTGGTGGCGACCCAGGCTTCTCTCTGGCTGCTGCTGGCGACGGTGATGCTGCCGGCCGCCTCCGCGCTCGATGTCTCCCTCCAGTCGCCGTTGACAACGGTGGTCCACTGCCCGGCCCCAGTGCCGGCCGGCGACCTGGTGATCCGCGCCATGGTGGTCATCCCCGCTGGGGCGCCTGAGGACCTCGGCATCGGCGCCTTCGTCAGCGACCGGCATGGCCGGTGGTTCCAGCAATGCCGCCCTGGCGTGCTGGGGCCGGGAAACCATGCCATCAGCATCCAGGTGACGGCGAACGAGAACTTCATCGGCGAGCCCGACCATGCGGCCTGGAATGAGTCGGCCGCCGCGCTCACAGCGCAGGCCGGCCTGTTCTTGTGGTCCGCCAGCGGCAGCCATGCGCTGGTGCACATCGAGGGCCTGATCGCCGTCGCGGCCCCTGATTTCACCAGCCTGGGGCTGGAGGGTGAGGACCTGCGCTCGCGCTCCATGGGGACCCTGCGGGACCTCCGGCTCGGCGGCTTCGCCGCCACTGACGGCCTGGCGCACGGTCGCACCGGCGAACGCTGGACGCTCGACCTGGATCCGTATCCCTTCCCGGTCAATCCCTACGACCCGCAGCAGTTCTCCCTCGATGCGGTGTTCACCGCCCCGGATGGCCGGGAGATGAGCGTTCCAGGCTTCGTGCGCCAGCCGATGCGCCTGAGCGATCGCGGCGACCGCGAGGACGCCAGGCCCGATGGGCCATCCCGCTTCGAGGTCCGCTTTCGCCCCCGCCTGCCGGGCCGCTACCATGTGCGCCTGCGGGCCCATTGGCAGGGGGCTGCGGACAGCCAGGAAACCGCGCTGCCCGATCTCGCGGTGGAGGGCCAGCCATGGGATGGCTACGCCCGGGTGGACAAGGGCGACCCGCGCTTCTTCGAGGTCGACGGGCGGTTCTTCTGGCCCATCGGGCTGAACCTGAACTCCACCTTCGATACCCGCTGCCGGGATCGTCTCGGCACCGTGCTCACCCCGTCGCGCGGCACCCTGGCCTACCTGCCGCGCCTGCAGCGCTTCGCCCAGGCCGGCGGCGATACCGTCGAGATCTGGATGGCGAGCTGGAACCTCTCGCTCGAATGGCGCGGCGATTGGCCGGGCTACTTCGGCGTGGGGCGCTACAACGAGGGCAATGCGGCGCGCCTGGACACCATCCTCGATGCCGCCTGGGCGCTGGGCATCAGGGTCAACCTGGTGCTCAACAACCACGGCACGGCATCGCCGAGCCTGGATCGGGAATGGAAGGACAATCCCTACAATCGCGTCAACGGCGGTCCGCTCGACGAGCCGTACGAGCTCTTCACCACACCGGTCGCCCTTGCCGGCCAGGAGCGCATCCGCCGCTACATCATCGCCCGCTATGCGGATCATCCGGCGATCTTCGGCTGGAAGCTGTGGTCGGAGATCAACCTGACGGCAGTCGGCGAGAGCCAGCGCCAGCGCCCGCGTGAAGGAGTGCCGCTGGCGAGCAACGAGGAGCGCCATGCGACCCTGGTGCATTGGCATGAGAATGCCGCGGCGCGCTGGCATGCGCTGGACATCTACGGCCATGGCGTGACCACCCACTGGTCGGGCGACTACCACCGGCCCGAGCGCGACGTGGTGGCGCTTCCGGGCCTCGACTACGTGTGCATCGATGCCTATCTGAACCAGCGCAGCAACGGGCAGGGCGAATCGCTCGCCGATCTCATCTACAACGGCACCCAGGATCCCGATGCCGGCCTGGGCAAGTACGGCAAGCCCCTGGTGGTGACCGAATACGGCGCGACCTTCCAGGCCGGGACCAAGGATGAGCTCGAGGCCGAATTGGCCTCGGCGGCGTGGGCGGGGATGGTCAGCGGCAACGGCACCTCGCCCATGCTGTGGTGGTTCGAGTGGGTCGATCAGGGCGATCGCTGGAAATCCTATTCGGCGATCCGCCACTTCCTGGTCGGGGAGGACCTGCGTGGCAAGCAGGCGCATGCCGCCGTGCTCGGCGCGACCAGCGCGGCCGGCTCGATCTGGGCGCGGGCATGGGCGCGGCCAGGGCGGATGCTCGGCTACCTCGCCGACGTCGCCTGGGCATGCACCGGCACCAGCCATGTCCAGCATGCCGCCGCCGAGCTGTTCATCGGCGATCAGGTGGCGGCCGGCGACTGCCGGGTGGAATGGTGGGATGCCGATCTGGGGATGGTCATCGCCAACCAGACCATCCACCATCCTGGCGGCCGGCTGATCCTCAAGCCGCCGGCGTTCACCCATCACATCGCCTTCAAGCTCATGCGCGACACCGGTGCCCGCTAGGCCATGCGCGGGCGGCGTCCTCGGCAGCCAGGCGAAGCGGACAGCGGATCGACGCCATGATCCTCACCAGCGGCCGCCTGGAGGTCGAGGTCGCTCCAGCCGGGACGCGCTATCGCGGGGCTCGCTTCGATTGGACCGCCTTCGTCGTCCAGGTGGTGCTCGACGGGCGGCACCGCTTCTGCACCAGCGAATCCCTCACCAGCGGGGTGGGCAGCGGCGGCATCGGGCTGTGCAATGAGTTCGGCCTGGACCAGCCGCTGGGCTTCGACCAGGCCGCCCCCGGGGAGCAGTTCCCCAAGCTCGGGGTCGGCCTGCTCACCCGCCCTGATCGTGCCGGGGCCGACCTGATGCGCGCTTATCCCATCGCGCCGTTCGCCATCTCCGAGCAAGTGAACGGCGCGCGCGTGCGCTGGACCGTCGAACCGGCATGCTGCCGGGGGTATGCCGCACGGCTGCACAAGACGCTTGAGCTCGATGACGACACTCTGCGCATCGGCTATCGCCTCGACAATTGCGGCGAAGAGGCGATCCGGACCACCGAATACAACCACAACTTCATCAACATCGACGGCAATGCCATCGGCCCGGAGTACCAGCTCACCACCAGCGCCCAGGTGGCCATGGCGGCCGGCGCGCACGATGTCCTGGGGAGGCCGGACGGCTTCAGCTGGCCGCAGGGTGTCGGTTCGTTCTATGCCCGCCTGCAGGTGCCGGCGCAAGAGCAGGGCTTTTCCTGGACGCTCACCCACCAGCCCAGCAGAACCTCGGTGAGCGAGCGCCTTGACCGCCAGCCCCTGGTATTGGCGCTGTGGGGACTGCCGCATGTGGTCAGCCCGGAGCTCTTCATCGCCATCGACTGCCCCGCCGGTGAGAGCCGGGAATGGCAGCGCGAGTACCGCTTCAGCTGCCGCTGAGGAGGCTCCTGCGCCTTGGACGCGACGCCTGCCTGGCTAGGGTGCAGCCGTGCTCCGCTCCCTGGTCAGTCTGGTCGTCGCCGTGGCCCTGGCGGTCTGGGCTCTGCCATGGTGCTGGTGGCTAATGCGCGACCAGTGGGTGCGGCACATCACCGACTGCGCCGACCATTGGCCTGAAGATCCGCTGGGGGTCGGCTGCGGTGTTGCGGCAGGCATCGGATTAGCGCTGTGGAAACGGCCGAATTGGTTCGTCCATACCGCCATCCACGAGCTCTGCCACCTGATCATGTGCATGGTCCTGTTCGTGCCGGTCAACAGCTTCAGGGCGACCCGCGGCCAGGGTGGCGAGGTCACCCATCTGCGCATCGATCCCGTGCGCGAGACGCTGATCTCCATCGCACCCTATGTCCTGCCCCTGGTGCTGGTCCCGTGCCTGCTGGGGCTGCGCTTCACTCCGCCTGGCGCGTGGCATGCGCTCGCCTCCGGCCTGGTAGGATTCGCCTACGTGCACCACCTCCATGGCCTCTACCACAACGTGCGCCTGAATGCCCGGGGTTCAGGCAGCGATCTGGTGAAGATCGGACGTCCGCTCAGCGCCGTGCTCATCAGTCTTGCCCTCCTGCTGGTGAGCGCATGGGTCATCTCGATGCTCTGGGCTGGGCCGTGACCTGCCACGGTGACCTTCGCCTAAGGGACTAGGGAGACATGCGTTGCATGCCAGGCGCGACGAGCCTCCAGGCCAGCTGCGCTGGCCGGATGCGCAGTGGTCGGTGCACGGATCGGCCGGGAGAGCTTGCGGGGCGCAACTCCGGCGCTCTAATGCTGAGCTCTGTCGCCGCCTGGACGCCCGCCGAGCGTGGGTGCCGCGTCGACCCACGACCCTGGTACGGGTCAACCAACCTGCCCAGGTAAGGGCGGATAAAATGAGCGTTGTGCTCTAGGACGTTTTTCGATGACGGACCAACAGGATCTCACCACCCTTTCTATCAAGGATTTGCGCCATCTGGCGGGTGAACATCACATACAGAATCGCAGCCGGCTGGGGAAGGACGATCTGATCGAAGCCCTCAAAGCGGTGCTGACCGGTGCCAGTGCGCAGCTTGCCGCCACGGCGGATGCCGCCCCTGCCATCGCCGATGCCGCAGCGCAGGACTATGCAGCACTCGCCGGGAGTGGGCACGCGCCCGTCGCAGTGACGCCGGTCGTGCCGGTAGCCGCGGCTGCGGAGCCCGAGCTCATAACCCCAGATCTGGTTGCAGATATCGAATCTCCGGCGGTCCCCCACGCTCCGAGCCGACCGGCCGACGCCGAGCCGGAAGTGCTGGATGCCGCTGCCGTTGCTGGCCTTGACCAAGCGCCGGGAGGCGAGGGCGAACGCCGCCGCCGTCGCCGTCGCCGCGGACGCGGACGCGGCCGGCGCGATGGCGCTCCCGGCTTCGACCAGCGCCCCGGTGGCGCCCCGCTCGGAGCGGATGGCCTGGCCGATGACGGCCCCGAGGGTGCCGAAGGCGATGAGGTTGAGGAAGGACAGCCGGCCGCCATCTCCAATGGCGCCCCGCTCGCCCAGCAAGGCGCCCCGCCAAGCCAGCAGGGGGCCCAGCCATTGCGCGACCCGCGTCAGCAGGGTCAGCCGAACCAGAACCGCTTCCAGCCTCAGGCCCAGCGCGGCCAGGGGCAGCCGCACCACCGCGAACCGCATCAGCGTGGCGGTCAGCACCACCGTGGCGACATCCGTGGCGGCGACCAGCGCGGCAGTGACCAGCGCGGCAATGACCAGCGCGGGCATGAGCAGCGCGGCGGCGACAACCGCCCCGGGCAGCCCCGCCCAGCCGACGGCAGATTCCAGGACCAGCGTCCGCCGCGCCCGCGTCTGGATGGCATGCAGCGCCCGATGCCCAGCGTGCTCGATCGCCTGTGCGTCTTCACCAAGGGCATCCTGGAGCTCTGCGATCCGACCACGCCGACGTGGGCCCAGGCGCGCTTGAGCGAGCTGCTGGCGGAGACCGGCGTGGTGCCGATGCCGGCTGCCGGAGTACCGCATCCCGACTACCACACGGTGATCGGGACGAGCGTGGCCGCCGAGGTGGCGGCCGGCGCCATCGCGGTGGTCGAATCGCCGGGATTCGCCCTGCGTGGCGATCGCGGCGACCTCTTCCCCCTGCGCAAGGCGCAGGTCCGCGTCGCGGGTAGCGAGCGCCGTGACGGTGCGCCGGTCGCCGAGGCGTTCAACGATCGCGCCCCGCCAGCAAGCGCCCCGGCAGTTGCCGGCAGCGAGGCGCCCAGCAGCATCCCGGAGGCCAGCCCGGTCGGACAGGATGGCATACCGGCCGTGAGCGAGGCGGCCATGAGCGAGGGGAGCGAGCAGGCAGCGACAACCGGGCTGATCGAGACGACGTCCCCGCCCGAGGACCTACAGCCCAGGCATCACGACGATGCGGAGGGTGATCCCGACCCAAAAGCGCTGAGCGCGGCACCAGCCCGTCCGATACCGGCGGCTGACCGCGCTCCCCAGGGCCGTCCTCCCGAACGCAACGATGAGCGCCGTCGCGACGGGCGGAATGATCGTCGGCGCGGCGAGCTGCCGATCGGGCCGCATCATGGCAATGAGCCCTCGGGTGACGCACCTGCGCTGCCCCTGGTCACCCAGGTGCCCGATGAATTGGCTGCGCGGCCCAAGGCCGAAGGATTTCGCGCTCTCGGGCTGAATGACCAGATCCTCGCCGATCTCGCTGGCATCGGCTATCAGCAGCCGACGCCGATCCAGGCCGAGGCCATCCCGCAAGTGCTCTCCGGCAAGGACCTGCTCGGCCAAGCCCAGACCGGTACCGGCAAGACGGCAGCATTCGCGCTACCGATCCTGCAGAAGCTCTATGCGATCGAGAATCCCGAGCGCAAGCCGGTTGCGCTGGTGCTCTGCCCGACGAGGGAGCTCGCCCGGCAGGTGTTCAACGAGTTCAACAAGATGGCGGGTGCCAGCGGCGCACGGGCAGTGTGCATCTNNCCCGGCCGCATCATCGATCACATGAAGCGGCATACGCTCGACCTGTCCCATCTCTCCATCGCCGTGCTCGACGAGGCAGACCAGATGCTCGACATCGGCTTCTGGCCGGACGTCAATTACATCATCGGCCATACGCCGCCATCCCGGCAGATGCTGCTGTTCTCGGCGACCTTCCCCGATCCGGTCAAGGAGCTCGCCGCCAAGCACATGAAGGAGCCGGCCCATATCCGCATCACGCCCAAGATCGTGACCGTGGAGCAGGTCGACCAGAAGTACATCGCCGTGGCGCGTGAGCGGAAGAACGAGCTGTTGGCCTACTTCATCGAGACCCAGAAGCCGGAGCAGCTGGTGGTGTTCTGCAAGACCAAGCATCAGACTGATCGGGTCGCCGAGGTGCTCAAGCGCAAGAACATGTCGGCAGCCGCCATCCATGGCGACCTGCCGCAGTCGAAGCGCGAACGTACGCTCCAGGCCTTCCGCAACAGCGAGCTGCAATGCCTTATCGCCACCAATGTCGCCGCTCGAGGACTCGACATCCCGACGGTGTCGCACGTGGTCAACTATGACATCCCGGAGATGCCGGAGGAGTACGTCCACCGCATCGGCCGCACCGCGCGCAATGGGGCGAAGGGCATCGCACGCACCTTCATAACCCCAGAGGACGGCCAGTTCCTGCTCGAGATCGAGAAGCACATCGGCCTGCTTCTCGAAGAGGAGAAGATCGAAGGCTTCTCGGCTGAACACACCAACGAGGTGAAGCGCACCATCGCCGACCTGCCCGCTGGCGCCCCCCGCATCCTCAAGCCCCTGGTTGGCGGGATCCGCCTCGGGCGCCGCCGGCGCTGACCACCGGGTGCCCCCCATGACCTTGTGCTCACCGCTTCTCCTGGTGCTCCTCAGCGTGCTGATGTGCCTGGTCATGGGCGGATGCCAGAATAATCGCCCGAACGCATCCTTGCATGCGGCGCCGGCGCAGCAGGTGCAGGTGCACATGGTAGTGGCGGGGGAGACCCTGTCGTCTATCGCCAGCGACTTCGGCGTGACGGTGAAGGCGATCGTCGACGCCAACGACCTGCGCAGCGCGGCGCTCCACGAAGGCCAGCGCCTGCAGATCCCGGGCGGCAGGCCGCCAGAGGCCGCCATCGCGGGTGTGCCGCTTGAGCCGGTCAGCCCCTCCGATGACTGGTACATCCCACGCAAGGAGTGGGCGGTCGACCCGATCATCATCAGCCGCACCAAGCCCATGGCGGGCACTCCCATGCGCATCACCGTGCACCATAGCGGCGACGTCAAGGATGCGTCCATGGATCCGATCGAGTGGCTGCGCCTGATCGATCGGCAGCACATGGAGGGTCTGGGGAAGAAGGAACCGTGGGCCTGCATCGGCTACCATTTCATCATCGCCCCCGATGGCCGCGTGTTCGAGGGACGTCCGCTGCTCTACCAGGGGGCGCATGCCGGCTGGGACGAGGTCAACCGCCTCAACATCGGCGTCTGCCTGATCGGCGATTTCGACCGGGTTCATGTGCCTGCCGCTCAGCGGGACTCCCTGCTGCGGGTGCTCGATCGGCTGTGCCGCGATTACGGCATCAGCCATGCCAATGTCTTCGGCCACCAGCATTGGAAGACCACCGATTGCCCGGGGCGCTACCTGATGGCCATCATCGACGGCTATGCCGAGCAAAGGTCCGATGCCCAGCCGGCGACGCACCTGGCCACCTTCGTCCAACCGGATCGCTGACCGGCACGCACGGCTGTGGATGCCGGTTGACCCCTTCGGGCAGTTGTCTACAGTTCCCCTCCCCTGAGCATGGGTGGCGGAATTGGCAGACGCACTAGCTTGAGGTGCTAGCGATCGCAAGGTCGTAGGGGTTCGAGTCCCCTCCCGTGCACCAGGATACGACCCCGTAAGGTTCACGCCTTACGGGGTCATTTGTTACTGGACGCAGCGCGCGGTGGTCTTGGAGGCGATGCACGCCCCCCGTCGTCTGGGCGCTGCCGCGGCGGCGCCGTGGAGCGCCTGTGAGCGTCCCTGCCGAGCGAGCGGGGAATGCCAGAGGCAGGCACGGCTGAGCGGCGTAGCATGCCCGCGGCGATGGATGGGAACGGACTCCCACTGTCGTCGGCGCCCAGCGCCTGGTCTACGGCCAGGCGCAGCGCGTGGACCACCGCAGAGCGAGGCACGGATGCCCACCCTCATCACCAACCGCTTGCGCCTGAGACCGTTCATCCCCTCGGACAGCGTGCCGCTCAAGCGCATCATTGCCGATCCGACCACCATGCGCTGCTGGCCGGCTCCGGGAGATGGCGAGCTGGTGGACGCCTGGATCGCACGCAGCACCCTGGCATGCAGCCAGTCCGGTCACGGGCATCTTGCCGTGACCTTGCGCGGTGATGAGCGGGTGATCGGGGACTGCGGCATACTCATCGAGCCGCTCGACGGCGTAGCGCAGGCGGTGCTCGGCTGGACCATCCAGGCGCCGCACTGGGAGCGCGGCTATGCGCTCGAGGCGGCAGCGGCGGTACTCGATGCCGCCTTCGGCGCTGGCGGCCTGGAACGCATTCATGCGGTCTTCTCCTGGGATCATGCAGCTGGCCAGAAGGTCGCGGAGCGGCTCGGCATGACTCGCATCTACGAATTCGCCGATCACGCGAACAACCAGGAACGGACGTATGTGTACATGATCGCACGGGCAAGCCACCGTCCTGGCTGACCTTGCCGGATGGACCCGCCGGGGCACGGAGACTGCGGCTGCACCGGCGCCTGGCTGATGCGCATGCGACCTGGCCCGCAGGCTGGCCTTGACCAATGGGAGGGGGGGCGACACTCACCAGCCCACACCCCAGGACAACCACCTCCATGAGCGCAGCAGCGATATCACCGCGTGCCGGAAGCGCCGTCCCAGCCATCGGCGTGGCCCTGGCTCTCGTCCTGATCCAGGCTGCCGCCGTGCCATCGGCCCAGGCAGCGGCGATCTCGAGCGAAGGGGACGGCGATTTCAAGATCGGACCGGACTACACCCCCGATCCGGAGATGACTCCCAAAGATGGAGTGCCCAAGGGGGCGACCCTAGACTTCACCATGAAGTCGTCGGACAGCAAGATCTACCCCGGCCTAAACGGCGCCTACCAGCGGCATGTGGTCGTCTACATCCCCAAGCAGTATGTGCCCGGTACGCCGGCCCCGTTCATCATCGCCCAGGATGGCGGCGGCTACGTCAAACGCATGGAGCATGCCCTCGATAACCTGATCTATGAACGCAAGGTGCCGGTGATGATCGCGGTGATGATCGATTCCGGCGGCGGCGACTCGAAGGGCAGCGAGCGCGGCCTTGAGTACGACACCGTTTCGGCCAAGTACGCCGAATTCGTCGAGACCGAGGTCCTGCCCAGGGTATCGGAGAGCTTCAAGGTCGCCTTCACCAAGGATCCCGAAGGCCGTGCGACCATGGGCGGCAGCTCGGGTGCGGCCTGCGCCTTCACCATGGCGTGGTTCCGTCCGGACCTCTACCATCGCGTGCTCAGCTATTCGGGGACCTTCGTGGCGCAGGAATCACCCGACAATCCGGCCTCGCCGCACGGGGCTTGGGAATACCACGAGCATTTCATCCCCATGACGGCCGCCAAGCCGCTGCGCGTGTACCTCGAGGTCGGCGAGAAGGACAACGGCGCCGGCAGGCCGGAGAGCACCTACCACAACTGGCCGATGGCCAATGAGCGGATGGCGGCCGTACTCAGGGCCAAGGGCTATCATTACCGCTATGAATTCGCCGTCGGTGCCGGCCATGTCGATGGCCGGGTGGTCGAGCAGACCCTGCCGAGCGCGCTAGTGTGGCTCTGGCGCGGATATCCGATTAAGTAGCTGCGGGGCGGCGCACGCCGCCGCCGCGTGCGAAACGCCGCTGATGGCAATCGGCCGCCTCAGCGGGAGAAGATCAGCGTGGTGTCGTGCCTGTTGGCGTTGAGCTTGTGCTCCATGCCGAGGAACAGCACGTTCATGTTCAGCTTCTCGGCGATGGCATCGCTCAGGTGCTGGCAGGCCTCCTTCGTGCAGGTGGTCTGATTGGTGATCTTCAGGGCGTCGAGAATGGGCTGCAGGTCGGTCTTGGACAGCCCGGTGGTCTTGACCGCCTCGATGTGGTAGAGGTTGCGCGGGGTCACCGAGAAGGTGAGGCGCACGCCGCCCGGGATGAAGCCGGCTGCCGATTTCACCTCGGCATCGAGGTATCCCGCATCCTGGAGCAGCGCCGCGATCGCACCGCGGTCGGCCGGTTCCTGGGCCTTGGCATAGACTGCGCCCTTCTTCTCCGCCAGTACCGCTGCTACGTCATCCTGCTGCATGCCGGCTGGCAGGCCGGCGATGATGATGTCGCTGATGGTCTGCGCCGGCAGCATGGCGGGCAGCCAGCAGAGCAGCAGGCTGGACAGGATTGAATGGCGCACGCCGGACCCCTCCAATGGGCTCATGCAGCTGGACATGCCAGGCATCCGCGCGACCGGGCACGGCTCATGCCGCAAAGGATGGCGCGGACCCCGGTGATGCTATGCCGAGGCGTGGACTCACAAGCAGACGCGGCGCCGGCGTTCAGGTCCCGCCGACAGGGCTGTTCGCAGCTGTCATTGCACGGCTAGCGCGGGTGCTCGACCGGTTCGAAGGCGCCGATGGTGAGCGGCTTCCCGTGCGGTCGCGGCGTCCCGGAGAAGTCGCCGGTCAGGTCGTTGATCAGCTCGGCCGGCAGGGCGGCGGCGCCGATCGCCGGGGAGCCCGGGCGCAGCGCGAGATCGCCCTTCTCCCGATCGCTGAAGCGGGGATCGCCGACCAGCGAATGCCGGTCGCCCAGGCCCAGGGACTTCCAGCGCTCGAAATCCATCCCGCCGATGGTCTCGGACGGCCCGTAGAGGTTGCAGTCGCATACCTGGACATCTCCCGCCGCGAGCTCGCCGCCACCGACTGCCGCGCCGGTGCTCAGCAGGATGTTGCCATACCAGGAGGTGCCGAGCGCGTGGTCCGCGAGCATCAGGCAGGCCTTGTCCGACCCGCACGAGGGATCCATGGCGATGCTCGAGAAGCGCACGGTGTTGTGAGCCGCACCCTTGCGCATGAGTACGGCGGCGCCATAGCCGGTCGGTCCACCGCGCTCTGGCCTCACCAGCATCTTCGCATTCTGGATGATGTTGTCGTGCCCCCAGCAATCGATGGTAGAGCTGCCGACCACGGTGACGCCATCGATGACCGCATGGGAGCAGATCAGCTCGATCGAACCGTCCTGGATCAGGCCCCCGCTGATGCGCACGCGCTGCGCCGGGTTGTCTTCGAGCACCGACAGCTTGCCGCCACGATCGCGTGGATTGATGAAGGTGATGGAGCCGAGCTTGTGGCCGTGGCAGACGAAGAAGAGGCTGCCGTCCTCGAAGTGGTCGCCGGAGCAGTCGATCCATTGCGAGGTGCAGTTGTCATAGCGGGACTCATCACCGGAATAGGAGACATAGAGCGTGGCCTGCTTCGGGATCGCATAGGCGGCATGCAGGCGGCGGCCGATGAAGCCGGTCGAATTGATGACGCCGAAGTCGTGGCGCCCGCCGCGGTAGGCCTCGCAATCCTCGAGCAGCACGTCCTGGCTTCCCATCACGCGGAAGACATAGCCGTTCGCCGGATCGGCGGTCTCCTCGCCATGGAGGTTGTGGAACTCCAGGTGATCCTTGCCGTTTGACGACACCACGTCCTGTCTGCAGACGATGGCATAGGCCCGGCCGTCGCTGCGAGGATCGCTGGCGCTCTCGAGCAGGAGCTCACCCGCACCGGCATGGAAGGTGCCGCTGCCGCTGCCGCTCGCATACCATTGGCCGTTGGCTCCGGTGCCATGGTCGGCAAGCACCTGGGTGATGGCGGAGGCGGTGACGGCGCAGCGGTAAACTCCGGGACGCACCTGCGTCCAGGCGCTGGCGGCGATGGCATCGCTGCCCCACAGCACCGGCTTGTCGCCATTGCCATAGGCGTCGTAGACGATCGCCTTCCCGGGGCTGCCGCTGGTGCTCGCCGCGAGCGCCTCATGCCATTCGCCGCCGCGCAGCAGCAGGATGCGATCGCCAGGGGAGAAAGGCGTGGCGTTGACCTTGGCGATGGTCTTCCACGCGCTGGCCGGCGTCAGGCCGTCATGGGCATCATCGCCGAGCGGGTCGACATGGTAGGTGGCGCAGGATGCTGGCGCCGCGAGTGCGATCAGCACGGCGACCAGGATGGCGATCAGGCTCGATCTGGGTTGCGGATGGCGCATCGGATGATCCTCGGCGTCAGGGTGGGCACGGGGCAGCGCGGAGCCAAAACTATATTGCTATAGATTATCTCTGTATCATTATAACGGCATGGTGCAAGCGACCGGACCGGCGGACCAGGCGCGCAAGGCGACCAAATATCACCATATTGCCGACCTGCTGCGTGCCCAGATCCGCGCCGGCGCGCTGCGCGCCGGCGATCGGCTGCCGTCCTACAGCCAGATGCGCACGCAGCATCATGCGCAGCAGGCGACGGTGGACCGGGCGTATGGCGTGTTGGAGCAGGAAGGTGTGATCGTCAGGCGGCCACGCAGCGGCATCTTCGTCGCCGAACGCCGGGTGCCGCCTCATCCGCGCATAGGAGTGGCAGGGCTGGGATCGGTGCTGATCGACCGGCCGGCGCCCTACTGGCTCGAGCTGATGACTGGGGTGCGTGCGGTCGCAACCCAGCATGAGGCGCACATCGAGCTGCTCAGCGATCGCATCGCGGGCGATGCCTGGAGCCAGGTCGATGGCCTGCTGACCAGCGATAGCGATCCGCAGCGCGCCCGAGGCTGGAGCGAGCGTCGCATCCCATGCGTCTCGCTGCTGGTTCCGACCGCGGAGGTGACCTGCGTAGTCGCCGATGACGAGACGGCGGCCGGGGATCTGACCCGCCATCTGCTGTACCTCGGGCATCGCCGCATCGCCTACCTGACCATGCTGCAGTCGGGGCAGGACGCCGCCGGCAATCCGATCTGCGCCCGGCGCGTGGCGGGCTACCGCGCCGCCCTCGCCGAGGCGGGCATCGCCCTCGAACCCAGCTGGATCCACCCGATGGATGAGGCTGATCACAGCGACGGCTTCATCGGCCGCGGTCAGCGCGACATGGCCGATTGGCTGTCGTCCGGCTTCATGGCCACCGGCTGCACCGCCCTGCTGGCGCAGAACGACGAAACGGCGATCGGCGCCATCGCCGCCCTCGAGGCGGCCGGAATACTGGTGCCGGAGCGCATCAGCGTCGTCGGCTTCGACGGTACGACGATGAGCATGCTCTGCACCCCGCGCCTGACCACGGCGGTGGTGCCGCTGGCCGATATCGGCCGCCGCGCTACCGAACTGCTGCTCGACGCCATCGCACATCCCTCGCGTGGGCAGCAGTGCATCGTCTGCCCTGCCCCGGTCCGGGTGCGGGCCTCGAGCGCGCCCGTCGCCAGCCAGCCTGCGGCCCGGGGCCGGACGCGGCGCACCGGGCGGCGCGCCTGAGCTCGGCCACCTGTGCGGGGGTGGCAGCCCGGATGGTCGTCCCGACCATGGCTGCCCCGCCGCGTGCGAAGAATGCAGCAGCCGCACCCATATCCTGTCCATCCCTGGGGCCGCTGGACTATTCGGTCACCTCCGGTCGATGCACGCTTGCATCTTCTGCTCCTGGCTTGGCCTTGCACCCAGCAAGCGGATCGCTGCGGGAAAGTTGATCTCATCGCGATCCAGGAAGAACCGCAACCCGGTCGACCTGGCGCTGCGCCAAGCCGCATCCACCCTCAAAAAACCACCATCCGCGCGTTGGTCAAACGCTCGCAACCCGGATCGCCGATTGGATTCATCAACGGGGGCGTTGCCATGGCCCACCGCCTTGCTCGCTCCTTCTGCGCCATGGCGACGCAGGGGTGAGCCGATGCAAAGCGCGCTTCCTGGAAGAGGTGAAGCAGCGGCATGGGGGGCAACCTGACAGCCCTGCTCACGAAGCGTGCGGCCAAATTCAATTCTTCCATCACCACCCAACCAAAGGCATCGTGCGCACGACGGCATGTTCCAGGGAAGTCCCGGTTGCCGATGCGGGAATCACAACCCGGAACCGGCGCTCGCGGAAAGGGTCTGCGATTGCAGCGTCTGCGGGAATCGCATGGACCGGCATATCAATGCCGCGAAGAGTCTCAGCGCCGTGGCTGGCAGTGGAATCGATGCAGGTGGAGAGCTGACGGCTCTGGTATCGGCCGGGTGCCAGCCGGTCCAACCAGATCGTCGAAGCGTGTATCCGGGCGCTCGGACACCAGCGGATGATGGTCTGGCAGAATAAGCGGTCGGCTACCAGGAATAGGAGATATCCGAATGCGACATCGTGGATGGGCATGGCAGCCGGGACGTGAAGAGCACTGACAGGTTGACGGGCAATCTGCCATTCTCCCTTAGCCGCTGCTCCGACGCCCAGGTGTCCGTTCATCAAGTGTTTCACGTGAGGAGTGGGGATGCCCCGCCAGACCTGTGCCATGATGCGCCTGATCGCCGTCCTGATCGCCGTCCTGCTCGCGACGATCGAGAACGCCTCAGCCGGTGAGGCCGGGGCCAGTGTCCTGACCGACGAGGCCGGTCATGAGGTCATCGCCTACGTGGCTCGCCTGCCAGGCAAGCCGCGCACGGATATGAAGCTGGCGCTGCTCCTCACCTTCCACGGGCGCACCGGCAATGCCGAGCAGCTGCTCGGCCCCGCCAGCGCGGCGCTGGAGCATGATGGACTACGCGACGAATACGTGGTCATCGGCCTGAAGTCCAAGGATGTCGGCTGGGAGGAGGCCGACGACGCCCCGGTCAAGACCTTCATCGCCTGGGCGATCAAGACCTACCATGCCGATCCTCGGCGCATCTACGGTCTGGGCTATTCGTCCGGCTCCTTCTTCCTCAATCGCTTCGCGCCCAACAACTCCGACCTCATGGCCGGCGCCATCACCTATGTGGGCGGCCAGTTCGGGCTCAAGCAGGATGAGCATCCGGAAACCGCAGCGGCACTCTATTGGGTTGTGGGGCAGAAGGATACCACGGTCAAGGCGGATGGCGTGCTGCCCCAGATGGATGCCTTCCGCAAGGCCGGTTACACCGGTGTCTACCGCGATATGCGCGATCTTGGCCATGAAGCCTGCAAAGAGCCGACCATGGGCGATGCCATCCATTGGATGCAGGCGCTGCGCAATCGCCGTATCGCACTCGAGAGCGACGAGCAGGGATTCATCGATCTGTTCTCCGATATCGAGAAAGCCAAGCACCTGTTCAATCAGGCCGGTGCATGGCAGCGCCTCATCCGTATCGGCGGACCGCAGGCCGGTGCGATCGTCGCCCAGGCGCTGGCGAGCGACAAGGAGACGGTCCGGGTCAATGCCGCCCTGGCCTGCAACTATGCCATCTTCGATGCCAGCGTCACCCACAGCCTGGTGCAGCTGCTCGATGACAAGTCGACCAAGCTGCGCGAGTCGGCCATGGCCGCGCTCACCACCCAGGCATCGTGGGGCGATGCCACCTCGCAGGAGGCGCTGTGCCGGTTCGCGCGCGACTCCAGGCGGCGTGCGAATGAGCGGCGCGCTGCGGCGGCGAGCCTGGCGAGCGTGTGCAAGATCGATCTGATGGGCACCTTCCTCGACAAGGTGGCGATCTGGACGCTGGTCGAACTGCTCGATGATGAGGATGCCGGACTGCGCCAGCTGGCATACAGCGCCCTCCAGGTCGCGGATGGAGTCGGTTTCGACTATCGGCCGGATCTCACCAAGGCGAAACGCCGGACGAGCTGCGAGAACTGGAACGAGTGGTGCCGCAAGCTCTGCGGCGAACCGCCAGCGGTCGTGCTCGATGCCGGCGGCCATGGGGATGGCCCGGGCAAGGGCCATGACCCGGGTCACTGATGCCGGACACCGGCTTCGACCACGGTCTCGTGGACCGATCACAACCACATCCACGGACACCGCCACCCAGCGTGTGGCCGAGCACTGGGGCATCCGCTGCCGAGGCGTGCTTATCGGGGAGCGCTGGTGAGCAGGCTCGGTGCACTCACCTTGAGGTCCTTCAGGAAGATCTCCGCCGACGGGGCGAACTGCGCCTGCAGCATGAAATATTCGATGATGTCGCCGGGCGCCAGCGGCGGGCCATTGGTCCTGACCACATCCGCCAGGCTGAAGCGCAGATCGCGCCAGGCACCGCGGATGTCGAGCGGGAGGTGCCATTGGGCATGGTGCTGGTGGCTGGTGTCCTGGAAGTAGAAGCCGGCCCAGGCGACCTGCTTGCCGATCCACACGCGGCAGGTGACAATCGACCGAGGATCGGAGGCGAACCAGCCATTGCTGCGGATGAAATTGATGACCGTCAGGCCGGCGGTATCGGTCGCGACCAGGCATGGCTGGCCATCCGGGGCCTTGCCCAGCCTGCCGCTCGACGGGCTGGGCGATGACGCGCTGTCCGCCGACCAGTGGAAGAGCGGTCCGGCGGCATCGCGTGCGCCGAAACGATCCGCCAGCGCAGATGATCCTGCGCTCACCAGCAGGTCGCGGCCATCTCCGATACCGAAGCGTACGCTGCCATGCTCGACCTCCAGGCGCGCCTCGGCACCGGTGACCGCAAAGGTGAAATCGGTGCCTACCACCGTTGCGGTGGCGTAACGGCTGCTGATGGCCATCGGGTGCGCCGCCGGCTGCGGTGCCGCATGGATGCGCAAGCTGCCTGCGTCGACCGTCAGGTGCTTGCCCTGCCCATTTGCCATGAGGGCGATGGTGGCGCTGCTCTGCACCACCGCGCGCGTGCCATCACGCCAGACCAGTTCGACCTGCGGTTCGAGATGCAGGACATCGCCCGGGTGCACTGTCTGGTGGTTGCCGGCGATGGTGGGCTCCTCCTCGCGCCCAGCCAGCCAGCCGTGGCCCCAGCTCCATGCGCCGAGCACGGTGACCAGCAAACCGGCGGCAAGCGCCAGCGGTTGCCAGGTGCGCCTGCGGCGTTCGACTGGGGCCCGCGGCGAGCGGCCGATGGCCGCCCGCAGCCGTTCGGCGAAACGGCCCTGGTCCGCCTGCGCCGCGAGCAGCGTGGTCATGCCGGCGGTGAAACGGCGACCGGTCTCCTCGTCGAGAACGCGGGAGCGCAGGAGGCCATCGAGCGCCCAATCGTCCAGCAGCACCTGGCGGATCGCCGGATCCTGGTCGAGGCAGGCGCGCAGCTCCTCCAGCTCCTCGCTGGAGAGCGCCCCGCCATCGAGAAACTTGGTCCAGCACTCGAGCAGGGTGCTGCGGCTCATGCGGGCAGCCCGCCGTCGAGCCGCCGCTCCAGGCAGCCGCGCAGGGTCTGCCGCACCCGCAGCATGGCCATGCGCACCGCGCCCTGCTCCTGGTTGCGCTCTCGTGCGATCATGGCGTACGTGCGTCCGCCGAGGTAGTGCTCTTCGACCAGGGCGCGCTGGGCATCGCTCAGCGCGGCGAGGCAGCCACGCAAGGCCTCGATCTCGGTCAGGCGGTCGGCGAGGCGGTCGCCATCGCTCTCCAAGGCCCGCAGGTGCCAGTCCTGGAAAGCGGCAGCGAAGGCGTCGGCCTCGCGGGCGCGCTTTCGCCGCAGGCTGCGCAGATGGGTGAGTGCCTGGTTGCGTGCGATGCCTGCGAACCAGGCGCCGATCGGAACCGCGCCATCGAAGCCGCGCAGGTTCCTGTACGCGGCCAGGAACACCTCCTGCGCCAGATCATCGACGGTCGCCGCATCCCTCACCCAGCGGGCGAGATAGCCGCGGACGCGCGCCTGGTAGGCCGCCACCAGTGCGGTGAAGGCCTCGGCAGAGCCCTCACGGGCGGCATTCACGATCTCGTCCTCGTCGGGCATGGGGCGGTCCTGATCAGGAGATGGCCGGGTGGGGTGGTCTGTCACGGTGGTTTTCCTCGCGCTGCCAGGGATGGGCGGCAGCCAGCCTCGGGCAGCTGCCAGGAGCATAGGCAGATCCCATTGCCGCTCCAGGGTTTCCAGCGACAAGCGGGTGCCGGAATGAGTGTGCCGGCAGCATTGGGCGACCAGGCCGGACGAGGTGGTGACGTTCATGGGCAGCGGCAATATACTCTGCGAGGATCGAGGGCCCTGCTCGAACCGGGTCGTCTGCCGGCCTTATCGAGGGCGAGCGCATGCTGCCGTCGCAGCTGAGGAAGTCCGTATGCCACGGTATGCCGTACTGCTGCTCCTGGCCGCCTGCACCTGCTGCGCGGCCGCGGCTTCCGAGCCGTATACCATCCATCCCATCGGCTCGACCGAGGCGCCCTATGGCTATCTCGAGCACCTGCCCGATGGCTATGCGACGACGGCCAAGGCCAAGTACCCGCTGGTGTTCTTCCTGCATGGCCTGGGGGAATTGGGCGACTCGAACAAGGATCTGCCACGCGTCGCGGGCGCCGGCCCGCTCAAGCTCATCGCCAACCATGACAAGCTCAGCGCGATCTTCGCCCAGCAGCAGGCGATCGTCATCGCGCCGCAAGGCCTACGCGAAGACAAGTGGTGGAAGAATGAGAAGATGCTCGCCACCCTGGCCTTCATCATCCGCACCCATCCGATCGATCTGGATCGCGTCTACATCACCGGCCTCTCGATGGGCGGAGGCGGTACCTGGGGCATGGCCACTTCCATCCCGGATCAGCTTGCCGCCATCATCCCGATCTGCGGCGCCGCCGGACCCGGCGATGTCACCAAACTGCATGGCCTGCCGATCTGGGCCAACCACGCCCTCAACGATGGCACGGTGAAGTTCCCCGACACCACCAAGAAATGGTTCGATCGCATCCTCGCCGACCTCAAGCTCGGTCCCGACGGCGGCGTCATGACGGGCTACATGCACACCGACAAGCCGTGGACCGGCTGGCTGGGCAAGCAGGGGTGGCAATGGCAGGAGGGCACCATGCCGGCGAACATCCCGGCGAAGCAGCTGCAGCTGGTGCTCACCGTCTACCCGGACGGCAGCCATGACTCCTGGTCACGCACCTATGACAATCCTGCACTGTGGGCGTGGCTGTTCGCCCAGACGCGGGCCAAGAGGCACTGACCGGCTGCCCGGCCATCCCCGCCACCGCTCTCTCAGCGATCCCGACGACCTCCACCAAACCAAGGCATACCATCCATGAGCGCGAGACCCATCCTGCGAACCCTGGCGACCCTGATTGCGAGCGCGTGCGTCCTCGGGACGGGCCTTGCCGCGGCCGAGGAGATCCGCCATCCGGCGATGCGCGACTTCATCGGCATCTGCGGGCATACCATCGGCTTCAAGCCAGAGCTGTACAAGCAGGTGTGCCGCCTGGTGCGCGATTACCATCCGATGGGCTGGGATCTGGGCGATGACAGCGATTACAAGACCACCTTCCCGATGGCGCGCAACCAGGTCAGCTGGAAGGACATCTACGGCTCCTGGCGCAAGTCGGGCTTCGATACCGACGTCAGCCTGATGTTCGAGGGCATCAAGCAGAAGAGCTGGAAGGACATTCCGCGCGATGCCTTCGCCTATGGGCAGGCCTTCGCCACCTACTTCGGCCCATCGGCCAATCACCTGGTCGATGCAGTCGAGATCGGCAATGAGCCGGGCAATTGGGACGATGCCTCCTACCGGGTGATGTTCGAGAACATGGCCAAGGGCGTGCGCGCCGGGGATCCCAAGCTGCGCATCGTCACCTGCGCTGCCGATGCGGTCAAAAGCGGTGGCTACATGAAGGCGCTATCGTGCGTCAAGGGGCTCGAGGATCTCTACGACGTCATCAACGTCCATACCTATGCGATGGTGGAGAACTGGCCGACCTGGCGGCGCAGCTTTCCCGAGGATGCCAAGCTCCTCGATTACCTCACCCGTCCGCAGGCGATCATCGACTGGCGCAACGCCAATGCCCCGAAGAAGGAGATCTGGATCACCGAGTTCGGCTACGATTCGACCACCAAGCCCAACCTGAAGACCGGCGATTTCAAGAACTGGGTCGGCGTCACCGATACCCAGATGGCGCAATGGCTGGTGCGTTCGTTCCTGGTGTTCTCCAAGATGGCCATCGATCGTGCCTACATCTACTTCTTCGACGACAAGGATGAGCCGCAGCTGCATGGCTCCTCCGGGCTGACCCGCAACTTCCAGCCCAAGCCGGCCTTCTATGCGGTCGGGCACCTCTACCGCACCCTGGGCGACTACCGCTTCTCGAAGGTGGTGCTTGAGCAGGCGGGCGAACGGCGGATCTACGAGTACCAGCACGTCAGCGACCCCAAGAAGGTGATCTGGGCGGTGTGGTCGCCGACCGGAGTCCAGCGCAGCGAGGACGGCATCGTGACCGGGCTGCCTGGCGAGGTGGTCAAGGCCGAGCGCATGCCGCTGGCCACCGGCGAGGAGGCGGCCGCCGCCACCTTCACCGCCAAGCCGAACCATGCCGTGGGCGTGACCATCAGCGAATCGCCGGTGTTCCTGTGGATCCAGCTGCACTGAAGCACCGTAACGCCGCCGGGAGCACCCTCCTTGCCGGCTGGGGCGGCACACCAGGGGGTCGTGGGCGCTGGCCGCGGGAGTGTGCCTCGCCTCCCGGGCGGGAGGCGATTGTCGGCTGATATTCCGCATTCCCGGCCTTCGACTGCCGGAGCCGAAGGAGGGCTGGGCGCCGGTGATCCATCTGCAACCCAATGACGTCCTGTGGCCGCTCTACCGCACCACCACCGCGCCGCTGGCCTTCCGTGCGGATGGTGTGTCTGCCGCACGGGCGTGGCGCAGGAAGGGGCGGACGCAGCTGGCCGCCATGCTCGGTTTCCAGGACCGGCGGCCCGCGCGCATACCGTCACGTCTCCTGGCGCGCTCCGAGCGCCCGGACCACATCATCGAGAAGCACCTGCTGCGCACCTCCAGGCACAGCGACATGCCAGTCTATGTGCTGCTGCCCAAGGGCGTCAAGCGACCCCCGGTGGTGGTCGCCTTCCATGGGCACGGCGATGGCGCCAAGGATGCGGTCGCCCTGAGGGCGGATGGCCGCGAACGCAGGGGGCCTGCCGGCTACCACCGAGATTTCGCCGTCGCGCTCTGCCGCCTGGGCTTCGCGGTGGCGGTCCCGGAGATCGCCTGCTTCGGCGAACGGCAGAACCGCTTCCGCCCACTGCGCGCCGATTCCCCTGCGCCGACCTCATGCCAGCAGAGCGCCGCCCTGGCCATGCACCTCGGCGGCACGGTCCTGGGCATGCGCGTGCGCGACGCCAGGCGGCTGGTCGATTGGCTGTCGCGCCATGAGCACCTCGATGGCGGCTGCCTGGGAGCGATGGGGATCTCCGGCGGAGGGGTGCTGTCCCTGCTGCACGCCGCCTTGGACCGGCGCGTGCGGGCGCTGGTGATCAGCGGCTACCTCTGCGATTGGCGCGACTCGCTGTTCTCCGTCCACCATTGCGCCTGCAACATCGTCCCCGGCCTCGGCCGCTTCGGCACGGTCGGCGACCTCGCTGGCCTGGTGGCGCCACGCCCGCTGCTCATCGAGGCCGGTAAGCGTGATCCGCTGTTCCCGATCTCCGGGGTGCGCAGGGCGATGGCGCGCGTGCGTGCTATCTACGCCCGCTCGGGCGCATCCCAGGGGGCCTCGCTCGCCGAATTCGACGGGCCGCATCGCATCGATGGCGCGCAGGCATATCCGTTCCTGGCATCAACGGTGCCGGCCCCATCGCCGGCAGAGCGGGTGTGATGGCGCCGTGCCGGCAGCCGATCGCTGGTTCAGGGCAGGACGTTGATGGTGTTGTCGACCGCGGTCGAGATGGCGGTGCCGTCCGCGGCCATGATGCGCAGCTTGGTGACCATGCAGTTGACCGGCTTGATCCCCGGGATGTCGAGGGCCACGGTCTTGCCATCGGGCCTGAGATGCGCTGCCGAGATCGGCACCGGGTCGTGGGCCTGCTTGCTCGGATTGATCACCGACATCTCCGGTGAGCCGTACTTCTCGCTCCAGATGATGTTGTACTGCTCGGTGGCGTAGTTGCCCAGGTCCTCGGCGCTCGTTTTATCGAGTGCGCAGGTGAAGGTGATCTCGATGCCCTCGCGCGTGACGGCGAAGGCGATGGGCATGTGCACCGGCTTGCCGGTGTAGCGTATGCGCTGCAAGGCGCCGTCCCTGGTGCCGTTGGTCTGCCAGCCGCGCAGCCCGCAGACATAGAGCTGCCCATCGCCTGGATTGAAGCGCGAGCGCATGATGCCGGTGGCGAAGGACAGCGGGAACTTGGTCACCGCGCCCTGCTCGACGGCGCCGATGTCCTGGGTCATGACCTCGAACAGGCATGATTTGCCGTAGGACAGGTGCAGCATCTGACCGGCCAGGGCTCCCCAGCGCTGGTCGGGGACCCAGACCTCGCCGCCGCTGCTGTTGTCGACGTCGTAGGGTACCCAGATGATGGGATCGTCCCGCTTGGTCGGCTTGACGTCCCCAGGCACGCCGCCCGGTACGCCGACGAAGGCGCCCTCCTTGATGCGGTTGATCGGGCACACCGGCACCCAGGAGCCCTGGTTGTCGCTGCTCACCATCTCGCCATGCGGGCCGATGCCGATGCCGTTGGGCCCGCGCAATCCGCGCGCCACCACATGCAGGTCCTTGCCGTCGGGGGAGAGGCGGAAGAAGCAGCCGTTGTGGATCGACCACAGATCGAAGTTCGGCCCGCCGCGCCCCGGGGTGCAGCCCTTGGCGAAATAGAAGTTGCCGGCGGCATCGGTCTGCAGATCGAGCGCGAATTCATGGAAATGCCGCGTGAGCACCATGTCGCTGTTGAAGTTCTCGTAAAAATCGGCCTCGCCATCGCCGTTGAGATCGTGCAGGCGGGTGATGTGGTCGCGGCAGGTCAGGTAGATCAGGCCATCGACGATCTTCAGCCCGAGCGGCTGGTAGAGCCCGGTGGCGAAGCGCTTCCAGGTGAGCTTGCCGAGGCCGTCGTCGATGCCGCTGACGATCCACACGTCACCGCTCCAGGTGCAGATCGCGGCGCTCTTGCCATCGGGGAAGAAATCCACCCCGCCGAAGCGCAGCCACGATTTCCAGGGATTGTCATCGGGGGCGGTGAGCGTGTCGACCACGTAGGGGCCGCCCTCGTTTCCGAGCGTGCCCTGGGTGGTGATGGTGGCGTTCCAGCGCAGCGGTCCACCCTTGGTGAGCGGTTCCAGCGACATCGCCTTCGCCAGCGGCGAGCCCTGGCCGACGGAGACCACGAAGGTGCGCGGCTCTGTCGCTGGCGCGAGGACGACGTACTGGTTGACCTCATCGTGCGCCAGCACCGCTCCGTCGACCGGCGTGACCAGCGCGCAGATGGTGCCCACGGGTGCGAGCTGCACGCGCTGCTCGATGGTGGTCGGGCTGATGGTAATGGTCCGGGTGATCAGCGATCCCTCACCGGCCGAAGGCAGTTCGCGCACCTCGCAGCCATTCACGCGGTAGGAGAGCACCACCTGCTGGTCGTAGAGGTAGTGGCCGTTGAGATGCACCCAGTCGGAGGCCATCGGCTGCCCCTCCCGGGTCATCTCGCTGGCGCCCTTGGGGACATTGTAGGCGGCCCGAACCAGCGGACGCGGGTCCTCCAGGCTGCCGTTCCTGGCCCAGCCGGGTCCAAGCGGATTGATCATCAGCATGGTGCCTGCGGGCTTTGGCTGCTCATGATGGGTGCCATTGAAGACCACGCCGTGGTAGTCGATGAAGCCGCCCGTCCAGACGGCGGCGACGCGCATGGTCTCAAGATCATAGCACAGGTAGGTCTGCTTCTGCGGATCGAGCCGCACGATCAGCGCGCGCAGCACGTACTCCTTGTCCACCTGGAGGGTACAGGCGAGGGTGGGACCGTAGTCCATCGCCCCCCATTTGGTTTTGCCGGCATCCTCGGCAGCCAGGCAGGAGCAGGCGACGGCGGCGAACAGGACCAGGGCACGCACATTCATGGGCGATCCTTATCGGCGAATGCGGTGGCGGCGGACGACGAGTGGCTGCACATTCTACGATTGCGGCTTGCTAATGTTTAGCTAAACTTTAGAAAGTGTCAATGCCACGCTCCCCCAAGCCTCCCTCGCTGGCGACGGTCGCACGCGCTGCCGGCGTCTCGACCGCATCGGTGTCGCTGATCCTCGGAGGCCGGCATCGTGACTATGGCATCAGCCACATCACCGCCGAGCGGGTACGCGCAGCCGCTGCCGCCCAGGGCTACCAGCGAGCGACCCGGCGCCGCGGCCCGCCACGGCTGCATGTGGTCCATTTCGAGGATCTGGTGCGCATGGAGGAGCGCGGCCTGGGCGGCAGCGTCGTGCATCCGCTGATGGATGCCCTGGCTGAGCGCGGCTGGCTGGCATCGGTGGAGACGCGCATGCCGGCCGATCCCAGCCAGCCTGGCCCGGATGTGCTCAGCGCCAGCGCGCTGGTGGTGCCGGTCAACCTCGGCTACGACGGCGCGGCCACCAAGCTGGTCATCGCCGCCACCGCAGGCGGCGTGCAGGCGGTGGTGCTCGGGCGCTTCATGCCCGCGCTGACGGCGATCCAGGTCGATGCCGACCAGTATGCCGGTGGGCGCCTGGCGGCAGAGCACCTGCTGTCGCTCGGTCATCGCCACCTGGCGCTGGTGGCGGGCGTGGCGGGCGACCCCCATAGCGAAGCCCGCTGCGCCGGCTTCCTGGCCGCGTGCTCCAGCAAGGGGGTCGAGGTCGAGCAGTGGGGTCCGGGGGGCTACACGGTCGCAGGCGGTCACCGCCTGGTCGCCGAGCGCCTGCGCAGTGGCATGCAGCCGCAGGCGCTCTTCTGCTGCAGCGATCGCATGGCGCTGGGCGCGCTGCTCGCGTTGCGCGAGGCCGGGATCGCGGTGCCTGAGGCGGTCTCCCTGATGGGCTTCGATGATCAGGGCGAATTCGTCGATGTCATGCCCGGCATCACCTCCATCCGCCTGGTCGCCGAAGGTGTCGGGACGAGGCTGGCCGCGCTCTTGGATCCCGCCACCCCGCCACGCGCCGAACGGCTCATCCTCCCCCCGCGCCTGATGGTGCGGGGCTCAACCGCCAGCTCCCAGGGTCACCCATGACACTCCGCCACCTGATCAGCACCCCTCATACCCACCTGGTCCGCCCCCTGGCCCGCATCCAGCCCATCCAGGCCAAACCTGGGGTGCCATCGGTCGATCCCGCCCGCGTGGCCGAGGATACCAAGGGGGTGGCTGAGATCCTCCCCCCGATCGCGGTCGAGAGCGAGGAGCATTGGGCGCGCGTGGTGCGGGGCCTGGGGCAGGATATCGACGGCATCCTCCCGCTATCGATCCCGGCCTACCCCACAGAAGTGTGGAACAGCAACCCCGAACCGCTGGTCGAGCGCGGCCTGCCGGTGGTGTTCTGGTGCCTGCCAGAGCATGACGAGCCCGACTTCTGGCGCTGGTCGGCGCGTGATATGCTGGCATCCCTCGGCATCGATGTGCACCTGGTCGAGAATCGCCGCCACGGACTCGCACTCGCCCGCTCGCTGGCACTGCGGCGGCAGCTCACCGGCGCGAGCCTGGTGGTCTTCGGCGTGCAGAATTTCCCCTGGAACGCCCACGCAGCCGGTGCGCACATGGGCAGATCGCTGGGCCTGAAGGTGGTGGTCCAGGATCTCGAGGCGGTGCGCGAGCGGATCGCCACCATCTCGGATGCCGAGGCGCTGGAGCTGTGGAATGAGCGTTCCTCGCGCTACCGGGAGCGCGGCGTGAGCAAGCCCTGGCTGCACATGGCGCTCAAGACCTGGATCGCCATCCGCGAAGTCCTCGAGCGCGAGCGCGCCATCGGCTTCGGGGTCAACTGCTTCGGCGACCTGATCCCGAAGGGCCATCGCCAGGTGCCTTGCCTGGCGCAGGTGCTGGCACGCGAAGAAGGCTATGTCGCGGCATGCGATGGCGATTTCTGCTGCTTGGCCTCGATGGCGGTGATGACCCACCTCACCGGCCGCACCTGCACCATGAGCAACCTCTATCCGGTGTCCTACGTCGGGGCGCTGGGTGCGCATTTCGGCGACCCGCTCTCGCCCGATCCCTCCCGTTTCGGACCCGATGAATGGCCGAACCTCGGCCGCCTGGCGCATTGCGGCTTCGCCGGCGTGGTCTCGCCGGAGGTCGCGGGCGGCCAGGTCGATCTGCGCGACTGGGGCGGCACCTATGAGATCAAGCGCGACGGCCGCGGTTGCGGGGTCGATGGCGATATGCCGGCCGGCGCGGTGACCGCAGTCGAGCTCAAGTTCGACGGTCGCACCCTGCTCGCCGCCAAGGGCGAGGTGATCGAGACCACCAGGCACACCGGCATGCCGCATTGCGAGAAGAGCGTGCTGATGCGCTTCCGCGACCTGCCCGGTTTCGTGCGCAGGATATCGCGCGAGCATCCCGCCATCGTCTACGGCGACCATCTGCCGGAGCTGCGCGTCGCCGCGCCAGTGCTCGGGCTGGAGCTGGAGGAGTTCTGATGCTCAGCCTCGGGGTCGATTGCGGCACCAGCAAGGTCGCCGTGGCGGTGGTCGATCAGGCAGGCGCCGCGGTGCACTCCGGGTCGATGCTCCATCATGCCCAGCGCCCAGGCGCTCCTGGCCGCTTCGAGCAGGATGGCGAGCTGATCTGCCGCACCGCCACCAGGCTGGTGCGCGACGTGCCGGAGCCGATCCGGCAGCAGGTCGCCGCCATCGGCCTGACCGGGCAGATGCATGGGGTCATCCTGCACGATGACGCACTGCAGGCACGCTCGGCCCTGATCACCTGGCAGGATCGCAGGACCCTGGAGGATCCTGCCTTCCTGCCGTCGCTGCGCCATCCCCGCGCGCTCCATGCTGGCTACGGCATTGCGACGCTCAGCTGGCTGGCCCGCCGCGGTGAGCTGCCAGGCGAGGTGATGGCGGCGACCATCCACGGCTTCATCGCAGCGCGCTGGTGCGCGGCCGGGCGCTCGTGCATCGACCCGACCGACGCCCAGGCATGGGGCGGCCTGCTCGCTGTCAGCGATGTGCCTGCAGGCATCCTGCCCACCTGCGTCGATCATGGTGCCAAGATCGGCGAGCTCAGCCGCCAGGCGGCCGGCGAGCTTGGCCTGGGCGCGGGCATTCCCATCGCCGCCCCCTTGGGCGACAACCAGGCGTCGCTGCGCGCCACCCTGGTCGACCCGGCCAGCGAACTGGCCTTCACCGTCGGCACCGGGTGCCAGCTGGCGGCGGTGGTGCCGCGCGGCGCCCTGTCGTCCTACGGGACGAGCGATCTGCGGCCATTCGATGCCCGGCATGACGTGCTGGTGGCCGCACCGCTCTGCGGCGGGGCGGCATGGCTGTGGCTCGCCGAGCGGGCGATCTCGTGGATCGAGGATCTCGGCCTGCCGGCGCCAACGCTGGACGAGGCCCTGGGGCGCTTGGATCGTCTCGGTCTGGCGGCCGATGATCGCCTGGTCATGCGCCCCCATCTCGCCGGCGAGCGCCACGATCCCCGGCTGACCGGCAGCCTCTCCGGCCTCACCCTCGACAATGGGCGCATAGGCGAGATCGCCCGCGCCCTGGCGCGCGGCATCGCCGCCACTGCGCGCGAGATGCTGCCGGCGGCGGCGTGGCACGGCCGCATACGCCTGATGGCGAGCGGCAATGCCCTGCGTCGTTCAGCGCTCCTGCGGACGATGGCCGAAGCCGAGCTCGGCCTGCCGCTGGTGCTGCGGGAGCCCTGCGAGGAGGCGGCGATCGGCGCCGCTCTGGTGGCGCGTGCGCTGATCGAGGCCGCGGCGCAGCAGGGCGTCTGAGCGCTTGGCGGCGGACCGGCTGTCCCGCCGCAGCGCGAGCGTCAGGGCGCGGGCCCCTCGGCATGGACGAGCTCGAGGACCTCGGCATCGGTGATCATGCGATCGTAGAAGCGCAGGTGGCTGAGGCGCGCGACGAGGAAGTTCCCGCCTGACAACAGCCGGCCGATCACCATCTCCTTCGGCGCATTGCGGTCGCCGCTGGGGCCATCGCAGACCGCCTCCTGCAGCCCGTCGACGTAGACCTGCATCCTGCCGCTATTGGCGCGCGAGGCGACCAGATGGTGCCATTTGTTGTCGCTGACGCTCGAATTCGACATCAGGGTGGTGTCGGGATCGCCGACCCCGAAGGCGAAATGTCCGTTGAGGATCGCAGTGCCGAAATCGGCGTGCGGCCCGCCGATGTCGGCATCGACCAGGCCGTAGCCGGCGAACCATTGCCGGAGCGCCGGATCGCTGGTGGCGGGCAGGCCGCCCACTCCGGTCGTCACCCACACGGCGATGGTGAAATCGCGCGTTACCGGCAGCGCCATGCGCACATCGCTATGGCCGAGCAGGATCAGCACCTGGCGCCTCATCACCGGATCGAAGCCGCTGGTCGCTCCGCCGATCGACAGCAGGGCGCGGTGGCGAACCGAGAGGTCCTTGCCGATGCTGGTGGCGTCATCGAAGGGGTAGTGGGCGACCAGGCCTGGTCCGCCGGGCTCTGCAGCGACCGCTTCGCTCGGCGGGCTCGCCACCGGAGTCGCCGGCTGCGGCAGTGGGTGGTTGGCGCCAGGCGGAGCGCTGCGCTGATCGACGGCCCGGCTGTCCGGCACGTTCACCGGGGCCTGGGATGCGATGGCTGGGGCAGGATGCGCGGGGCGTGCTTCGCTGGCCGTGCGGCGTCCATTGGTGGCGAGCAGGATCACTGCCACGATGACGAAGATGCCGGCGACCACATAGGCGATCAGCTGCGGGGAAGCCGGCTTGCGCGAGGTGGGAGCGGGCGTGCGCGTGGCGTCGCCCCAGCGCGGCCTGGTGATCTTGGGGGTCGGGGCTGGGCGTGCGACCACCGGCACCGGCGCCGGCATGGGGATCACCACATCGCTGGCGGAGACGATCTCGATATCGGGGGTCGCTGAGAGGAAGAAGCCCGGGCTGTCATGGGGCGCGGCGGCGATTGTGGTGGAGGCCTGCCCGGAACTGCCGGCCTGGTCCTTGAAGACGATGCGCTTGCCGCTGGCGATATCGATGACCACCGGCTTGCGCCCGGCGAATTCGGTGACCAGCAGCTTGCGTACGGCGCTGAGCGTCGGCGCACGGACCTCCTTGCCGGCCGTGCGCAGCAGGAAGGGTCCGGTCGGTAGTTGAGAAGGCGCATCGGGCATAGACGGTTGGGGACCACGGAGGCGGGCGCCCTCATTAGGTGTGGCAGGAGGTGCTGCGGTTGTCATTCCAGACGGGTGCGCGTGCTGCGCCCGTATACATAACCACGAATGTTATCAGGGGGTACACGCGGTTCTAGTGGCAGGCTGTGCAGCATGGCTGATGCCTGCCCGTCGCTGTGCGCGAGGGGGTATTCCGCCATCATCCAGGCCAGCTCCGGCGGGATGACGGCAGGGCGCCGGCGCGCCAGCCGCCTGGTGCCGGCGGGACCAGGCGTGGTTGTCTTCGAGCGCGTGGTCGGCACGATCCCCGTCATGAAGCCACCACGCGTGCTGCTCGGTTCCATCCCCTGCGCTGGTGTGCTGGCGGCTGCCATGCTTGGCGCCGGGGCATGTGCCGCCGACCCCGCTCCGTTCCGCCTCTACGTCTCCAACGAGCGCTCCGGGGACGTGAGCGTCATCGATGGCCTGACCAACCAATGCATCGCCACCATCCCCGCAGGAAAACGTCCACGTGGCATCCACGTGACGCCCGATGGCCGGACCGTTTATGTCGCGCTCAGCGGTTCGCCGATGACCGGTCCGCCGCCCGGTGCGCTGGGCAAGGCCGGCAAGCCGGCCAAGCCGCCTGCCGATGACGATGATGACGAGAACAAGGCCAAGGCCGACAAGGCCGCCGATGGCATCGGCGTGATCGATGCGGCCAAGCTCACCTTCTCGCACAAGTTTCCGGTCGGCAGCGACCCGGAGCAGTTCGCCCTCAGCCTGGATGGCAAGCATCTGATCATCGCCAACGAGGACGTCGCCACCGCCAGCATCATCGACCTGGCGCAGGAGAAGGTAAGCCAGCTGATCGCGGTCGGCAAGGAGCCCGAGGGCGTATCGGTAAGCCCCGATGGGACCTTCGCCTATGTCACCTGCGAGGCAACTGGCGATCTCTACGCCATCAAGCTCGGCGATGCAACCATCGCCGCGCACATCACCACCGGAGGCCGGCCGCGCAGCGCCGTGTTCACCCCCGATGGCGCCAAGGCCTATGTCGCCTCGGAGACCAACGCGACCGTCTACATCCTCGATACGCGCACCCAGGCCGTCGCCACCACCCTCAAGCTCGAGGGTGGCGAATCGGTCAGGCCGATGGGGACGGCGATGGCGCAGGATGGCAAGAAGGTCTACGTCAGCACCGGTCGCGGCGGCTTCGTCGCGGTCATCGATACCGCCACCGATCGCCTGATCACCACGATCAAGGTGGGCGCGCGCCCCTGGGGGCTCGCCTTCTCGCCGGACGGCACGCGCCTGTACGCGGCCAATGGGCCTTCGAATAACGTCTCGGTGATCGACGTCGCGACCCAGAAGGAGGTCGCCCGCATCGCTGTGGGGGCCAGCCCGTGGGGCATCGCCGTCGCTGACGCATTGAAGTGATGCGGGTCAGATCGCGCCGCGCCTCCGTCGCTGCGCGCAGCGGGAGCATACCGCCGGGGGATGGGCTGCCGTGCAGGACCGCTCTGCCGCTGCTCCAGCGGGCACGATGCATTGAGCCGATGCGCACGTTCGCCTGAGCGCTTGGTACCCCGGCCCGCTCATGCGCTGTGCGGGCGCACCGAAGTTTTCTGTTAACCCCGCCTGGACCAGTGCCGTTTCATGGAGCGCGAAGGCGCTGGTGGATATGGCGAAGCAGCGCCAGTCAGCCGCTCTGCGGCTCGCTCCGCAGGTCGGTGAGCCATCGCCCTTTACCGATAAATGTGTATTTTACAAATGTTCATGTGCATGGCATCCGAATGCACCCAAGGCCCTCCCCGATGAATTCTGGGCGCCATCCCGGCCTGGGCGCCCGGCATTCATATTATAACGCATAAAATACTGGTAAAAATGCATAGTAAGTCACATTATTCCCCTGCCGCCATTCATGGGTGGGGAAACGCCCATTAAGCGGTTCCCGATTGGGGTGTCCAGTTACACCGCTGCCCAACGTCATAATGTGTATAAGAGTAATGTTTGTCGGAATAGCACCGGGTCGCCCCAGTCTGGGCCACTGCACCGTCCTCGCCGCGCAGTTGGGTAGGAGATCGACCATGCCACAGCACCCGGGACCAGCGCCTCAATCGCGCAGGAAAGTCGGCGCTCGCGTGCCGGGATGGGGCAACGCGCCGGTCAGCCGCGCGGCGCCCTGGCGGCAGGCAGGCTTCACCCTCTTCGAGATCGCCATCTCCCTCGCCATCCTCTCATTCGGGGTGGTGAGCGAGGTGATGCTCTATCCCGTCGGGCTGCGCCAACTGACCACCCAGCGCTTCCGGCTCTATGCGTCCTGCGTGGCGAACGAACTGGTCGATGTCTACGGCAATGCCGATGCCAGCCAGATTGTCTCCGATAGCGAAGGGCCGGGGCCCTGGGACGTGAATGCCGACCGGCGGACCAATGCACCCGATCTCGAGATGAAGTGCTCCAATCAGCGCTATGGCCTGATGCCGCTGCCGCTGACCATCGCCCAGCGGCTCGATTCCGACAACGACGAGATCAAGCAGATCCTCGATGATGGTGGCTACATCTACTACCTCATGCCCAACGTGCCGAATTCCTGGCGCGAGGACCTCATCGCTGCTGCGCCACCCAACGATCTCCAGAAGCTGATCGTCGGGGTTGCCGGCAATGCCCAGCACAACGCCTCCTGCTCATTCCCGATGAAGCGTTGGCCCTACTACGCCACCGTTCCCGGTCCGCCCCTGCATGCCTTGCACAACACCGCCACCGGCTGGGACGCCGGCATGCCGACCTCGACCACGCCCCCGAGCAGCGACTTCATGCCCGAGGATCCCTCGCTCGGATCGGTCTGGTGCGCCAACCATGCGACCTACTGCTGGGCATCGATCGCTGACAGCGACCCACTGGCCCAGGCGGTCTTCAATGCCTTCTGGAACTATCTGCTGATCGGCCAATCGCCCACCCCCGCGCTGCCCGGACCGAGCCTGCCCGCATCACCGGGTGACGGGGGGGCGAACGGCTATCCCGCCAATCTGACGCCGGCCTATGCCCAGGCGCTCGCGGCCTACATCGCCGCAGTCGGTGCCTATGCCCGGGCCGCTGGCCTGAGCCCCGGCCAGATCACCGCCTGGATGGCCACCCCGCCGCCGGCGGCCTATCCCTTCGACGGCATGGCGGCCAACGTCGCAGCGAAGCAGGTGCTGGCCCTCGACTATCTCAGCCATGCGCTGATGTGCCTGACGCGCTGGCACAAGCTCGACCAGGCCACCGCCATGGCCATGGGCGCCACCACCACCGACCTCACCACCGGTGTCGATGTCACAACCTCCTATCCGCCCGGCTTGGGCATGACGATCGGCACCGGCGGCCTCATCCACCATGGCGACATCGTCAACCTAGTGCGCAACACGCGCTACTTCTACTTCCGCTTCGCCGCCCAGAACCCCTACAACTGGGCCGTGCCGAGGCCGATCGAGCACGCGACGATGATGGACTACGGCCTGTTCGAACTCGATCTCTTCCGCCCGCCGCTGGCCGGCTCGATCTGGGGCGCTCCATCAGGCATCCCGCAAGCCCAGCAATGGCGCTACATGACCCCGACCGGCATCAGCACCGTGGGCAACGCCAGCGCCAACGCCCTCGGCCCCTCGTTGAGCTATCCCGAGACCATCCTGCCGCCCGCCGATCCCGGCAATCCGCAATCATTCTTCTCGGAGGATGGCCCGACGCCGGGAGCGCTCTCCCATTTCACCCTGCTCAACCAGTTCGATGCCAGCGAACGCGATCGCGAACTGGTGTTCTGGGCGGTCGATTGGCAGTCGTACGAGGATTGCGAGACGGCGCCGAGCGCACCCGTGGATGCCAGCCGCTATCCGCGCAGCTCGCCCGGGGCGGTGATGCCGGTGAATGCGGGGCCGGACGGGCGCGGCCTCGACTGCAATTCGACGCCCTGCCAGACCTTGGATGACCTGATGTGGGGCTTCACCGACGGCTGGGGCGACGTCACCGGCATCGAGCAGACCGTCGATGAGAATGGCGGGAACAAGAACACCATCCCCTTCCACCGGGCGCTGGTGGGCAGCTACGTGCATGCCTACCGCAATCCGGAGAAGAACATGCTCTTCACCGCGCCGGTCAGCCAGATGGCGACCAACGCCAGCATCTCGGCGCTGGTCTCGCCGATGATGGATGTCAACAGCGCCACCGACATGACCACCCAGGCCGGGGTGATGTCGATGAACAATCCACCCGACTATGGCCCGCCCACCGCCCCGGCGGGGGCCGGCGGGGTGGTGCCGCCGCAGATCTTCTCCGGCATCTTCGGCGCCGACCGCAATGGCAACGGCAGGCTCGATCGCGGACCGGTGCCGCGGTCCGTGCGCCTGCGGGCGGTGATGGTCGCCCGCTTCAACTACTACGACATGAGGGTGCCATGCCAGATCAAGTGAGGGGTGCGCGAGGAGGGGCGCTTTGCGCCGGCTACACCCTCATCGAGCTGATGATCGCCATCGGCCTGGGATCGGCGATCGTGCTGACCGCGAGTGCCAGCATGCGCCTGGCTGCGCAGGCGGTCACCATCGCCGAGCGCATGTCGCGCAACAACGAGCTGCTGGCCTCGGGCATCAGCCAGGCGCTCGACGAGGTGGACTACTGGAAGGAGTACGACGATCCTCAAGGAGGGGCGGGCATGCAGCGCCTGCGCGCATCGGAAGCCCCGCCGGGCATCACCTCCGCGACCGGGCACGCGCTGCTGTTCGGCCTGCCCTTCTCGCCATTCTCGCCCTCGGCGGCCAATGGCCAGTCGAGCGGATCAGGCGGCGCGAATTTCCCCGCCGTATGGGCAGCGGGCAGCGACCAGGGATTCGGCTATGGCTGGCAGGACGATGAGCGGCTGTGGGCGATCTCGGCTGACAATGAATTGACCTGGTGGACGGGCAACATCGCCGAGACCCAGGAGAGCGATGTGCGCTTCGGGCACTACTCGATCTTCGGTGTCAGCCGCATGCCCAACGAGAACCCGGTCCTCATCGATGGCGGGAAATGGGGTGGCCTGGGTGCGTGGCAGCCGCGCAATGGCGGAGGGCAGTACGGAATGGTGCCCTTCGGTGCGGAACCGCCGCCGCCGACAGCCACCGGCGGCGTGGCACCGCTCCAGGCGATACCCGGTGGCTACCGCCACGGCACGCCCGGCTGGCTCTACAATCAGATCCATGGGCTGTCCAACGCCATCGGCTGGTACGGGATGATGGAATACCTCCCGGCCTGCGCCATCGACTGCTATGCCACCCAGTACCACCAGGAGCCGGGCAACGGTGGCGGCTGGATCAGCAGCCCGGCCGACAGCACGGACAGCGCCGGGCGGCCGATCTATCTGATCCAGACCTTCTCGACCGTCAGCTGGGGCTACCCCAACCGGCCCTATTACAACCTGCAGGCCTTTAGTCCCAACTGGTGTCCGCACTCGATGGACTTCCTCACCTCCTATACCGCCTTCGGACTCCTGCCGGTGAACCACAACTGCTATGAGCTCACCACTGCGGCGCAGTCGACGCAGGCGACCTCGGCCCGGGGCATCGCGGCCAACCCGCCCCCGGCTGGCCAGGGCACGGCCCTGACCACTGACCAGCTGGTCTTCTTCCACCGCAGCTACGGGCGGCTGAACTGCGATGACATGCCGGTGGGGGCATGGGGGACCAACAATTCTGCCAGCTTCGTCGAGCCGCAGTACACCCAGGGCTCGACGGTCTCGCCGATGGTGACCGGACCTGCCGAGATGACGCTGTTCAGCGAGCGCACTTCGACGGCCGACGATCTGCTGCCGCTGCGGCCGGCGAACTGGCCGGACATCGCGGTGTCGGTGGGACGCTATCTGCGCCTGTGCCGCTTCTCGACCCAGGCCACGGTCAGGTTCAGCGATCCCGTGAGCGGAGAGCAGGTCGGCTTGGCCTTCACCGCCATGGGCACCACCCTGCGCGGGGCAAGGCGGATGCGCCTGCTTGATGGGAATCCGGTCCAATGAGCCTCGCTTGCGCGCGTGCCCGCCGCCGGTCGGGCACCATCCTGATCATCGTCGCGGGTTTCTGCGCCCTGCTGGCCAGCCTGACCATCGCCTTCATGCTCAAGATCCGCTCCGGAGCCGATGCGACCGAGGTGGTGGCGCAGCAGACCCAGGCCAGGCTGATGCTGCATGCGGCCTGCTGCTACATCCTCGAGGCCGGGCGCCTCGGCTATGGTCCCAGCCGGGCGCAGGCGCTCGCGCCGGCGAGCGCCGGCGTAGGCATGACCAGCGGCCAGGGCGGCGAGCTCCAGGTACGCGAGGGCTATGGCTGGATCGACGTGCGCAGCGCCGATCTCACCTCGTCGCAGGGCGATCACGGGCCGTTCGATCAGCTGATGAATTCGGTGGTCGCGCAGAAGGGGACCTGGCCTGATGTGGGTGGCATCGTCATCTGCCCGATGTACCGCTGGACCCGCCCGCCCTATGCGATCAAGGCCACGGTCGCCTACAATCCCATCCTGAGCGATCCGGCCCAGAGCGGCGACCCGCGCTACGGGCGGCCGCTGCTGCTCAATCCCGATCCCCAGCCGGCAGTCGCAAACGGCTGGCCGGGGACGGTCAGCGATGCGCTGATCACCCCCGCCGGGCTGCCGAGCTGGAGCGATTTCGTCAATGGGGTGCCCCAGCCGGTGCCGAGTTCGCAGGGGACCGCCTGGTTTCGTGTCTACCGCAAATCGCAGGCGACCTTCATCATCACCTGCGGAGCCGGGGGGACGTTCGGGTACCGCGATTGGGGCGAAGTGCTCACCCCATCGCCAGCCATCACCGGGGCGCCTGGTGCCCCCAATGGTGCGGCGCAGTTCAACAATGACCGCGGCTTCTTCGATGCCCTGCTCGCCAGCGAGGTGCGCCTGTGGTACGAGGTGCGCTGGTCGGGCGGCGTACGACCGCTCGATTTCCGCTTCGAGGAACCGAAGTGGTGGTGGCAGCTCCAGAACGGGATGGCCTATCGCACCTATCCGGTCAATGCCAGCCAGTACCCCGGCTGGTGCCGCTCCAACAAGTTCAACCCCAACCCGCTGGGCACCATCAGCTTCATCCAGCGCCTGGATGCCCAGGGGGGGCAGCCGGTGGACCCGGTGACCGGTCCTATGACCCTGTGGTAGTGCCATATGGAGCATGGGTCACGGCTGGCCCGCAGCCAGGTCGCTCCGCTGGCAGCAGTTCCAGGACGGCCACGGCGGCTGCGCTGAGGCGCGCAGCTCCGGCGCGCCGTCGGTGAGGCCAAATGCGGCTGCTTCCCGTGCTGGCGAGGGGCATGGGCGGTGGCGTTCAAGATGACGTTCCGGTGACGGAGGCGTTACACACTGATATCCGTAAACACCTGGGATATCGTGTGGTAAATCCAATAGCATCCTATGATCACCCCACCGTGTGGCGGCTCGGACCGACCACCGCTCACCCCCGTGCCGCTGATGACCACCGACGTCGATCGTACCACCGCCCGCGCGTCCTTCCGCCACTGCTGTGCCGCCTGGTGCATCGTGCTGCTGATGGCCTCAGGCGCGCTGCAGCCCGTCATTGCCATGGACGTCACGCTGCAGGCTCCGCTGACGACGATCGTCCCGGCTCCCGGCCCCTTGGCGGGCGGCGATCTCGTGCTCCGGGCGACCGTGGTGGTCCCGGATAACGCACCGGCGGATCTGGGGGTCGGGGCCTTCGTCTCCGATCGCCATGGGCGCTGGTTCCAGCAATGCCAGCCCGGCACGCTCGAGAAGGGGAGCCATGCCCTGGAATTCGCCTTCACCAGCGATGCGCAGCTGGTCGATGAGCCGGACCGTGCGCGCTGGACCCCGGTCGAGGCCGCCATGATCTCACGTGCGGGATTGTACTTCTGGTCGGCATCGACCAGCCGGGTGGCGATCAAGGTCGAGCACCTGAGCGTGGTCCCGCTGCATCGCACCAGCCCGGGCACGCCGCCGAAGGCCGATGCCGAGCCGGGCCGCCTGACCGACCTGGTGCTGCAGAATTTCGATGATGACGCATCGCTCAGCCATGGCACCACCGGCGAACGCTGGTCGCTCTCGCTCCTGCCGCAGCCGCTGCCCAGCAATCCCTACGACTCGCGCCAGTTCGCGCTCGATGCCGTCTTCGAAGGCACCGATGGCGTGATCCAGCGCATCCCGGCCTTCTACGATCAGCCCATGCTCCTGAGCGATCGCGGCGACCGCGNNTCAGGCCCGGGGCGCTTCGTGGTGCGCTACCGTCCGCGCGAGCCCGGCCGCTACCAGGTGCGCCTGGAGGCGCATTGGCATGGCGCCCAGGGGGCGTATGTCACTGTCACGCTGCCCGACCTCGAGGTCTCCGGCGCGCATTGGGATGGCTATGTGCACACCGATGCCAGGGACCCGCGCTTCTTCTCGGTCGATGGCAAATTCTACTGGCCGATCGGCCTGAACCTCAATTCCGCCTACGACCTGCGCAGCCAGGAGCGCCTGGGCACGGTGCTGACTCCCGATCGCGGGAGCCTGACCTACATCCCGCGCCTGCGGCGCTTCGCCGCCGGCGGTGGGACTGCGGTCGAGATCTGGATGTCGAGCTGGAACCTGGCGCTGGAATGGCGGCGCGAATGGCCGGGCTTCGCCGGGGTCGGGCGCTACAACGACGCCAATGCCGAGCGGCTGGATGCCATCCTCGATGCCGCCTGGGCGGTCGGCGTGCGCGTCAACCTCGTGCTCAACAACCACGGCCAGGCCTCGCCGAATTCGGATCGGGAGTGGAAGGACAATCCGCTGAACGCCACCATCGGCGGGCCGCTGAGCGATCCGCTGCAGGTCTTCACCAGCCCGATCGCCTTTGCCGACCAGGAGTCGCTCAGGCGCTACATCATAGGACGCTATGCCGACCATCCTGCCGTGCTCGGATGGAAGATGTGGTCGGAGATCAACCTCACCGCGGCCGGGGAGATGGGCCGCCGGCGGGGCCCGGATGCCGGTGGCAACCAGGTGAGCGACGAGGATCGCCACAACGACCTGCTGAACTGGCACGAGCGTGCGGCGGCGCGCTGGCATGCGCTCGACTCCTATGGCCATGGCGTGACCACGCACTGGTCCGGCGACTACCGCCAGCCGGAATTCGACATCGTCGCGCTGCCGGGACTCGACTACATCTGCATCGATGCCTACCTCAACCGGCGGCGGGAGGCGGTGGGCGAGGGCCTGGCCGACCTGCTGTACAACAGCCTGCAGGATCCCGTCGATGGCCTGGGAGGCTTCAACAAGCCGCTGCTGGTGACCGAGTATGGCGGCTCCCCACAGGGGGCGACGCCCGAGGCGCTGAGCGCCGAGCTGGAGCTTGCCGCCTGGGCGGCGCTGATGGCCGGGCATGGCGGATCGCCGATGCTGTGGTGGTTCGAATGGGTCGATCAGGGTGAGCGCTGGAACTCCTTCGCGGCCATCGCCGCCTTCATCAAGGACGAGGATCTGCGCGGCAGCGACGCCCATGCGGTGGCGCTCTCGGCGACCAGTTCGGCCGGCGTCCTGTGGGCGCGCGCCTGGGCCAAGCCCGGACATCTGATCGGCTACCTCGCCGACAACGCCTGGGTCGAGAACGGTCTGGGGAAGGTGGCGCACGAGCACGCCGAGGTCCTGATCGGCACCGATGTCCCGGCCGGGCTGTGCAAGGTGGAATGGTGGGATGCCCGGCGCGGCGTGCTGATCGCGACCGAGCGCTGCAACCATCTGGGCGGCCGCCTGGCTCTGACGCCACCGCCCTTCGTCCACCATATCGCCTTCAAGCTCACCCGCCTGCCGGACTCCACCTCGCTGTGAACCAGGCCCGCGGGCCTGGTCCGGCGGTCAGCTTCATCTCCGCCACAACACCAGCGCTCCGGTATCACCAGTGCAGGCTGGCGGGATCACCAGCGCAGGTTGGCGGGCATCAGCCATTGACGCCAGCCGTCCAGACGAGTGTATACGACGTCATGCCGGGCGACTGGACGGCGTTGGTGGTGTTGTTCGGATCGAGGATGATGGTGTAGACGACGGTGCCGGAGACGGCCTGGGTATCGCTGAAGGTGGTGCTCACGGTGGTACCGGCCGCTATGGTCGCAATGGTGCCGACGAGATAGTTGGTGGTGGTGATCTGGGTGCTGGCATCATACAGCGTGACCGTGTACGGGACATTGGAGTAGGTGGTTCCCGCGCTCGAGACATTGGCGACGTTGAAGGTGATGTTCTCCGCCACGCCGCCCGTCGCCGGCTCGGGATCCGAGCTGACATCGCCTTCCAGGATCAGGTCTGAGGTGCTGGCTCCGGCCTCGTTGTCCGGCGGTGCGCAGGAGCTCAGGCCCAGCACGCAGATGATCGCCAGGAGGATCAGGCGCATACACGGTTCTCCAGAGGTAAGGCGAGCCGATACCGTCGGCTGTGGATGACGACGCTCGGCAGCAGCAGCTTACGGACACTCCCTGTCTGGAACATGACGGACAACCTCCACAGGCGGTGCTCAGCGTCCAGCAACCACAGGCATTGGAATGCCTGGCGCAAACACGCGCAATGGCAATCCACAACGTATTGCCTGACCTGCCTGATGACCTCGAGCGGCACGATCGCCGGCCGCATCCGGCCCGCCGCCCCCCGCTTTGAGGGCGGCCTCGGCCCGTCCCGGCAGCTTGCCGCGGTTCACGCCAGGACAGGTGCCCGCCGGATGTGGGCGAAGTTATGCTTGATCGCAACAATCCCCCGGATGCGATCGCGGCCCTCAGCCAGCATCTATGGCCAGGGCGCGCCTGCCCTGCGCCAGCGTGCTGCTTAGACACCAGGGAGACGCCATGATGACAGCCACCAATGGATCGAACCAGTCCGCTGCCACGACCGGTCAACCCAACCGGCCGACGCCGCGGACCTTACTGCGCTCCTGCTGCGCCGCCGTCTTGACCGCGGCGGTCGCCGTGAGCGGCTGCCATGATCGCGATGAGGCGGAATTCGACGCCGACTCGGGTGGCATTCCCGTCACCGTCACGGTGTCCTATCATGAGGGGGTCTTCCGCGCCCTCGAGCCCCAGGGTGCCTATACCCCGGTCATCGTCCGCGAACGGCGCGTCATCCGCGAGCCGGTCTACTACCCCGGCTACGTGGTCTACACCTCCAGGGTGGTCTGGGAGGAGCATCAGCCGCATATCCGCGCCTACCTGCTGGCCGGCGATAGCCCGAGCGATGAGTCCCTGTGGTACTGGCCCTTGAAGCCCGGGGTGCAGACCTCCACGGTCGCGATCCGCCCTGGGCATCGCCTGACCCTGACCCTGCGAGCCGAGGGCGGCGAGCGCGGTGAGATGGTGCTCGGATTCGTGACGCCGCCAGCCACTCCTGGGCAGCAGATCGCCATCAACATCGACCGCAGAGGCGTGCACATCCTGGCCAGCGGTGCGGAGAATTCCATCCCCGCCCTGCCGCCTCAGCCACCGTCCGGTACGCCCCCGCCTCCGCCGCCATCCCAGCCACCGGCTGGCGCAGGGTCGGTGCCCCCTCCGCCACCACCCTCGCAGCCGCCTGCCGGCGCTACGACGGCGCCGCCGCCCCCCCCGCCCCAAGGTGCGCCGGAGAGCTCGACGCCCCCTCCGCCTCCGCCAGCGCCGAAGTGATGGGCGACCGGCCCGTCTCACCACCCCGGCCTCGGGTGCGGCTGAGCAGGCGCCGGATGCCGGTGCCGCGCCTAGCGCGGACGCGCGGTAGGCGCAGCATGGGAAGGCGCTAACCTCGAAGCACGGGGGTCGCAGACCGCCCGTGGGGAGATGTGATCGGTGCACCATACAACCACCTTGCTCGAACGCCTCACGCGCGCTGAACTCGGCGAGCGCTCGGCGCGCTCGAGCGGCAATGACCAGGCCGAGCTCAGGCAGTCGATCCTCGCCAATCTCAACGATGTCCTCTCCACCAGGCGCGGGTCGGCGCCGGCGCAGATGGATCTGGGCACCCCTGCCGCCAATGAAATGCGGCAGAACTACCCCGCGTCGGTCGCCGAGCTGCAGCGGACCATCGCCGACTGCATCCGCCGCTACGAACCGCGCTTGCGCGACATCGAGGTCAGCCACGTGGATGTGGAGGGCGAGCAGCTGGTGGTGCACTTCCAGGTCAATGCCCAGCTGGTCATCAACGGGCAGAAGCGGGCGCTGAGCTTCGAGACCAGGGTTGACCACCTCGGCAAATGGCAGATGCAGGCCTAGCAGATGTTCAACAAGTACTATCAAGACGAGCTGCTCTATCTCCGCGACCTCGGCCGCGAGTTCGCGCGGAACTACCCGGAGGCCGCGCCTTTCCTCGCCGAACCGGGATCCGACCCCGGCGTCGAACGCATGCTCGAGGGCTTCGCCTTCATCAGCGGGAGGCTACGCGAGAAGATCGACGATGAGCTGCCCGAGCTCACCCAGACCCTGCTGGCCACCTTCTTCCCGCACTACCTGCAGCCCCTGCCGGCGATGGCGGTGATCCAATTCGAGGCGCTGCCGCAGTTCGCCCGCGAGGCGCACGTCATCGCCCGCGCGACCCCGCTGGATTCCGTACCGGTCGATGGCGTGCGCTGCCGCTTCCATACCTCCTACGATGTCGACCTGGTGCCGCTGCGGATCACCGCTGCCGCCCTCAGCCAGGGCACCCCGGCAGGACTGCGGATCGCCTTCCAGCTGGTCGATCCCCAGGCTGCCGGCACCCTGGCGTTGAAGACCCTGCGCCTGCATCTCGCCGGGGATGCGGTGGTCGCGCATGCATTGCATCTGAGCCTGCAGCGCTACTGCGACCGCATCACCGTGCGCGCGGGCGACCGCAGCCTCACCCTCGCGCAGCCGGCGATCCGGGAGGTCGGCTACGGCCAGGACGAGGATCTGACCCCAGGCATACCGGCAAGCGTCACCGGCCAGCGCATCCTGCACGAGTACTTCGCCTTCCCGGCGAAGTTCATGTTCGTCGACATCGTCGGCTTGGAGGCGGCCGACGAGCTGATCCGCGGCGGCCAATTCGAGCTGGACATCCGCTTCGCCCGCTTGCCCGAGAACATGCCGCCGGTATCGGCGGCGAATCTGCAGCTCAACTGCACCCCGGCGGTGAATCTCTTCACCCACCAGGCCGATCCGATCCGCATCACCCCCGAGCGTACCGAGTTCCATGTCCGACCGGCAGGCGCCAATCTGGCCCACTTCGAGATCGCGCGGGTGACCTCGGTGGTGGGCCTGGTGCGCGGCGCTCAGCAGCCCAAGCCCTATCGGCCCTACCTGAACCTCACCCGCCCGCAGCAGCTCGAGGGCGGCTTCTATGTCGAGCGGCGCAGGCCATCCCCCATCGGGCACGGCAATGACACCTACCTCAGCCTGGCCGGGTCGCCGCCTGGCGTCGATAGCGAGACCCTCGCCATCACCCTGACCTGCACCAACCGCCACCTGCCCAGCAGCCTGGCTCCCGGGGATATCAGCCAACCGGCCACCGGGTCACCTGCCTTCGCGCGCTTCCGCAACCTGACCCAGCCGACGGCATCGCTCAGTCCGCCGCTCGATGGCGATCTGCCCTGGCGCTTCCTCTCCCAGCTGGCGCTCACCCATCTATCGCTCGCCGATCTCGGCTCCCTGAAGCGCACCCTGGAGCTCTACAACCTGCGTGCCGCGAGCGACCACCAGGCCGGCCAGCTGCATCGCCGCATGATCGACAGCCTGGTGGCGGTAGCCCTGAAACCGGCCACCCGCATGCTCGGCGGCGCTCCGGTGCGCGGGATCAGCATCGAGCTCTCGGTCAATGAGGATCATCTCGGCGGAGCCGGCGAGATGTACCTGCTCGCCGCCATCCTCGATCGCCTGTTCGCCGCGACCGTGAGCATGAACTCCTTCAGCGTCTTCAGCGTACGCGGCGTCCGCCATGGCGAGGTCTTCGCTTTCCCGGCCCGCCTCGGCGATCGGGTGGTCGTATGAGCGTGCTCGATCGGCTCGCCGAGGAGGCTCCCAGCTACCATGTCTTCCAGGCGGTGCGTCTGGTCCAGGAGGCGGAGCCGCAGGCGGTGCCGATCGGCTATCAGGGACCGGTCGAGCACGAGGTGCTGCGCTTCCGCGCCGAGCTGAGCCTGGGCTTTCCGGGCAGCGATCTGGTCGAGGCCCGGCCGCCAGCGGCGGAGGGGGGGTCGCGCCGCTGGGAATTCACCATCTCCTTCCTCGGCCTGTACGGACCGAGCTCGCCGTTGCCGGCGTATTTCACCGAGCAGCTGCTCGGGCGCGAGCGGGATGGCCTGACGCGGGGATTCCTCGACCTGTTCCATCACCGCCTGGTGTCGCTGGCCTACCGCTCGTGGGCCAAGCACCATCCGGAAGCCGGTCGCGAGGAGACCAGGCGCCTGAGCGGCTGGCTGGCGCTGGCGCTCGACGCCGGCACGGCCGCGACCAGCGCCCTGCCGCTCGAGCAAGTGCTCACCCACGCGGGGGCGCTGAGCCGCACCGCCCCGCCGGCCGGGGTGGTGGCGCGGGTGCTGTCCCAGCATCTCGGCATGCCGGTCGCGATCGAGGAATGCCTGGCGCGCTGGACGACGATCCCCGAGGAGTCGCGCACACGCCTCAGGCGGTCCGGCCGCCTGGGCCGCGACAGCGTGGTCGGGCGGGCGATCTTCAATCGCACCACTGCCTTCCGCGTGTCCCTTGGCCCGGTGCAAGCCTCCGAGCTCACCCATGTGCTGCCGGGCGGCATCCGCCATGGCCAGCTCGTCGCCCTGCTCGCCCGCCTCAATGCCGATCGCCTGGACTGCCAGGTCGAGCTGGTGATCGAGGTCGGTGAGCTTCCTGCCACCCATCTGGGCAAGGACGGCCGTGCGCTCGCCCTCGGGGCGCGCCTGGGCGGAAGGGGCGAGCGGGTGTATCGGGTGCGATTCATGCTCCCCGAGCGCATCGTCACGTCTAATTGAGGGCGATCTGCTCGCCGCTGACGGTGACGTCCCCGCCGGCAGCGAGGGTGATCGCACCGCGGCTGGTGAATGCCAGCGCATCGGCGGCGATCGCCAGCGTGCCGTCGACCTCGATGCGCTGATCGCGGTGCGCAAGCTTGAGCACCGGCCCCTGCGGGCTGGGCAGGATGGCGAGGAGCGGCGCTCCCTGGGCATCGCGTACTTCGATCACCTCATCGTCCTTGAGCGCCAGCACGCCTGCGGCAGCGAGCACTGGCGAACGCGGGCGCAGGCCATCGACCACACCGAGGACTAGGCCCTCAGGCCAGTTGGCGGGCTGGATCACCAGCACGCGGTCATCCCGGCGCACCGGCACATGCGCCAGGGTGGCCAGCCAGACATCGCGCTCACGCCCCGGGGCGCCGAGCCTGATCAGCACCCGGCCGCTGAAGGTCGGATGGCGCTCGTCGATGCACAGCCCGATGCTGGGCTGCCCCGCCGCGCCGAGGAACTGGGTCTCGGCGGCGATGAGATCGACCAGTCCGCCGGCAGCGGGCTCGGTTGGCAGCGCGTCGGCGCTGGCGGCGGTGCCCTCGGGATGCCGATTCATGGACCATCCTTGGTTGCCGTGCTGGCCGCCTGGGCGGCGGCGACGCGGTCGTTCACGGGCACGGGCGCGAGATAGGGGACCGGATGGTCGCCGTTGAACGAGGCGCTGACGGGGATGTGGCGATGGATGCCCGGAATGAACGGGCGGGGGAGGGCGGCCTCGGCGGCGAAGACCAGGGTCAGGCGCAAGTCATTGGGGCGGCACACCAGGTGGTGCAACCTGGCGGGCTGGAGCACCTGCCGACCCTCGATGGTGAAGGTGATCTCGGCCTGGGTGGCCGGCAGCACGACCTGGAGGCGATGGTGCTCCGGATGCATGCCGGTGATGGTCATGAGCTGGCCGCCGGCGAGCCGGCCGACCACCAGCCCAGCGCTGGCGCCCTGGAAGAAGCGCGGGTCCACCCCGCCATCCGGGCAGCGGGTGCGGCTAAAGCCGGCGCTGATGACACTGCGTGCGACTTCGGGCAGGGTGGCGTCATCGGGGGCCGGGAACCATGGATCGACCTCGGGTGAGAACCAGCAGGCCCGGGGGAACATGATCGGACTGGTCCAGTCCAGGCACCAGGGGAGCGGCTGGCGCCACCAGCGGGTCGGATCGCCGGTGATCAGCCGATCGTCGGTGAGCCTGTCGACGGGATCCTCGATCGTCGGAGCGGTCAGTCCGGGCACCTCGCCAGGCACGACCAGGTAGCCGGTGCCGAAGGGGTTGCGCGGGTACATGCCGGGATGATCCAGGCGGGTGCGCAGGGCGAGCTCGGGGATGCCGCTCGCCGCGCAGGCATCGGCCCCGGGCACGGCGACGCGCCAGTCGATGCCGCCATAGGCGTTCTGCCAGGTGATCGGCATCGAGTCGAAGGGCTGCGGCCGGCTGAGATGCGGCCGTCCGCCGCTCCAAGCGATATCGCGGCGGCCGGTGACCAGGACGTCCTTGTGCGCCTTGCCCAGCTCGATGCCGATCTGCATGGATTCGACTGGACGACCGTCTGGGGCGAAAGCCGAACCCTGGACCACGATGTCGGTGAAGGGCTTGTGCAGCCAGAAATCGCTGCCGCCGAGCTTGGTCCGGTCGAGATCGGGCGATCGCCAATCGTGCAGCAGCGGCTCGGCGGGGACGCGGCGGCATGCCCCGCATTCCATCGCATAGGTGAGCTTGAAGAGCGCGTGGGCGTGCGTGCACTCGCCACGCTGCGGCATCAGCAGGACCTCGGCATCGTAGCCTTCGCGTGCGGCGGTGCGGCTCATAGGACGACCGGGATCCCCGCCGCCTGGCCCTGGGCATTGCTGCTGCCCTTGATGAAAGGCATGGCGCCGCCGGCCACCACGCTGGGGGAGCCGGCGCTCGGATTGGGAGTGAACGAGGCATTGAAGCCCGCGAAAGGCAGCCCGATCGAGACTGCGAAGGTGGCATTGCCGGTCAGCGCGCTGCTGGCGAAGCCGGCCAGGATGGAGACCGGCGAGAGCCCCTTGAGGGAATTGCTCAGCACCGCCTCCCCCAGCTGGCCGATGCCGAGCTTGTCGAACGGCAGCTTCGAGAAGATGTAGTCGGTGACCATCGAGGCGGCGGCATTTATGATGCCGGCTGCGAGATCGGCGAAGCTCATGCCGACGGCTACGGTGTTGGTGACGCTGAGCGCCGACCAGCACACCGGGGCGCCGATGGGATCGCCGCAGGTCATCATCGGCAGGGGCGGCAGCCCGATCCACTGGGCGCAGGCCACCGCAGTGCCGTTCATCTTCACCGTGCTGGCGGAGAAGGTCGGCTTGCGGCTGGAGAACGGCCAGCACAGCGGGTAGTTCAGGTTCGGCGCCGGGGGGATGGTCATGTCAGGGATGGCCATGCCGCAATCATGGCCGTCCAGCGCGATCCACACCCCCTTGTGCGTCACCGGCTTGGCGCCATTGCTGAACTTGTTCTGGTTCATCAGGAAGCCGAGCGTCCACATGAAGGTCGCCGGCATCTCGATGGACATGGTGGCGGGGATGGGCGGTGCCGGGGGGGGCGGGATGAGCTTGTGCGTGAGGAAGCCGAAGGAGAAGTCGGTGATGATGTTGACGTTGACCATCATGACGCATGCACTCCATCTATCAGCCGCAGCCGGGCCGCTCGATCATCCCCCGAGGGAGGGGGTACGGTGAAGAAGGCGCGATGGACGAGGTAGAAGGCGCGCTCCTCCGGCAGCAGCACCAGCATCTGCGGCGTCGCCGTCACGCTGATCGATCGGCCGCCGGCGGTCACGTCGATGGCCACCTGCGCGTTCGGCAGGGAGAAGCTGATGCGTCCATCGCTGGAGGCGCCGGCGAGGGTCACCTGCGCACCGCTCGCCGGAGGCTGCGCCAGCACCCAGTCCGGATGGGCGCGGTGAAGCAGTCCGGGACCTGCCTCCGGCTTGCCGGGCTCTGACGGTATGCGCATGCCATGCATCGCTGAGGTCATCGGCATGGTCGCCCAGCAGCTGGGCACCGGTGCATCATCCCAGCTCCTCACCGCAGCCCCGCCGGCCTCAAGGTTCGCCAGCGCCCGCTCCTGGCTGAAGTGCGGATAGCCCTTGGGGCAGCGCAGGTGCCGGCCAAGGCTGGCGGCCTCACGCGCATGGTCGAAGCCGCGTCCGGCCGGATTGCGCACATCGCACACGTCGACGAAGGACTCGCGATCGATCTCGATCCGGGAGCTTCCTCCGAATGCGCGCTGCCAGGTGAGCGGCATGGTCAGGAATGGCGTGGGAGCGCTCGGACGCCGCCGCAGCAGATGGCTCTCCCAGCGGCGATCGCCGACGACCTGGAGGTCGCGCCTGGCCTCGCCGACGCTCAGGGACACGGTCATCCGTTCGCAGGCGGTGCCACCGGGGGCATGGGCCTGGCCGAGGAGGATCACCTCGAAGGCCGGGTCGCTGCGCGGCAGGTCATCGCGCGGGAGGATGCCCAGCGGCGTCTCGAGGTCGCTGGCGTAGATGGGATGGGAGCGTGCCGGATCGAGTTCGCAGCGGCCAGCACGCAGCTGATAGGTGGCCTTCGCCACCAGCATGCCGAAGCGTTCCCGGGGATAGCCCGGAACAGCCGCCACCGTGAGCGCAGCGGCCACAGGATGGGCATTGGCGAGGATCATCGGCTCCGGCTCAACTGTTGTGTTCGACCGATGAACCGCTGATGGAGACCTTGGCGCTCCCGCCGCTGATAGCCACTCCGGCGCCGCTGATGCTGTTCGCCCCCGAGGAGGCCGTGCTCCCCGCCTTGAACCAGAGCGCGCATCCGATCGAGTTCACGGAGGCCAACCCGGTGGACCAGGAGACCGTTGAGCCGCGGACGGTCTGAGCTTCCCGGCCGGATCCTGAGCTGTTGGTGAGCTTGGGGTGAACACCACGGCGCGCCTTCATCCGGCGCTACTGATTCATACAGCGCCGGTGGGTGAGGCAAGGCGGCTGGTCGCTCAGGTGTCCGCGTCGCGGGCGCCGCTGGTTTTTAACCATCCGCTCGCCCTTTCGGCGCTGGCTCTGTTGCCCGGAGAGTTCGACCGAGCCAGANNTCTAGCGTTGATGACAGCCACCACGACGCCCTGTGGAGTGCATTCTGCGATGCCGGCGTGTTCATCGATGCCTCCGACGAGCCCGCCGACGGCTGGTGGGAACGGCTGGGCTGGCGTGAGGCGGCCACATATCATTCGGCCACGCGCGACTATCCGTTTGTTCAGATGGACAGCCGCGGCGCCTGGGCGACCGACGCCGGGCGGATGGACATCTACCGCGAGCAATCGCCGGCCCCATCGGAGTACCTCACCCGTGCGGCCGCTGCGCAGGTGCANNAGCTGGAGCGGCTGGGCGTGCGGGAATCCCCGGACGACCGGCTGGCGCAGATGAGCGAGGAGGATCGGACCGGCATCGCGGGCCTCGGGCTGCTGCTCGACGTGTGTTTCGGCGAGCGCGCGCACCTCATCGCAGCCGGTGACGCCCGATGTGTGCTCAAGAGCATCCCGTCCGGCGGCGCGCGCCATCCGACCGAGGTCTATGTGGCGGCCCTGACCATGTCCGGACTGCCTCAGGGNNCGTGTCGGCGACCACTCCGCCCAGCTCGCGCATGCAACGTTCGACCTCTTTGTCAAGCATGACCGACCGCCCCTCGCCGTTGTGCTTTTCACCTCAAATGTGGCCCGCGCGATGTGGCGCTACCGTGACCCGCGCTCCTTCCGGGCGGTCCTCGTCGACGTTGGCCACGCCGTCGCCGTAGGTCA
>PLEW01000250.1 GCA_003136555.1 Planctomycetota bacterium | reverse complement strand
CGCCTGGCTGCTGGCATCGCCATCTGGCGACGCGCAGCGGTGCGATCGCCTTCTCGCTCGGCTTCATCGCCGACCGCTGCGATCTGATCTTCAATGAAGAGGAGGTGGAGCAGTGGGGGGCCATCCCCGGGCAGCCCTACCGCACCCTGCTCACCACCCTGATCGACGAGGATCGTCCGGCGGAGCGCCTGCGCCTGATCGACGAGATGCTGCATGGCATCATCGCTGAACGGGTGGATGCCATCGACTGGCGTCGTCGGGAGCTGCTCGACATGGCGCGCTTCCTGTGGTGGCACCTGCATGAGCACCTGGATGTCGACCACCTGATACAGCGCAGCGGCCTCGGCCGCACGCTGGCCTTCTCCCTCTTCAAGTCGCTCTTCGGCCGCTCACCCAAGCAGGAGATCCTCGCCCAGCGCGTCGATCTCGCCCGGCATCTGATCCACCGCGGCTACTCGGTCGGCGACGCGGCCCACCGCAGCGGATTCGCCTCGCGCGCGGCGCTGTCACAGGCCTTCCTGAGCCGACTCGGCCATGCACCCTCGCAGGTGATCCCGCGCATCCGGACATGACCGGCCCCTCCGTCCGTCGAACACATCCTCATCCGCACTCGGATTCGTCCAGAACCATGGCTGATCCCATTCAGCGCCCTGGCAGCGCCTGATCGCCGAGGTAGGAGCGGATGGCGTCGGCGCACGCTGCCGGCTCAGCCTGCAGCAGCAGATGCGGACCGTTGATGGGCACCACGCTGACCTGCGGGAACGACCGCTGCATGACTGCCGTCGCTGAGGCCGGCACCAAGCGGTCGCGCATGGCGTGCAGCGCCAGGATGGGAGGGCCACCGGTCAGCTGCTGTGCACGCAGCCCGGCAAGCAGCGCGAGACGACTTGCCATGACGGATGGCGGCAGCGCGCGCACGACGTCTATGGCCTCATCGATGAGCGCCGCATCGCCGACGCCGCCCAGCAAGAGCCAGGCGACCGCCCAGCGCGGACGGGGCAGCGAGGTGAGGAGGGCGCGTGGCAGGACGTGGGCCAGCGCGAGGGGCGAAGCGACCGGAACCGCAGCGAAGCTGGCGACCAGGACCAGGCGCCGCACCTGGATGCGCGCCCGCTCTATGATGCGCAGCGCGACCGGGCCGGAGAACGACTCGGCGATCAGATCGACGGAGGGACCGGCGGCAATCTCCTCGACCTGCTCAGCATAGGCATCGAGATCGGCAGTGGGGTCGTCACGGTACGCGACCAGGTCGAGCGGAGCGTTCCAGGCGCGCGCAAAGCGCTGCGACAGGCGGCCGCTGCCATCGAGTCCTGGCAGGAGCAGCACGCGATGCGGCAGGGACGGCATACGTGATTCTCGTGCCGGGCTGGCGGCTGGCCAGGCGGCTACGGCGTCGCCGGTGCGAGGAGGCCCGCCAGGATCGGGGTCAGGCGCGTGGTGAAGGTCACGGAATCCGCGGCGGAGAGATGCGACCACTCCGGGCACTCGAAGCCGGTCAATTCCTCGTGGTCCTCGAAATGGACGCCTGGGCAGCCGGTCGCGGTGATCAGGCGGTCCCACACCGCCGCCCGCGGCGTCAGCCTGCTCTCGAGCTCATGCAGCTCGCCCGAGTTCGGCAGGCGCAGGAAGACCACCCGCGCTCCGCGGGCGCGCAGGTCGGCCACCGCCTTGGCCATCTCGTCGAAGCGGCCGTTGAAGAGCTTGCCCATGAAGTCGGCGTAGGCCGCGTCGGGGATCCATGAGGGCTTCGGCGGCGGGGTGAAGAGCGGCGGCCAGCCGAACTTGATCCGGTCGCGCAGCACCTGGTCGGTGAGCACCCGCTCCTTCATGCGCGTCCGGCGATCGCGATCGATGGTGCTGAAGCAGGGCGGCAGCCGCGGGCCGACCTGGGCCTTGGGCCGGTCGGGTATGGGCAGATCGCGGAGCAGCGCGGATAGGGTCAGATCGTCCTGCTGCATGGCGCCGAAGGTGTATTCCAGCGGCAGCGACAGCAGCTGCCCGGACCTTTGCGCCCAGGTCTGGGTCTGGTAGCGCCTGATCGCCTTCTCGGCGTTCTTGTAGGGTGGCGCCATGGACGGCACCAGGAGCAGGCTGGGAACGATGTCGCAGATCACCGTGCCATGGAAGGTGGGGTCGTCGGCAAGATGGCGGAGCATCGGGTAGGCGCAGCTGCCGACCAGGGCCAGCTGCACCGGCCGCCGCCCCAGGCCCTTCTCCAGGAGGTCGAGATCGAGATCGAAGAGCGAGCGCGAGGAGCCGATGATCACCGTCGAATCGCTCTGCACCGACCTGCGCGCCTCGACCCACAGATCGGAGGTGTCGTCGAGCCCCGGCTCATAGCCGCGTGCACGGCAATGCCATTCCCACCCGGAGACGGCCAGCGCCACGCCGATCGCCACGATCAGCGTCAGCCGCCCCCACGGATGGTCGGGGACGACGCGGATCGTCGGGTGCTCAGAACTGGAAGTAGATGAAGGCATTGCCACTCCCCTGGGTCAGCAGGATCGACAGGGACATGGCCATCCAGGCACCCGCCACGCACCAGCGGGTGATGTCCCGGCCTCCGTGG
>PLEW01000205.1 GCA_003136555.1 Planctomycetota bacterium | reverse complement strand
GGGCCGGGTCGTGCTCGGGATTGACCGAGAGCTGGGGATCATCGAACGCCCCCGCGGCGATGCGCTGGGCGCGGGCGGCAAGCAGCCGCAGGCGCGTCGAGCGCACCAGGGGTGCCTGGTCGACCGCCTGCGCGAACGCCAAGACGGCGGTCGCGGTCGCGCCCGCAGCAGGGGATGGCGGATCGGCGCTCCACCCGCGTACGCATAGGCACAGCGACACGATGGCGATGATTACAGGCACATGATCTCCTGACGTGCTGGTCCACCGGTGGCCGATGGCTGGATGATGGCGTGGGCACATACTGCCGGGCATGCCACCCCTGGGGGGGCATGCCATCGCCATCGCTGGTCACGTCAGGAAGGCACCCCAGCGCAGAAAGCAGGGTGGCCAGTCGGGATAGCGGTTCGTTTCGCAGCCGCCGGCGGGCGCAGGCTCATGGCGCGGCGTCAGCGCCAGCAGGGCCACCACCTGGCGCGGCCAGGTCGGCGGCAGACCGACCGTCTCGAACTGGGCTTGGCTGGTGGGTGGAGGCGGATCATCAGCGGTCTGGTGGCAGCAGGAGGGCTTGCCATGGTTCGCAGGCGCGGGCGCCGGCTGGCCTGCTGCCTGGTGCGCCCCGCAGCAGCACCGTGCCGCCATGACCGTCATCAGGCAGCGAGCCGCGGCGTGCGGGCGCGGCAGGACAGGCGCGACGACGACGGCCAGCGCCAGCAGCACGATCAGTGCGCGGCCGATCCGCCTGGGAATGTTGGTGACCGCGATGATGTGCATCCGGCCCTCATCATGGCGGCCCAGTGCCGTTCGGCAACGAAGGAGGCGGTGCACCAGCACACACGGTGCGATTCAGCGCCCCGCCAGGCGGCGCGGCGCCAGCAGAAGCAGCCAAACGATCCCCACCACCACCGTCAGCCCGAGCAGGGCGGCAGGCAGCCCGATGCGGTCGCTGACCACTCCGACCACCACGCTGGGGACACCGAAGCCGATGTAGCTCCACATCAGGAAGCCGGCCACTGCGCGCGCGCGCTGGGCCCCGGCTGCCTCGCTGACGGTGATCAGCCCGGCGACATAGGTGTAGCCGAAGCCGGAGCAGCCGGTCAAGGCCGCCGCCAGGCACAGCAGGGAGGGCGAATCGCTCCATACCCCGAGGGCGAACAGCCCGCAGGCGGTGGTGGTGCAGCAGGCGCCGATGCGCAGGCAGACCGTGATCGAGGACGGGCGCAGGAACGGCACCAGCTGGATGACCGCGCCGGCACCGGTCAGCAGCATCAGCGCCGCACCGGACCAGCTGACCAGGTGGAGCCGTGACAATTCGCTGCTCAGCAGGCCGACGATCACCCCCGAGACCGACCAGGCGGTCGTTGCGGCGATGGTGACGACCGCCGTGCCGGCGGGGAAGCAGGGCAGGCGCACCAGCCGAGTGGCGTGGTTTCCAGCGGGCTGGCGCCCTGCCGCGGCCGGGATGGCGGCCACTCCCAGCACCGCGAGCAGCAGGAGCGCCAGTTCCATCCAGGCGCTCGGCGGCTGCAGGCCTTGACCTCCAGGCAGGGAGCGGCAGAGGCTGGTAGCCAGAGCCCCGCCGCCGAAACCCACCGCGGTCGTCAGGGCGGTCGCCGACGCCGCTTGGGCTGCGGCACGCGCCGAGGGCAGCAGTTCCGCCAGGTAGGCGGTGCAGGCCGAGGCTGCCACCGCCACCGAGGCCCCCTGGAGCACGCGCGCGACCATCAGCGCCTGGACGGTCGGCTGCACTTGCATCAGCACGGTGGCCGCGATCGCCATCGCCAGGCCGGCCTGCACCGCGGTCTTGCGTCCGAGCACATCCGACAAGCCGCCGAGAAAGGCCAGGATGGGGATCAGTCCGACGACGTAGCTGGCGAACGCCACCGCGCGCAGCCCCTGGCCGTAGCCGGCCGCCTCGCCATAGGCGGCGTAGAGCGGCAGCTGGAGGTTGACCGCAGTGGCCACCGCGAATAGCGCCAGCACCACTGCGAGGGCATGCCAGGTGCCCGCGGCGCGCCCGACCGCGGGCGCGTGCCCGAGCGCGCCGGTCATGCCCCCTCCCGGTGCTGGCAACACGCTGTAGGGAAGCTCGTCCGCCCTGCCTCGCCCTCCCCCGCCATGCCGCCACGCTCACGCATCACCAGCCATGGTAGGGTCGCCAGCAGGCAGGGAAAGCCAAGCCGGGCGCACCCTCCAAAGACGCTGCGTGCGCCAGGCGATGCCCCCTGATGGACAGGGCGGCGCCGCCGCCGATCATCGTACGATGTCCTCGCCACCATCCCCATGCACCCGGGCCTCGATCCACACGCCATGCCGCTGACCCGCACCTGCTACATCGCCTGTCCGGCCTTCGCGCTGCGCAACCCCTTGGAACGCCAGAAGTCGGTCGATGCGGCCAGCTGGTTCGCCGAGGAGTTCGGACTGACCGTGGTCACCTCGCCCCTGCTCGAGCGCTTCATGGGCAATGGCGCCTGGCTGCCGGAGGCGGACCGCCGCAAGGACCTGCTGAGCGCCCTGGATCATGACGTGGTGTGGGCCTGCCGCGGAGGCTTCGGCAGCATCGACCTGGTCGACACCCTGATGCGCACGCGCCGCCGCTCCGGCCCGTTGCTGATCGGCTACAGCGACATCACCGTCCTGCATGCCGGCTGGCGGGCCCTGGGGTGGACGCAGCATCTCTACGGCACCATCGCCAATCGCCACACCGCCAGCCGCCAGGGCGAGAGCCTGCTGGCACTGGTCCACGGCCTCGGCCTCACCCTTGACCACCAGGCTGCCGCCGGGGCGCGGGTGCTGCGGCCGGGGCGAGCGCGCGGGCGGCTGTTCCCGGCCTGCCTGAGCGTGCTGGCGGGCCTGTGCGGCACCCGCCTGCAGCCCGATCTGCGCGGACAGGTGCTCGCCATCGAGGACATCGACGTGCATCCCTTCCTGGTCGATTTCAACCTCGGCCAGCTGCATCACAGCGGCGTCCTGGACGGCATCGTAGCGCTGGTCGGCGGCTCGTTCACCCATGAGGAGCGCAGCGACTACCTCGGCCCCAGCATCGACGAGGTGCTGTCCCGCTGGGGGCAGCGCCTGCGCATCCCCACTCTGTCGCGCCTGCCATTCGGCCATCTCGATGACGCCCTGGTTCTGCCCTATGGGGCGAGCACCGTCTGCACCCTGCGCCGGGATGGCCGCTGGTCGATCGCCATCGCCGGCACCGCCACCCCCCCGCTGTGGGGCTGAGCCCGCGCTCGGCCCCCGCCTGCCGCCAAGGACGCCCCATGGATGCCATCTCCGGCCTGAGCAGCCATGCCGTCACGCTGCGTCACGATCTCCACCGCCATCCCGAACTGCTCTTCCAGGTCGAGCGCACCGCAAGGGTGGTGCGCGATGAGCTGGATCGACTCGGCATCAGCTGGCGCGCCTGCGCCGGCACCGGCACCATCGCCGAGCTGCGGCCGGATGCCCGCGGACAGCGCATCGCCCTGCGCGCCGATCTTGATGCCCTGCCGCTCACCGAGCTGACCGGCCTGCCCTGGGCGAGCACCATCCCGGGCCGCATGCACGCCTGCGGCCACGACGGCCATACCGCCAGCCTGCTGGCCGCGGCCGGCTACCTCCAGCTGCGCGCCGGCGAGCTGCCCGGTCCGGTGCGGCTGATCTTCCAGCCGGCGGAGGAAGGCGGCCACGGCGCGCTGCGCATGATCGAGGATGGTGCCCTGGAGGGCGTCGCGGCGATCTATGGCTACCATAACTGGCCCCCCCTGCCGTTCGGCCGCGCCGCCTGCGCGCCGGGCCCCATCTTCGCCTCCAACGGCGAATGGACCGCCACCATCACCGGCCGGGGCGGCCACGCCAGTTCGCCCCATCTCTGCATCGATCCGATCCTCGCCGGCGCCCATTTCGTCACCCTGGTGCAGCAAATTGTCAGCCGGCAGATCCCCCCCCAGGAGGCGGCGGTGGTGACGGTGACCTGCTTTCATGGCGGGACCGCCGACAACATCATCCCCGAGACGGTCGAGCTGGTCGGCACGGTACGGGCCGCCACCACCACCCGCCGCGATGAGCTGGCCGGACGCGTCCAGGCGGTGCTGCAGGCCGCCTGCTCCGCGAGCGGTGCGCAGGCGCGCTTCGACTACCGGCCCTGCTATCCGGCCACCGTCAACCACCCCCAACCGGCCGCAGCCGCAGGACGCGCGCTGACCCGCCTGCTGGGCGTTGGTGCGCTGGTCAGCGACGGGCTGCCGGTGATGGCGGCGGAGGATTTCGGCTACTACCTCGCGCACGTGCCGGGCTGCTTTATCTTGTTGGGTTCCGGTGTCGCCGGGCGGCCGATCGAGAGCTGCCACAGCCCGCGCTTCGACTTCAATGACGACCTCATCCCGGTAGTGGTGCGCCTGTGGGCCGAGCTCGCCGGCATACCGGCGGACGACGCTCACCCCGGTGGTCGCACCACGCCGGCGAGCCACTCCAGGTAGGCGGGATTGCCACCGGCAACCGGCAGGATCAGGACGCAGGGGCATTGGTAGCTGTGCAGCTGGCGCACCCGCTCGGTCAGACGCTCGGCGAGCGCCTGCGGTCCCTTGGCGATCAGCACCGCCTCGCTGCTGCTGGTCACCACTCCCTGCCACCAATACAGGCTGCGCATCCCCGGCAGGATGTTGACGCACGCGGCGAGGCGTTCGCTCACCAGGCGCTCGCCGATCGTCGAGGCCTCCTCGACGGTGGCGCAGGTGATGTATGCCAGCATCAGGGCGGTGCGCTCCTCGGTGCTCATGTCATCTCCGCGTCCAGGTGTCATGGGGCTCAGCCGGCCAGGTCAAGGCACGACCGGCCCACCTCGCAAAGCGAAGGCAGAGGTCCCTGTCCAGACCGCACTTGGCTCTTGGAAACAGGCTCATGGACGTTATGGATGGTGGCCGCCCGAGTCTGCACGTCGTCGGCACATGCCCAGGATTATATGCGCACCAAGATTCTCGCTTTCGTGATGGCTGGTGGCAAAGGCACCCGGCTCGAACCCCTGACAGCGGCGCGCTCCAAACCGGCGGTGCCCTTTGGCGGCAAATACCGCATCATCGACTTCGTGCTCTCAAACCTTGTCAATTCAAGCATCTACGCGATTTACGTGCTGACCCAGTTCAAGAGCCAGAGTCTCACCGAACATCTCCAGCAGACCTGGAACTTCGGCTCCGTGCTGGCCGACCACTTCATCACCCCGGTCCCCGCCCAGCAGCGCACCGGCGAGCATTGGTACCAGGGCACTGCCGATGCGGTCTACCAGAACTTCAATCTCATGCGCGACCACAAGCCGGAGCTGGTGGCGATCTTCGGCGGCGACCACATCTTCAAGATGAATGTCCAGGATATGGTCGGCTTCCATGTCCAGAACCGCGCCGATGTCTCGATCGCCGCCATTCCGGTGCCGATCCACGAGGCCAGCCAATTCGGCGTCATCCAAGTGGACGAGCACTGGCGCATCACCGGCTTCCAGGAGAAGCCCGCCGATCCGACCCCCATCCCCGGGCAGCCGGACATGGCGCTCGCCTCGATGGGCAACTACATCTTCAACAGCGGCATCCTCCTCGATGCCCTGCAGCACGATGCGGCGACCCCCGATTCCAGCCATGATTTCGGCAAGAACATCCTGCCCACCCTGCTGGCTACCGGGCACAGCCTTTACGCCTACGATTTCCGCAAGAACCGCATCCCGGGTTCCAACAACGAGTTCAATGACTCCTACTGGCGCGACGTCGGCACCCTTGAATCCTACTACGAGGCATCGATGGACCTGCGCGCGGTGCAGCCCCAGCTCGACCTCTACAATCAGGAATGGCCGATCCGCAGCGCCCCCAACACCTACCCACCGGCCAAGTTCGTGCACAATGCCGAGGGACGCGTGGGCCAGGCCATCCAATCGATCGTCTGCGAAGGCACCATCATCTCCGGCTCCACGGTCACCGATTCGGTGATCGGCCGGCGCTGCCGCATCAACAGCTTCAGCGAAGTGCATTCCTGCGTGCTCAACGATGGCGTGGAGGTCGGCCGCGGCGCCCGCCTGCGCCGCTGCATCGTCGACAAGGGTACCAGGATCCCGCCAAATGACGTGATCGGCTACAATCACGATGATGATAGCCGGCGCTTTCACATCACCGAATCCGGCATCGTCGTCATCGCCAAGGAACAGAATATCCAACCACCCAGACGCTGAGCCTGCATGCACGCATCACGTAAGGCCACTGAGCTGCCTGAGGGCACCCTGCCGACCGATCGCATCGGTCCGGACGGCGTGGTGGTGCATTCCCTCACCGCCCATGCCCTTTTCGCGATGGATCGGCACAAATGGATCGAGAGCGAGAAGTATGGCCGGGATGTCGGCGAGCCCATCTTCAAGGACTGGATCGACTGCTATTGGAAGGGCTGGACCCGGGCCAAGCTGATGGAGCATCTCTACGGCTGGCGCTGCTGGGGAGCCTTCGAGGAAGGCGATTTCGGTCTGCTGAGCCGAGCAACCGTGGACTATCATGTTCCACGCCGGATACTGGAGAGCGTCGCCAGCATCCTCGCTGACGGGGGGGAGAACCTTGACGTCATCTCCTGGGCCATCGCCGAAGGCCACAACCTGGACCAGATCCTCTGGCTCCTCGACCGCATCGACATCAATGCCAAGCGGCACCGCCTGCTTACCGACCACATCCGCCTCTTCACCGAAAGGAAATGACATGAAGTACGCCGAGCTCGAGGGGATGACGGTCAAGGAGCTACGCACGC
>PLEW01000099.1:28328-47141 GCA_003136555.1 Planctomycetota bacterium | reverse complement strand
ATGCCGCTGAGCTGCTGCTCGATGACCTGGACCACGGTGCTCTGCACGGTCTCGGCCGAGGCCCCGGGATAGACCACGGTGATGCTCACCGCCGGCGGAGCGATGCTGGGATACTGGGCGACCGGCAGCTGGAGGATGGCCAGGCCGCCCGCGAGCATGAGCACGCAGGCCAGCACCCAGGCGAAGACCGGTCGATCGATGAAGAAGCGGGACAGCATCACATTCCTTGGACGCGGTGGATCGGGTGCGTTCTGCTACTTGCTGGTGGCGGCCGCGGCCATGGGCGTCGCATGCACCGCCGCCCCCGGCTTGACCTTCTGCAGCCCTTCGACGATCACCAGGTCGCCTGACTTCAGCCCGGCCGCGATCAGCCAGGCATCGCCCACGGCGCGCTCGATGGTCAGCTCGCGCCGCTGGACGGTCTGGTCGGGCGCGACCACCAGAGCCGACGCCGCGCCATGCACATCGCGCGCCACCCCGCGCTGGGTCAGCAGCATGGCATCGGCAATCACCCCCTCCTCGATATGCGCCATGACGAACATCCCGGGCAGCAGCAGGGTCTGCGGATTGGGGAAGACCGCTCGGCGGATGACCGAGCCGGTGCCTTCCTGGACCGTGACTTCGAGGAACTGCAGCCGGCCGGGATGCTGGTAGGCGCTGCCATCCTCGAGATTCAGCGTGACCGCCGCCTGGTTGTCGCCGCCGAGGCCGCCGGTGGCGCTGGTGGCACCGGGGCCGCCGCTGCTCAGGGCGTGGCCGGCGACATCCCGGCGTGCGCGCAAGAGCGCCTCGGTCGCCTGCGGGATGTCGACGAAGATCGGATCGAGCTGCTGCACGATGACCAGGGGGGTCGCCTGGTTCGCAGTCACCAGCGCGCCCTCGGTGACCGAGCGGCCGGTGCGGCCGGTGATCGGCGAGAGCACCCTGGTATAGGTCAGGTTGATGCGCGCGGTGTCCAATGCCGCCTCGCCGGCGCTGACGTCGGCCTGGTCCTGGTCCAAGGTGGCGATCGCGCTGTCATAGGTCTGCTGGCTGATGACGTTGCTGGCTAGGAGTTCCTTGTAGCGGGTGACCGTGAGCTTGGCGAACACCAGCGTCGCACGGGCATGGTCCAGCGCCGCCTGGGCCCCGACCAGCTGCGCCTGGTAGGGGGTGGCGTCGATCTGGTACAGCTGCTGACCCTGCTTGACCTCCGAGCCCTCCTCGAACAGGCGCTTCTGCAGCACGCCGCTGACCTGCGGCCGGATCTCGGCGATGCGGTAGGGCGAGGTCCGGCCCGGCAGATCGGTGGTGACGGTCAGGCGTTGCGGAGTCACCGTCACCACACCCACCTCCTGGGGCGGCGGTGGGCCTGCCGCACCCTGGGGCTGCGACGCTCCGCAGGAGGCCAGGACAGCCACTGCCGACATGAGCACTGGCAGCCGACACGGGGTTGGGAGACGGGGATGGTCCATAGGGCTTCCGCTGACGATGTGCGCGCCGTTTGTCCCCTACCCGGCCTGCTCCGTCAATCAAAACGCAGAATCGGCCTTGCATGCGTAGAACCCATGCCCTGCGCCAGCTCCCATTTCCAGCTGGTGGATGCTCGCCAGCTGCACCCGGCTGACCTCGGTGCACCGCCCTACCATCGGCTCCAGAGCCGCTTCCACATTGGACTTAGGGAGATGTTCATGGATCGGCAGAAGGCCGAATGTGCAGCTCAGGTCGCCAGGGTCCGCACCCCTTCGATCTGGCGGCACTGGTCGATCAGGCTGCGCAGCAGCTTGCGCACCGCCTCAGGGTCCTTCACCCCCAGCAGGTGGATCGCGGGTTCGACCGCATCGCTGCTGATGATGATCAGCGATCCGATGCCCCCCAGGCGTTGCCAGAATGACTGCCGCAGTTCGACATCCCGGATGCGGTACAGGGCGATGTCATCGACGCGCGTGCCGAAGATCCCCTGGGTGATGGTCAGGCGCCTGGAGGAGATCGCATACTGGTAGCGCTTCAGGCGCAGGGCACCGATGCCCCAGGTCAGCAGGGAGCCGAGGACGAGCAGTCCGCTGCAGGCCCACTCCGCAGTCCGCATCCTGCCGTCGAGATGGACCACCAGCGGTCCAGCGATGGCGCCCAGCAGGGCGATGACGCAACCGAGATACAACCCGGTATTCTCGGCGGCGCTCGGACTCGAGGTCCACAAGGGACGGTCCGCGGCCATCAGCCCCGCCGGCGCGGTGGTCGCCACCGGCGCGCCGGGCGGCTGGGCAGGGGTGACCGCCGGACGCGGGGGCGCACCGCAATTCGGACAGGCGGCCGCGAGGGTGGACACCGGCTTGCCGCATTCGCTGCAGGTGATGAGCGTCATGACCGCATGGCCGGTCTGGTCCGCTCCAACCGCCGACCAGCCGGATGCCTGCACCTGCCGTCCATCACCCGTCCCTCCTGGTTCCGCCGACTGCCGCCGCGGGCCAGCTTCCGACCCCTCTGCGGGCATTCCAGCCCCGAATCCGCCGCCTGGCTGCGCCTAGCGGCTGGCGCTGCCGAAGGTCAGGTCATGGATGACCAGCTCGCTGGCGGGATGCGGCTCGCCGACCGGATCGATGGCGATGCCGGTGATCAGGCCGTGGTAGCCGGCCGCATGCGCGAGGTCGAGCTGGTAGCGGTGGGGGCTGCCATCGCCGACCAGCGCCAACGGCACGCTCCTGGATCCATCGAGCGCGAGCGCATCGCTGCGGCTCCAGAGCAAGCGCCCGGTGGTCGGCGGCCCCGCCCACGAGATGGTCAGCGTCAAGAGGGTGTTGCCGGCGGCCGGCCAGCAGCGGCAGGGGCTCACCAGGCGCGGGATGGCCTCGCCCAGGTGGATGCGCCAGCCGTCCTGCTGCGGCAGTCCGCCATCGCTGGCGCCGTCGACATGCCAGTGCTGGCGGGTGGGCCCGCTGAAGCGCCAGGCGGGCGGAAGCGCGGGCCCGTCGGCGAGCCGGTTGCAGCGGCTGCGGATCTCCTGCAGCGTCCCCACCACCAGGGTGCAGGCGTGCTGGTAGACCAGGTCATGATCGAGGGTCTCCTGCTCGACCGGCGCGAGGTAGGTCGTCGGTCCCCCATGCGCATCCCTCGAGCCCGCCTCCCGATAAAGGCCGCCATTGAAGCGGCAGCCCTCCTCGCGGAAGACGCCGATGCCCCAATCGTCGTCGCCCACCATCGCCGACCAGCCTTCGGTCGCGACCCAGGCGGTCCAAGGCCAGGGACGGGTCCAGTCGTTGTGCAGCTCTGCGAGCGCGTCGCCGCTGAAGGGGTGCTCCCCGGTGTAGCTCATCACCCGGTGCAGCGCCGAGATGGCGTAGACCGCCGGCAGCTCCTGGGTGCGCGCGGGGTACTGGGTGCGATCCTCGCGCTGCATGCTGACGCGGAAGCGCATGTGCACGCTGCTGCCCTCCAAGGTCGTCCAGCTCTCGAAGGTGCAGTCGCCCGGTTCGTCGGCGAGCGGCCACTGCATGGGGATCAGCCGCACGTAGAGCTCGCTGCCGTCATTGCGGCTCTCCTCCACCCGCGATGGCCGGCCGGAGCAATCCCCGGTCTGAATCGGATTCCAGCCCAGTCCCCGCCATTCCGGCCGCGGCTGCTTGCCATGGGGCGCGAACGGGATGGGGCCGGAATACACCGACATCTGAATCTGCCGCCCATAATCCGCATTGTTGATCAGGTTGCCCGGCCTGGCCTTGGCTTCGAGGAGGGTCACCGCACCGCCGCGGTTGAGGTCGATGCCGATGCGCAGCACGCCATTGTCGAGCACGCTGAGACGTTCCGGCAGCGCCTCGGCGCCGCGGCAGCTGCCCAAGCCCCAGCAGAGCAGCAGCGCCATGCCCATGACGGCGCGCAGCGCGCGCGGCACCAGTTGTCGGCAGGCATCGCCCATGGCCGGATGGTACACCACGGTCGAGCAGGCGCACCTGCCGCTCCCCGCCCGGCCGGCCGACAGGCCACGCGCCGGATGGCGGCGAGGACTCGGCGCTTCCCTGCACCCAAAAGCGGATTCTGATCACCGTCGATCGCCGTGATGTCCGACCTTCCTCCCAGTGCGCCATGGCTCGAGCGCATCGCGCCGCGCGCGCGCCATGCCTGGCGCGGACGCTGGCAGACCGGCACGGTGGAGCCCTGGCGGCTGCTCTACGATCATGAGCTGGTGATCTGCGAGCAGGGCGATTGCCGCGTCACCATCGCCGACACCCTGCCCGAGCGCATCGGACCGCTGCGGCGCGATGACCAGGGGCGGCCGGTCTGGCATGCGGTCTCCGGTCGCGACGCCGAGCTGCTGGCCGCGCTGCCGCATTCCGGGACCACCTATGATCTGCGCGCCGGCACCTTCATCATCATCCCTCCGGCGATCGCCCACCTGACCCGGGTCACGCGCGGTCCGACCAGGCGCGCCTGCATCCATTTCGACTGGCTGGCGCAGGGCCGGCTGACCGCCCCGATCTGCGCCGTTCCGCCCGAACAGCCGGATGCGGCGCTGATCAACCGTGCGCCGGCGTGGGTCCCGCGGGGGGTGATCCATGGCCCGATCCGCCTGCCGCATGCGGTCGAGGGTCTGATCGACACGTTCTTCCATCGCTGGAGCACCAGGCGCGTCGACGAGCGGCTGGCGGCCCGTGGCACCCTGCTGGAGCTCCTGGTCCGCCTGCTGGCCGAGGCCGACGAGGCCCAGGCGCATGCGGCGGGCGAACTCGCGCACGCGATCAAGGACCTGCTGGACCGCCATCTCGCCGATCCCCGCTCGCTGCCCACCCTGCTCGCCGGCCTCGAGCGCAGCTATGAGCACTGCTGTCGCCTGTTCGCCGCCACCTACGGCGTGCCGCCGCTGCGCTACCTGACCGCCGCACGCCTCGAGCAGGCCAAGCACCTGCTCGCCCAGCCGGAGCTGAGCATCAGCGCCATCGCCCGCACCATCGGCTATGCCGATGCAGCCTATTTCTCCCGCGTGTTCAAGGCCCATGTCGGCTGCAGTCCGGCCGCATTCCGCCGGCCCGCCCCCGGGAGCCGGCGAGCGGTGGGACCATGACCGCGGGGCAGCCCGCGCAGGCAGCCGGCGGCACCGCCGCTGTATGATGCTGCTGGGGAGCCATCCAGCAGGCGTGCGGCGCCGGGATCGGAATCGGCACGTAACATGGAGCCCTGCTCGGGAGAGATGAGCGGCAGATACCCCGGTGCTGGAGCCCCTGTGCGCGACGAGGACCATGACCGCTTCCTGCGCGCCTGGACCCAGGCCCAGCCGGCCATCGCCGGCTACGTCGCCGCGGTGGTGCAGGATGCGCATGCCGCCGATGATGTGCTGCAGAATGTCGCGGTGGCGGCGCTCAGGCGCTTCCCCGAGTATGATGCCTCCCGGCCGTTCATCGCCTGGGCCATGGGCATCGCCAAGATCGAGATCCTCACCGCACGCCGCGATCAGGGCCGCACCGCCGCGCGCTTCCGCGACGCCACCATCGACGCGCTCGCCGCGGCCTGGGAGGAGTCGCTCGGCGAGACCGAGGCCCGCCAGCAGGCGCTGGGCGAATGCCTGCGCCAGCTCGTCGGCCGCAACCGCGAGCTGGTCACACTCCGCTACCACCAGGACCTGCCCTTGGAGGAGATCGCCGCACGCCTGCGCATGACCAGCGTCGCCGTGCGCGTGGCGCTGTCGCGCCTGCGATCCGCCCTGCACAGCTGCATCCAGCGCCGCCTGGCGGCGGAGTCGCCGAGCCATGACCTCTGACGACGCGGATGCCCTGGTGAGCGACCATCTCGACGGCGTGCTCGATGCGCCCGGGGTCGAGCGCCTGGATGCCTGGCTGGCCGAGGATGCTGAGCATCGGCGGCGCTATGTCCGCATGGTGATGGACCACCGCGCCCTGCTCGGCCGGCGCGCCCCACCCTTCGCCCAGCCCGCCCGGGCGCGCCCGAGCGGGCGCAGGCGTCCTGCGATGCCGCGCCAGCTGCGCGCGGCTGCGGTGCTGGCGGCATGCCTGAGCGTGGGGGTGGCCGGCTGGTGGCTGAGCCGCCAGCCGGGGCAGCGGCCGATCCTCGCCACGGTGAGCGCGGCGAGCCAGGCCATCATCGACCAGGGCCAGGACCGCCATCCACTACATGCCGGCGAGGCGCTCATGCCGGGCAACCGTGTGCTGGTCGAGCGTGACGGCCAGCTCGCGTTCACCTATCCGGATGGCACGGCCATGCGGCTCGTCGGCGAGTCCCAGGCGGTACTCGCCGATGACCAGGCAGGCAAGCGCATCCGGCTCGAGCTCGGGCGCCTCGAGGCGGTGGTGTCGCCCCAGCCCGCCGGCCATCCGGCCATCATCGCCACCGCCGATGGCATCACCACCGTGCTGGGAACCATCCTCGCGGTCACCAGGGTCGCGGGGGAGACCAGGACCGAGGTGACCCGCGGACAGGTCTCGCTGGCGAGAACTGATGATGCGCGGGCGGTGCGCATCGCGGCCGGCGAGTACGCCATCGCCGCCCCCGGCGAGCCGCTCATCGCGCACGCGATCGGGAGCGCCTCCGGAGCCACCTATGCGGTCGGTGCCGGTCAGCCGTATGCGACCCTCGATGCCCTGCCGCCGCTACGCCCAGGCGATATCGTCGAGCTCCGCCCCGGCACCTATGGCGGCGCGCACCGCTGGACCGCCAGCGGGACGGCGTTGCGCCCGATCACCATCCGCGGCGCCGCGCAGCATGGATCGACGATCATCGACGGCACCGGACTGGCCCTCGGCATCGGCGCGATGCCGCATGCGCTGTTCGACATCCTCGGGGCCCACTACCGCATCGAGAACCTCGAATTCGCGCATGCACGCAATGGCGGCACGGCGACCGGCATCATCTGCTCCGGTGGCGCCGCCCATACCATCCTTAAGGCATGCCGCATCCTGCAGTGCGACAAGGGGATCGACGCCACCGACGATGACCTTTCGATCGACGGCTGCGAGGTCGGCTGGTGCGGCGATGCGGGCAACGACGGCTTCTGCCACGGCCTGCTGCTCTCCGGCGCTGCGTGCGTCATCCGCCACTGCGACATCCACGACCTCACCCATGGCCAGGGCATCAAGAGCCGCTGCCTGCATCTCGAGATCCGCGCCTGCCGCATCGCCGATGCCGAGGATGGCGAGATCGGCATCGTCGAACCGCCACCAGGCACGGGCACTGGCGGTGATGTCATCCTGGCCGGCAACCTGGTGGTGAGCAAGGCGGGACGCCATGGCAACCAGAGCCGCTTCATCGAGACCGGCAGCGGCCCGGGCCCTCGGCGCAGCGGCACGCTGGTGCTGATCGGCAACACCCTGGTCGCCGGCGATCCGCGCATCGTCTTCATCTCGACCGCGAACTCGGCGATGCGCACGCTCGCCGACGGCAACATCTTCGTCGGCAGCGATCGCATAGCGGCCCTGGGTGAAGGCGCGCTGAGCGGCAGATGGAACTGGGCGCCGCCGACCGCCACCCTGCCCACCGGGCTGCTCGATGGAGTCGCCCCGCACACGCCAGTCCCGGGATTTGCCGATCTGGCGGGCCGGGATTTCCATCTGCGTGCCGATTCCCCCTGCCGAGCAGCCTGGGTGAGCGATGATCGCTTCCTGAACGAGGCGTCCGGCGAACCGGGGGTCGTCTCTGCCTCAGCCCCAGCTTCAGCTTCAGCAGCCACCGTGCCGACCCTGGGCAGGCGGAGCGATGTTGGCGCCTACGGTGTGCGCCCATGAGGCGCGTAACATCCGCGCGCCGGCTGGAGAGCTCATCGGAGGCGACCATGGCACGAGACCTCATGCATCACCTGCGGATCTGGCTGGCATGCGCAGCGTGCTCTGCCGGTGCGGCGCACGCCGCCGTCGACGGCTGCAAGGTGACGACCGACCGGACGGTCGACAGCAGTTCGCTCACCAGCATCGTCGCCGACGTCATCCGCCTGTCGGGCGCCAAGACCAACGATGAGAAGGGCATCGCCCTGTACCGCTACCTCCACCAGGTGCTCTTCCACAGCGCCTACGCCTGCGAGAAGCGGCCGCAGACGGTCGGACCGCTCAAGCTGATCAACGTCTACGGCTGGGGGCTGTGCGGCGGCGAGCACACGGTCATGAAGGCGCTATTCGAGACCGCCGGCTGGCAGGTCCGCTACCGCGGCTGGAGCGACCCGGCGCATACCACCGTCGAAGCACTGTATGATGGGCGATGGCACTACTTCGACGTCTTCCTCAAGGCCTATTTCTGGACCAAGGACCACCGCACCATCGCCGGCCAGGATGACATCAAGGCCGATCCACTGATCGTGCTCGATGGCCTGAAGGATGGCCGCGTGCCGGCGGAAAGTTTCCTCTGCTGCGGCGATGACGCGGCGAGCATCGTCTCCGGCTGCGCCAGCTCGCATCCCGAGCCGATCAGCCGCCCCAGCGACGGCTGGGCCTCGGTCACCGGCCGCGACGAGGGCTACAGCCCGCTGCTGACGCTGATCTCGGGCGCCAGCCTTGCGCTGACCTGGGAAGCGCTGCCCGGCATGATGGTGGGCGACAGCGCCAAGGGCCTGCACAGCTGCCCGAACCTCAAGGATATCCGCAGCAATCCCATCCTCGGACCGATCCAGGAGCATTACGGCAACCGCTCCTATGCCAACGGCCGCCTGCGCTATGCCCCTGATTTCACCCATGCTTCCGATGTCGCTGACATCATGCTGACGGATGCCAGCTGCGCCGGCGGCCGGCTGGTGGCGCATGGCAGCGGCAGCGCCGTATTCGCGCTCGACCTGCCGTATGCCTATGCCTCCGCCACGCTCTCCGCTGCCTTCGCCGGGGGAGATGGCTCGACCGAGGTCTCGGTCGACCACGGCGCGACCTGGAAGCCGGCATCGAGCGGTGACATCAGCGCGCTGGTGCGTCAGCACTACAGCCTGTGGGTGAAGGCCCGCTTCACCACCGCCCTGACCGCGCTCGCCGTCGATGCGGTGGTGGAGCACAACCGCGCTGCGCTGCCCTTTCTCTATCCGGGGGCCAACCAGGTGACCGTGCGCGCATCCACCGGCAGCCTGCCGGCGAACGCCGCCCTGGTGGTCACTTATGCCTATCAGGAGGCGACCGCACCGGCACAGCGCAGCCAGTTCAATGGCAGCCTGGTGGAGTACGGCGAGATCAAGCGGGTGACGACCACCATCACCTCCCTGCCGTGGACCTACACCATCGCGGTCGGCGGCACGACCCCGCCCAGGATGATAGCCATCGAGCAGGCCGTCCAGACACGCTGACCACGCGTCGGTGAGCCCTGCCGCCAGCAGAAACGCCACGGGTGGCTGCCACGGGCGATCATAAATCGAGCAGCTCCCCCAGCATCGTGTCTTGCGCTGGTCGCGGCTGCGGCATGGCGTGGATGAGCTCGCTCTGGCCGGCCAGAGCAATGATCATTCGGCGATCAATGCTCACGTGAAGTGACATATATTGTGTCATATAAACCTAACTGCGTCGAGATCTCCTGGTCATAGCACCCGTAAGTGCGCTCTCCAGCGGTGGCACAGCGACGGTGACGGCCTCAATTCGGTACTATAGTAACTGGCTCGGAAAGCGATGCCCGCGCGATTTCTGAGCGACGCCATCCGTCGAGTTGTACGTTTATGAAGCGGTCCCGCCCGGGGTCGGGCAGCAAATGCAGGCATAAAAATCTCTGCAATCATCTTATTAATATATGGTTATGACGATTATGAAGATTTTTGCCCCAGCCAAGCCAAGTTTCGGCGAGGCGTTTGCCTAGAGGGCTCGTCGGCAACCCAACGCCCCATCCTTCTACCCTAAAAAGGTCCAGCGATCATGACGCGATCACTCCTTCAACTCCTCGTAGCCCTGGTGTTGACCTTCGGCTCCACCCTCTGGGCTGATGATTCTACCACTAAATCTCTTTGGGATCGCATGACCGCAGTCGAGACGCTCGCTAAATCAGCGAACGACTCCGCCTCCGAAGCGGTTTTCAACACCGGTGACAACTGCTGGGTGCTGGTCTCCAGCGCCCTGGTGCTGCTCATGACCCTTCCGGGTCTGGCACTCTTCTACGGTGGCATGGTGCGCTCCAAGAACGTCCTCGCGACGGTCATGCAGTCGCTCACCATCACCAGCCTGGTGTCCGTCCTCTGGGCCTTGGTCGGCTATTCCATAGCCTTCGGTCCAGGTCCATCGGAAACCCATATCAAGATCGACGACAGTGGCAAACCGGTGAAGGATGCCAACGGCAATCCGACACCCGAAACCCTGCCGCTGCCATCAGCGAACTTCTGGGGCGGCATGTGCTACTCCTTCCTCGATCACGTGACCACCGAGTCCACGAGGACCATGCCGCAGGTGATCGTCGATCCGACCGGCAAGCTCAACCTCAAGACCCCGGCGGCCTTCCTGCCAGCGAACCCGATTGTCCGCCCCATGGGACCGGACACCTTCGGCTGGCTGCCTGATCCGCAACCCTCGCCGCCCCTCACGGCCGCTCCCGCAGGCGCCACCGCGCTGGTCCCCGGCCCGAATGCCAACTACTGCACCAGCATCAACCATGGCTCCTACATGCTGTTCCAGCTGATGTTCGCCATCATCACCCCGGCCCTGATCGCCGGCGGCTATGCTGAGCGCATGAAGTTCTCGAGCATGTGCGTGTTCAGCTCGCTGTGGCTGATCTTCGTCTACTGCCCGCTGGCCCACATGATGTGGGGCGAGAACGGCTACTTCAACTGGGCCTTCCCAACGATGGTGAAGTCCTCCGCCTTCGACTTCGCCGGCGGCACAGTCGTGCACATCAGCTCCGGAATCGCCGCGCTGATGACCGCACTGTTCCTCGGCAAGCGCAAGGGCTATGAAGTCACCCCGATGAAGCCGCACAACCTGATCATGAGCTTCACCGGTGCGGCCCTGCTGTGGGTCGGCTGGTTCGGCTTCAACGCAGGTTCGGCCCTCCAGGCCAACGGCCTCGCGGTGATCGCCTTCGCCAACACGCACTTCGCCACCGCCGCAGCCGCGCTGGGCTGGCCGCTGGCTGAGTGGGTGCTGAAGGGCAAGCCGACCATGATGGGTGGCATCTCCGGTGCGGTCGCCGGCCTGGTCGCGGTCACTCCCGCTTCGGGCTTCGTCGCTCCGATGGGTGCCCTGACCCTCGGCTTCATCGCTGGTGTGCTGTGCATGATCACCTCGAGCTACATGAAGAAGGCCCTCGGCTTCTACGATGACTCGCTCGACGCCTTCGGTGTGCATGCCTGTGGTGGAATGTGGGGCGCCATCTCGACCGGTATATTCTTCAGCGTCGATACCAACCCGGCCATCGCCAGCGGCAACCCCGATCTCTACAATGCGATCGTGGCCGGTCAGGTGCCTCTGGTGTGGGGCCAGGCCAAAGCGGTCCTGAATGCAGTGGCCCTCTCGGTTGTCGGTAGCTCGGTGATCCTCGCGATCGTCAAGGGAACCATGGGTCTGCGTCCGACCGCAGAGCAGGAAGAGGAAGGCCTCGACCTCAGCCAGCATGGCGAGGAAGCGTATACCTGATCCGACCTGGCGGACTCCTGGGCGGGGCATCCTAGCCCGCCCAGGGGGCCACCCGAGCCTCCACTCCCATCCACTACCATCAACCTAGCACCCAAGGAACTCTCCCCATGAAGATGATCGAGGCCATTCTCCAGCCCTCCAAACTGGAAGCCGTCAAAGAGGCGCTGAATGAGGTCGAGGTCGTTCGTCTGACCATCAGCGATGTCCAGGGATTCGGCCGCCAAAAGGGCCATACCGAGATCTACCGCGGTCACGAATACACCGTCAACCTCCTCCGTAAGGTCAAGCTACAAATCGCGGTGAACGATGAATTTGTCGAGCCCACCGTCAATGCCATCATCAAGGCCGGCCGCACCGGCGAGGAAGGCAAAGTCGGCGACGGCAAGATCTTCATCATGCCCCTGCAGGATTGCATCCGCATACGTACGGGCGAACGAGGCCCGGAGGCGATCTGATCGCCATCAGAGTAACAGAGCCCTTCAACCCGGTTCCCTAACCTCTACCCGTCCACCACCGCGTCTCTACGCTCAACCTACCCACTAACCCGTAACCATAGGATACTCCCCGTCATGTCTCACAAGAAGTTCAGTATTCTGAATGCGATGATCGTCTCGAGTCTAGGGACCGGAGCTCTGCTGCACGCCGCAGATTCTCAATTGCCTGTCTCGCCGTTCATCGTCCCCCCACCCGGCAAGGCTGGCGCTGGCAACACGCCGGCCACGACTGGCAACAGTCCTGCTCCAACCCCCGATAACGGCCCGCAGTTCACCGGCTTCGTTGACACCACCTATAACTACGATCTCAACCGGCCGCTCTCCGGCGTCAATAAATACTACTCGTTCGACTCCCAGGCCAATACCATCGCGCTCAACAACGCGCAGTTGGAGCTCACCGGTGCGCCGAAGGGTGATGCCGCCATCACCTACATGCTGAAGATCAACTTCGGCACGGATGCGACCGCCGAATCGTCGACCGTCAATGGCGTCGCCACCAATACCAGCAACATGGATGTGGAAGAGGCCTGGGGCTGGTACGTCGATCCGGTCTCCAAGATGGGTCTGAAGGTCGGCAAGTTCGTGACCTATGAAGGCACTGAGGTCATCGAGTCGATCAACGACCCGACGATCACCCGCGGCCTGCTCTTCAGCAACCTCGAGCCCTACACCCACACCGGTGCGCTGCTGACCTGGACCGGTTCGGTGATGGACTACGCGGTCGGTGTGGTCAACGGCTGGGACGAGCTCACCGCTTCCGACTCGGGCAAGACGGTGGTCGGCAAGATCGGCGTCACCCTGGGCGATCCCCTCGCCCTGACGATCTCGGCCCTGTATGGCCCGCAGGCGTCGGTCACCCCGGGCGCGGCGATTTTCGAGCCGGCCGGGTATGACTCCAACAAGCGCGGTTCGATCGACATCACCGGCCTGACCAAGCTCATCCCCAAGTGGCAGGTGAACTTCCAGGCCAACTTCGGCTGGGAGAAGAATGCACCGGGCGCGGCTGCCGCAGCCGCAGCCGCGGGCACCCCGTTGACGCCCAATGCCCAGAGCACCTGGTTCGGCTTAGGCTGCCAGCCGGTCTATGCCTGGAATCCGACCACCAACGTCGCCTTCCGCATCGAGGTCCTCGACGACGTGGATGGTGCACGCACCGGCCTGAAGCAGGAGATCTGGTCGTTCAGCATGGCTCCAGGCATCAACATCACCCCGCATTTCCTGCTGCGGGCCGAAGCGCGCCTCGACGTCTCGAACAACAACATGGCCTACACGGATCACGCCGGCAACCCGGTCAAGATCCAGTCGACCATCGCGACCGAAGCTATCTACAACTTCTGAGCTCAGAGCGAGCGGATAGCAGGCGGAGGAAGAACTCCGCAGATGTCGACGGCCTCGTCCCACACGCGAGGCCGTCGCCATTTAACCGGCTCATCGCAGTCCCACGCATCACCCTTGGCCNNCCCACCGGCAGCTGCCGGTGGGCCGCTCAGTGTGCCGCCAGCAGCGGCATCCCGGGCCGATGATCAGGGCGCGGTGCCGCAGCTGCGTGCTTGCGCCGATGAGCCGTGCCAGGATTGCGGACCATGGCGGTCCGCCCTGGCAACGGGGCGCCTGGTTTGAGGACCCCAGGGGCGAGTACATCCCAATCGCTGATGCGGCGACGCTCGGCGGACAGGCTGGCGATGTCAGTGGGGATGGGCGATGGGCGCTTACGGCAGGGGCGCGGTCATGGCCGAAGACATCCAGGCACTGTCCCGCCCTGGCTGATGATGGCGCAGCTGCACCGGCGACGAGGTGTCCAAAGGCTGTAGCCGCCAGGGGAGACGGGGAATCTCGGACAGCTGTGCCCGCCTCATCGTCCGCAGGGAATGCCTGCCAGACGACCTGGGGTGAGAAGCGGCGGGACGCGTGCGTCGGGGCGTGAGCGGAAACCTCGACATCCTACCGCAGCGCCGAAGGACGCCCATGATGCCTGATGAGCGAGACCGCGAGCATCACCCGCGTCCCGCCCCCTGATGCGGCGCCCCCAGGCCGTCAGCTGGGCGACCCATCCGCTGATGGCGCTCCGACGCCGCCTGGGCGGTCATCGAGATGGAAGGCGAACGCAGCCAGGGCGAAGAAGGCATAGGTGCTCGGGCTGTCGCGCAGCGTGCTGAACACCCCGGTGGTCAGATACGCGGCGACCACCGCGGCGACCACCGACCAGGCGGCAGTATCCGCGCTGCGGCAGCGCCAGGCGGAACCGAGGATGGCGCCGAGCATGCCCAGGAGGCAGATGAGCGCCGGGATGCCATAGAGCGCGGGTATGCCCAGGAAGAGATCATGCGGGTCCGGTGCGCCATTGGGGAATTCACTGGTCTGGCCGGGACATGCGCGGGGGAAGGCGTCGCAGTAGGCCAGCGTGAATGCAGGGCGGCCGCCGCAGCCGAACAGCGGATGCTCGAGCATCAGGGCCACATCGGTGCGCCAGATCGGCCAGCGGCCATCATTGGCTGCATAGGTGTCGCGGGCCTTGTCCGGACTTATGAGCACCAGGCTGCCGGCGAGGATGCCGATGGCGATCAGCGATACCAGCGCGGTCATGAGCACGCGCCGGTAGCTGGTCGCGGAGAGCGCCGTCACCCCGGCGACGGCGGCGACGAAGGCCGTCCGGCTCGCGGTCAGGATGATCATCAGGATGGCCAGGAACTGTCCGCCCCGCACGCCGATGCGATCCACCACAGCTGGACGATGCAGCCTCCATGAGACGATCAGCAGCAGGGTCATCACCAGACCCTGCGCCTGATGGTAGTTCATGAAGCCGGTTGCCCGCTGCAGGCGCTGCCCCGCTGCCGAGCCATCGATCCGCCAGGGCCGCACATCGACATTGTATCCGATGGTGAACTGGAGCAGGCACAGCACCGCACAGACTGCCAGGCTCGCCAGCACTGCCCGCCACGCCCATAGGCGGATGGCGGGATGCTGCAGGCCGAAGGCGCAGAGGTAGAAGGCCGTCCAGGTATAGGCGGTGGAGGGCAACCCATCGGTGGGAAGTCCATGCATGCGCGCGTTGAGCATGCTGAGTCCCTGCCAGAGGCAGAATGCCACGGCCAGGGCGAATCCGGGCAGGCGGTGGAGCGGAGGCAGCGAGAGCACGGCGCCCAAGGCCATCGCGGCCAGGCAGAAATGCGCGACGATCGGCGGGAGCGGGAGGCTCGCCAGCATGCACCCGGCACCGCATTGGAGCAGGCGCAGCCCTATGCGCGTGCGCGACAGCGCTGGCGACGAATCCGCCTCGGCCTGCCAGGACCGAGCATGCTGCTTCCACGACAAGGACGGACGAGGCAGGTCAGGCATCTCATGGAGATGATGAAACATGGCGGGCAAGTCAAGGATGCGGATGTCCTGCACGCCGGGGTGCCTGTCCACCGCGCGCATGCGCGCAGTGCGAGCAGGGAAGGCGGCCTGCGCCCTGCCTGATCAAGGGAAGGCGCATTGGCAAACCGGCCGTGAACCATATCCTGCCCCGCAATGATCGTCATCGTGCCGCAGCGCCTATGCCCCGACGATTGCCGTAAGCCCTCTCGGCTCCAGCTCCACCCCCTCCCGGCGCAACGCACCGCTCGCGGGTGCCTGCAGGCGATGGCCGAAACCTGCGCTCTGCCTGCAGCGCGTGACCGCCGCAGGTCGTGCCGCAGCCATGCCAGGAGCGCACCTCGCCCCGGCCTGCCCTCATGACCGGGCAGGGCGGCGGCGCGAGCACGCCCGCAGAGCCTGGCGGCGCCGCCTCTGCCACGCCGTCGATGGCAGCGCCGATCTTGCTCCTGTCCGCGACGGTGAATCCCGGTCAGTGCGCCTTCACCGTGCGTCTCGATCCGGCCGTGCGCTGGCACGATTACCAGACCGCCCTGGCGGCCTGGTGCGATATCCTCGACCAGCACCAGACGCTGGCCCGCGCCCAGGCTCAAGCGCCATGCAGCGTGAGCAAGGTGGTGTTCTGCGAATCCTCGCGCTGGCCGCTCGAGGGATTGGCGCCCCTGCAGCGCCGCTTCGGCGAGCGCGGCATTGAGCTGGAACTGCTCAGCTTCCATGGCCAGGATTACGACCTGAACCTCGGCAAGGGCTTCGGCGAAATGGGCATTATTGGGCATGCCCTCGCCCATTCACGTCTGCTCGCCGAGGGTGCACCGGTGATGAAGGTCACCGGACGCTATGTGGTGCGCAATGCCGGGCGACTGGTCGCGGACTGGCACCGGCTCAGCAAAGAGCATCCGGGCCAGCCGGTCCTCGAGGTGCAATGCATGATGCGCGACTGGCTGCGCAATGCCGATTCGCGCATCTTCATCTGCCAGCAGGACTTCCTGCGCCGGCGTCTGCTGCCCCAGCGCGCCGCGTGCAATGATCATGCCGGCGTCTTCTTCGAGCATGTCCTCGCCCGCGCCGCCCATGGCGCCATGGCCGATGGCAACCGCTGGCGTCCGATGCCGGTGCTGCCCGATATCTCCGGCATCGGCGCCTCCGATGGGAAATCGCATCATCGCTCCTGGAGCAAGGTCCTGCGCCACCAGATCACCCTGCGCATGCTGAGGCATTGACCGCGTCGTCGTGCGCCTGCCGCCAGCAGCACCACTGTGGATGCTGAATGCGCTGCTGCCCCCCCTGGAGGTGACAGGGCTGGCGCCTACTTGATGCGGTAGAGGCTGGTCTTGGAGCGGACGATGAGCGACTGGCCGACGACCGCAGGCGAGGCCATGCAGCCATCCCCGAGCTGGTTGGTGGCGATTTCGGTGTAGGCGCTGCCCGGGGTGATGAGGGTGGCCTTGCCGCGCGCATCGAAGAAGTAGATGCGGCCATCGGCATAGATCGGCGAGGCGGCGAAATCGGCTCCGATGCGCTGCTTCCACAGCACGCTGCCGCTCTTCTCGTCGAGGCAGTTGAGGATGCCGCTGTCGTTGACGATATAGACCCGCCCATCGATCAGCAGCGGCGACGCCTGGGACCAGCCCGGCAGCTTCACCGTCCAGGCCACATGGCTCGCGGTGACATCGCCGCTGAGGTGCCCGAGGGTTATCCCCATCGCCTGCGACGAATCGAAGCCGGTGCACAGGATCATCATCGTGCCGTCGGTCACCGGGATGGCGGCATTGGAGTAGCCGCGGTAGTCGACATGCCAGCGCTCGGTCCCGCTCATCGGATCATAGGCATAGAGCCGTTCCGCCGCCGCGGTGATGCTCTGGTCCGTGCCATCGATCGACAGCTCGATCGGGGTGCCGAAGCATTTACGCGATGAGGGCGAGACCTTCTGCAGGCGGGCGACCGCGGAACGCTCGACCCGCCACAGCTGCTTGCCGGTCTTGGCATCGAGCGCCACCTCATACTGGTCATCGACCCCGTCGCAGGTGATCAGCAGGCGGTCATGGTAGAGGGTGGGGGAACCGCCGGCACCGACCTGGAATTTGACCTTGAGCGAGCGGTTCTCCCAGATCTTCTTCCCATCGCTGGTCGCCAGGCAGGCGGTGCCCATCGAGCCGAAGTGGACATAGACGCGCTCGCCATCGAGCACCGGCGACGGCGAGGCGTAGGAGTTGCGATCGTGCTTGGGCGGTACCACGTCGTTGGTGAAGACCTCGACGTCGAGGAGGATCTTCCCGCTGCCGAGATCGACCTTGATGGCATGCAGGGAGCGCCCGTCATCGAGTGCCGTGGTCACCCAGATCGCATCGCCCGACACCACCGGAGAGGACCACCCCTCGCCAGGCAGGGCGGTCTTCCAGGCGATGTGCTCGCTCTCGCTCCAGTGGACCGGCAGGCCGGTGGCGGTGGCATATCCCTGCGCCGTCGGCCCGCGCATCTGCGGCCAGGCATCTCCGGCCTCGGCCTGGCACACCAGGGAGCAACCGATCAGGGCGGCCATGAGCGGCACGGGCAGTTTCATCGATGGCGAGTATTCGCCCTCCGGGGCGCACGCCAAGGCCTCATCCGGGACGGCAGCCGCCTCAGCAGCAGACAGGACCGCGCCTATGACCGGCGCGGATGATCCGCGGGCGGTCGCACTGCCTGTGGCGCGCTCTCAGGTCGTCGGAGGGGTGCCGGAGGTGGTGGTGGACGGGGCAACAGGGGTGGTGGCGGGTGCTGGATCGTGATCCTTGCGCAGCGTCTTGATGTCCTCGAGCAGCTTGCGACGAGCCTCCTTCACCGCCTCATGATCGGCCTTCAGCTTGGCCATATCGTGGCTGTCGCGATCCTCCTGGAACTGCTTGCGCGCCGCCTTGAGTGCTGCGATGTCGGCCTTGATGGTCGGGTTGTTGCGCGGGCGGTCGCCATCGCCGGCGCTCAGCGCCGAGGCCGTGAACATCGCTGAGGCCAGGAGGAGGCAGACCAGGGCNNGGCGGAATCCTCACGTGACAAAGGTGGGGTGATCTGGCATCACCTTACACGCCGGGAACGCATGGCGATGTGGGCTTTCCCCACACCGGGCAAGGCCTGGCGATCGAGCACAGGGCAGGTGCGAAGCATTTCCGTAACCCGCTCTGCCACAGCGTCCTGCGTGGCGATCCCGAGTGCTCCACCGCCCTCTGGCAGAGCGCAACCGACGCCATCCTGCTGCCATGCCACCTCCTGGAGCGCTGAACCGATGCGTGCGCTTAGAGGATGAGCTTGGCGCCAACCACCAGGAGGATGCTGGCAAGGATGGGCCTGATGACCCGGTCGGGAATGCGTGCGGAGGCCAGGCTGCCGACTACGATGCCGGGGATCGATCCTACCAGCAGCGAGCACAGCAGCTCCCAATCGACCGAGCCCAGGTACCAGTAGCCGGCCCCGGCGATCAGGGTGAGCGGCAC
>PLEW01000099.1:0-28238 GCA_003136555.1 Planctomycetota bacterium | reverse complement strand
AGCACGGTGATCGCCGTCACCAGGACGGCGACGCCCAGGGTCGAGGTGATGATGCTGTTCAGCAGGGTGCGATTTCCCTGGAAGTGGCCGATGAAAAGCACGGTGATGATGGTCGCCGGCACGCTGCCGGCGGCGAGCCGGGCGACCAGGGGCCAATCGACCGAGCCCTTCCAGCCATGGATCGCGGTACCGACGATCTTGGTGATGGCGGTGAAGAGCAGATCGGTCCCGACGGCGGTGGCCGGATGGATGCCGAAGAAGAGCAGGAGCGGCGTCATCAGCGATCCGCCGCCCGTGCCGGTCAAGCCCACCAGCACTCCGACCAGCAGGCCGGAGAGCGCGTAGGCCGGATCGATACCATGCCACGGGTGCATCTTCCTCCCTTGCAACGCCGGTGCATCGCTGCGCACCGTCGGGTACATCGCCGGGGCGCCCACGGTGGCGGAGCGATGCCGGCCCGAAAATCAATCAATCCGGTAGGAGTTATGAGATTATCCCGGCCGCAGTCAACCGCCGGACGGCACCGGCCCGAGGGCCGCCGCGGCGCTACCAGATGAGATAGAGCGCCAGGACCGCACCGACCAGCGCGACCAGGTAGGCGCTCAGCTTGGTGTAGCCGATCAGATAGCGCGGCGGCAGCTCCTGCGCGCCCAGCGAGGCGATGAAACGCTGGAACTGGATTGCTGCCAGCAGGCACATAAGCGAGCCCATCAGCGTGATCGCCACGCCAATGGCGACACTGGCCGAATCCTTGGCCCCTTCGCTGCCGCCATGTGCCATATCACGCGCCATCAGGCGCAGGAAGACGCCGAATTTCGCCGTCACCAGGCCCAGGCCCATCGCCCCCAGGCCGGTGCGCACCCAGGCGAGCATGGTGCGCTCGGCAGCGAAGAAGACACGCGGATCATCGAGGTAGCTCATCGTCGCAGCCTGCGGTGGCAGCACGGCGCAGGGCGCTCGGCCGGGGTGGCGTCAGCGTGATGCCCGGGTCGATGAAATCCAGCACCGCTACGCGCCTTGGCCACCCGGGCAAGCCGTGGCGAAGGGCCACCTATGCCGGAGCTTAGCAGGCTCATGCAGTGGCTGGTCAGCGCATCGCCGCGTGCGCGGCGGCGGCATCGCCGCCGTCCAGCGTGCTCATGACCAGCCACTCGCCATGGCGCCAGAGCTGCAGCGGACCGGGCGATTCCTTTTCCGATGAATACGGCGGCTGAGCGCCGCTCCACCACTCGCCATGCTGGGCGAGATGCGCCGCCCGGGCGATCAGGGGCTCGGCAGCGCTGGCCTCGGCGCTGGAGGCGAATTGCGCCAGCCACAGCGTGTCGCCATAGGCGCGGCGGTGCAGGCCGGCGATGTAGGTGGCGATGGCATGCTGGGCGCCGCCTGGGCTCCAGACGCCGGTGCGGTAGTACTTCACCCGCCAGATCTGCTGCGGCTCCACCTGGCAGTCAGCCAGTACCCCGCGGTACTCGTCCTCGGCGCCCTGGCTCACGGCGATGCGCAAGGCAGTGCCTGCGCTCTGGGGCACCCAGGCCGGCAACCCGGCGCCCGGCTTGAGCGGATCGCGGTCGAGCAGCGTCGTCGCCGGGCGCATCCACGCTCCAGCAGCGACCACGCCATTGACCAGTCCCAGGGTCAGGAAGGCGTCCGCCGCCGCCGCCACCCCCGCCGGGGTCGATCCGGTGATGCTCACCAGCTCGGCATCGAACGGTGCGCTGGCGATCTGCTCGCCGTGCAGGAAGGGATTGCGATCGCTCTCGAGATAGCCGATGTCGCCACGCAGATGGCCGAAGCCGAAGATGTAGAATCCCCCTTCCTCGGCGCGCGCCTCATGCTGCCAGGCAGCCTGGATCAGCGGATCGTCGGGCATGCCGATCAGCACCAGGTGGCGGTAGGCGCGCTCCTCGACCTTCCCGTGCGCGAGCGCCGCGCTGTCGCTCAGGACGAGCGGATGGGCACCGCCCGCCATGGCCTTGAGCACGGGACTGCTGCCGGCCGCGCAGGCGGCGGCCAGGCGCTCCGCAGCCATCCGCACCGCCGGGGCCGCGTCCGCCGCGACGCAGATGGCCAGCGCCGGCTGCGGCGGCACTGCCGGCTTCGCCTCCGCTGCACCGGCCAGCGTGCAGAGCGCCAGCAGCAGGACGGGCATCAGGTGCAGCCGCGCTTTCATGGCCCCTCCTCGAGGCAGACCAGCGCGGCATCGGCAGGACGCAGCGGGACGGTGATCGTCCAGCTGTCGCCGGTGCGCACGACCTCGAGTGCACGGTGGTCGTTGACATCGCAGGCATGGGCGCTGCGCGCTCCCGGACGGGCGCGCAGCTGGATCGCCACCTGTCGTCCGACCTCCGTCCACTCCTCGACCACGACGAACTCCTGCGTGCCCATGGTGAAGCCGTATCCGCCGATGCCGGAGGGGAAGCGCAGGGGAGGATCGAGGATGGGGGCGACCACCCCCAGCAGGCCCTGCGCCTGCTGGGGGGTGAGATTCGCCGCGCTGCCGGCAACCAGCACCGCATGCTCCGACGCGGTGATGGCGTGCCCATTGCAATCGCCAAGCGCCAGGGCGCTGGCGCGGCTGCCATCGGCGTGCACGCCGAAGAGGGCGGCGGCATGCGCGCTCAGCTCGGCGTCGCCCTGGAAGGCCACCACGTGCACGCCGCGCGCCAGGGCCGCCTGCACCGCCATGAGCTCGGCCTCGCTGAAATCGCAGAGGTTGAGCAGGATCAGCGGGCTGGTGCCCGTCCACCGGCTGAGCGAGCCGGCATTGGCCGAGAACGGGATGCTCAGGCCGAGATCCTGCAGGCGGCGATAAAGGTTCTCCAGCAGGGGCAGCTCGCTGAGGGTCTCGGTCACCTCGCCGCCGCCGCTGAAGGCGACGTGGGCGGGATCATCCCGACGAGCGCTGCTGAGCACCAGCCCAACGCCCAGCGGGGCTTCGGGCGCAAGCAGGCTGTGCCGCTCCTCCACCCGCCAGTATTCCTGCCAGTCGTTCGCGGTCATGGTATAGGAGAAGCCGGCGTTGAGGTTGTAGCCATAGGAGTGCATCGACTGGTAGACGCCGTTGCGGTCGATCTTCGCACGCCACGCACGATCATAGTAGTGCCGGCGTGACGGTTCGGTCGTCCCGACCGGCGAATGCCAGATCGGATTGCACATCGGCGAATCGTAGCCCCACTGCAGCAGGGTCGACAGCGCGAAGGAGGGGTTGAAGGCCATCACCGCCATCTGCCTGCCGGTGCTCAGCGCCAGGTTGCCATCCTGCATGCCCCAGGTCTCGTCATCGCTCATGCCGCGGATGGTGGCTGACAGCTCCGCTTCGTAGGCCGATGGCACCAGGGGGATGCCCTGGCTGCGCAGGACCAGCTTCTTCCCCTGCTTGGCGAAGGCCTCGCGCATCGCGCGCAGGCTGTGCAGATAGGCGTCCAGCTGCCAGGCCTGCCAATCGGCCTCATGCTGCGCATGGATCTCGCTCGCCAGCTGCTCGCGCGTCTTGCCCTGCAGGCCGGGCTTGCCGAGCGCGCGCAGGTGCTGGTCGAACTCGACGAAATCCTGCCAGCCGTGCAGGCCGCTCATCTGCGGTCCGCTGTCCCAGCGGTCGGAATGGTTGAGGATGGCGATCGGCGACGAGGCCCAGGACGCCTGCCTGCTCATGCGCTCCACCATTCCGGGGATGCCGAGATCGTAGACCGGCTCGCCGTTGGGGAAGTCGCGCCAGGGCGTCGAGTAGTGGCGCAGGTCGCTCTCGGTCACATAGAGGCGCGTGGCCTCGGTTCGGGCGTTGCGGCCGATCTGCTTGAGCTGCCGGCTATAGGCCCACACCAGGTCATCGGGCTGCCCCCAGCCTTCGCGGATCTCGCGCGTCCCGGTGCCGATGCCGAAGAGGTTGCGGAAACCGCGCGTGACGATGAAGCCGAGATTCGGCGCCTCGTTGGGCACCAGCTGCTCCAGGCCCGCAAGCGGATGCGGCGGATCGATCACCATCGCCACGGTCGCGGCGCTGGCGGCCGCGAACGAGGCGCTGATGCGCAGGAAGCGCACGCCCGCGCCCTGAGCTGGTGCGGTGAAGGCAACCGTGAACGAGCCTTGCCCCCCGGGCGGGACGCTGGCCTCCATCGGCGGCAGGCTGACCAGCTCCCCGCTCAGCACGTCCTGCAGCGTGACCGTGAGCGTGCCGGCGGCAGGAGCCGCCGGCCGGTCACCCGCCATGCCGCTGATCTCGATGCCCGCCAGCCAGGGCTCGCGACGATGGCTCTTTGCGGCATCGGCGACCAGCGGCACCCATGGCAGGCGCACCCGCAGGGTGGTGGCCGGGGCCGCCGCCCATGAGAGCCGCACGCGACCATGCTCGGCGATGAAGCGCCGGTCGAGGTCGTCCAGCGTGGCGACCTGCCGCCCATCGAGCTCGATGGCCGCCCTCCCGGGATTGTGGGCCGGGAACTGCCGCACATCGATGGCATCGCCGATCAGGGTCACCCCGGCGATCATCATCGGTGTGGGGAAGGTGAAGCTCAGGAGGTTCTCATGCTCCGGCTTGCCGATCCAGCAACCGGTGGCCTGGACGCCGTCGATCGGCGACTTCTCGGCGAATGCACCTTCATGGCCCAGGGCGAGCAGCGAGGGGTTGTCGGGAGCGGTCTCATCGGCTATCAGCGCGAGCGGCGTCAGGTCGCCAGCGTCATTGCCGATGGTCACGGTGATGGTGCCCGGCTGCCCCGGCTTGTAGGCGTAAGCCTGCAGCGGGGTGCCCATGCGGTGGGAGAACTGCATGGTTCCGGGACCCGGCGCATGGAAGGGGTAGGGGATGCCGGCGACATCATCGGTCGAGACCTGGATGCCGATGCGGGGCCGGAGATCGACCGGCACGCTGCGCTCGGCGAGCAGGGTCGCGCCATCGCCGGAAAGGATGCCGAGGCGGACGACATAGGCATCGCGGGCCGCGAGCGCCTGGTACCCGGTCGTGCCCGGATGCGGCAGGGGCACGCTGATGGAAAGCGACCCGCCAGGGGGCACCACCGCCTCGCGCAGCTCATCACCGACAAATGCCCTCTCCCAGGTGCAGATGCGCGCCACCAGCTGGACGGTCTGGGCCGCCTGGCCCGGATTCTCCAGGGTCACCGCCAGGGCATGCGCCTGCTCATCGCGGTGGATGGCGCCGATGCGCACCCCCGCGGGAGGGGTGCTGGCCGCCGGCGCTCCCGCGACCAGCCAGGAGAAGACCGCGTGCCACATGCCCGCTGCGCGGGCATCGGCATCGATCCCGGCGCACGACGAGGCCAGCACGGCCACCCGGCCGGCGCCATAGCGCCCGGTCAGCACGAGCGGCGTGGCGCTGAGGTCGTCGGCCGAGAGGCGGATGCGCCAATCGCGGTTGAGCAGCGGCCGGGTCCAGAAGGTATTGCCCGCCGGCACGGCGATGTCGATCTTGGGGATGGTGCGGGCGAAGATCTCGTAGCGGCCCTGGCCGCGCTCGACCGCGCTCACCGGGCGGATGCCGGCGCAGAAGGGCATGCTCAGGCCCACGAGGTCGAGCGGGAAGAAATCGCGATCGGCGCTCGCCACCGCCACCCGGCACCCCGGGCCTCCGGCCACCGAAGTCGGGAAGGCGACATTCCACGCGGTGGTCGGCAGGGCGAAGCCCAGGTGCATCAGTCCCGTCCCCGGCTTGGCATCCAGGCTGATCAGCAGCCCCCCTCCGGCCTGGACGAACTGCCCGATGCGCTGGGCGATGGCGGCAGTGATCTCACCGTCCGAGCGCGCCTCCCAGCAGAGGATGCGGCCGCCAAAGGCCGACAGCGCATCGGGCGCCGCCGCCAGCCGCACCCCGGCCTGGGTCGCCCCGGCCTGCAGACCAGGCAGATGCGCCGGATCGAGGTGCACCACGGTCGCCAGCGGCTCCTCGGAGCCGCTCAGCGGAATCGCGGAGCACAGACAGCCGAGGATGGCCAGCAACAGGGTGCGGTGGCGGTGGTGGCGCACGGCAAACGGCTGAGCTCCCACGGTGCACGGCTGCCTGGCGACTGATGGAGGGTGCAGGCTGCGCATGGGACAATGGATACGCAGCTGAATAACCAATGTTGACAGGGACGACGATCGTGCGCCTTCGGGCCAATTTTCAGGAAGCGATATTACCCTAATAAACTCATTTCATTATAGTTATGATGTTTTATTTAATTAACAATTAAAGACAATTAATGACATAAGGACGCTCTCGCGGTCCAAGGGCACCTGCGGGAGGCAATGGGCGGAGGTCAATGTCCGGGCAACGCGACCTGGCTCTTGGACATCAGGTAGGAGATCAGGTCGCGGACCTGGGTCTCGCTAAGGGCCTGGAACAGCCCTTCCGGCATCAGCGAGATCGCCGACTCCTGGATGCTGGTGATCTCCGAGCGCTCGAGCGTCAGCCGCTCGGTCATGGTCTGGACGGTGATGGTGCGCTCGGAACGCGCACTCAGCAGACCGGCGATGATGCGGCCATCCTTGAGGCTGACCGTCGCGAGGCGGTAATCGGCCGCCACGATCGCGCTCGGATCGACGATGTTCTCGATCAGGTAGTCCCGGCTGTCGCGCCCGGCGCCGGTGAGGTCGGGCCCGATGCTCGCCCCTTCTCCGAACAGGCGATGGCAGACGCTGCAGGTTGCGGCGAATACCTGACGCCCCTGGTGCGGATCGCCATGGCTGAGGACTTCGGGAGTCAGGGTAGCCTTCCAGCGCGCGATCTGCTTCAGCAGATCATCCGAGGAATCGCGGCTCACACCCCAGACCTCGGCAAGGCGCTTGGTCAGCGCCTCGTCATGCAGGCCGCGGATCTGGCGGGCATGGAACGGGGTAATGTCGGCACGCGGGATCGCGGCTCCAGCCGGTGCGATGTTGGCGAGCAGCACCTTGGCGAAGCTCGCGCGCGCGACCAGGACCGAGATCACATCCGGTCTGGTGGCGGGGGCGAAGGCCTCGGCATAGCTCTTGACCAGCTGTTCGGCGATCGCGGGATCATCGAAGCCGGCCAGGCCGTGCACCGCCAGCGCATTGACGTCGCGGTCGGCGATCAGCTGGAGGCACAATTCACGCAGGTCGGCCGGGCGGTTCCCGATCACCGACTGCAGTGCCGCACGGCGCTTCTCGATGGGGGTGGCATGGTCCAATGCGAGCTTGCGGTTCTCGCTCAAGGCACCGGCATCCCCGAACAGGCCGTTGAGCTCGCGCGCGCGATCGCGGATGGCGGTATCCGGATGGTTGGCGAGCTTGGCATTCAGCTCATCCCACCCCGCGGGCTTCGCGGCCTTGCGCCAGCCCTTGAAGGCCTCGCCGAGCCCACCCACTACATCCGCCTGGAAAGCCGCATCGCGGCTGGAAGCGAGCAGCAGCAGGGCGCTGAGGCCGGCGGGCGAGCTCTCGACCTCCTCGCCCAGCCGGCGGGCGATCAAGCGGCGCACCAGCGGGATCTCGCACATCTTGGCCAGCTCGACCAGCGCCTGGTCATTGGCACCGGCGAGATCCTTGATGCCGTACCACAGCATCTGCGGCAGGTTGTGGTCGCCGGCATCATCCCCATGCGCCAGCAGGCTGGCGGCGATCAGGGGGACATCCCCGAGCGGCAGACGCTGCAGCGCTGAGGCGAGCGCCAGGCGCACCGCGGCGGACGGCTCGGATCGCGCCAGGGCGGCGATGCTCGTGCGCGTCGCCGCGGTGAGGGCGTAGGCGGGGGCCGCGGTGGCGTTGCCGCGCATCGGCAGGCGATCTGTGAGCAGGCGAAGCGCCCAGATGCGTACATGCTCGTCGGCATCATGGAGCAGCGCCGTCAGGAAGGCCTCGTCGCACGCGTCGATGCCGTAGGCGGCCCACAGGGCGCGCAGGCGGAGCACGCCATCCTGCTCATGCAGGACCTGATCGCAGAGCGCCATGCCGATGGCGAGCAGATCCTTGCCCGCCGCCTTGCGCTGCTGGAGCAGCTGGCGCGACTGGCGGACGAAGTAGACGTTCGGGCTATGCTGCAGCTGGACCAGCTCCTGGTCGCTCAGGGCGGTCAGATCGGCGGGCTTGGGCGGCTTGGCATCGCCATAGACGATCTTGTAGATGCGGCCGCTGTTGCGGTGAATGCCGTTGGCATTGTGGCATTCGCCGGTATCTGACCAGTCGAGCATGAACACCCCGCCATCCGGCCCGCTGCCGAGGTCAACTCCGCGGAACCAGGCATCGCCGCTGGTGAGGAAATCGGCGCCATGCTTGCCGACATATCCCGAGCCCGAGGGCTCGAGGATGTCGTTGTTCACCCGCCGGCCGTGGAAGTTGAGGGTGAAGAGCGTGTTGGCGTACGGCTCAGGCCAGTTGCCGCCCTGGTAGATCATCAGCCCGGCATGGGCATGGCCGCCGCCCGCGCGCGAGGTCCCGTCGCTGACGACCTTCTTGGCATCGCTCCACTTCTCGGTGGCATCCCAGTGCACATGGTCGGCATGCTGCTCGATCGGCAGGTAGACATGCGGGTCGAGGTCGTCGCCGTACATCCGTCGGTAATGGGCGCCGGGGATGAGATGCCAGAGATGGCCGATAACGGTGTTGATGAAGAACGCCTCGCCATGCGCATCCCAGTCCATGCCCCAGGGATTGGTGGTGCCGGCGGCGACCACCTCGAAGACGTGGCGGGTGGGATGGTAGCGCCAGATGCTGCAGTTGAGCTTCACCCGCCCGGACGGCGGCGTACCGGGCGGCCCTACCAGCGAGGTCGCCTGGATGCCGTGCCGGCCGTAGAGCCAGCCATCGGGACCCCACTTCAGCCCGTTGGCGATGTTGTGCCGCACCGGACCGGAATCGAAGCCGTCGAGGAGCACCTGCGGCTCGCCATCGGGCTTGCCGGAATCGTGGGCATCGGGGATGAAGAGCAGTTGCGGCGGGCAGAGCGCGAACACCCCGCCGAAGCCGATCTCGACGCTGGTCAGGCGCTGGCCGCGGTCCCAGAACACGCTGCGCCCGTCCGCATGCCCATCGCCCGCGCCATCGGTGAACACCAGGATGCGGTCGTGCAGTGAGAGGTCGAAGTTCTTCTTGGCCTCGGCATAGGTGTAGTTCTCGGCGATCCACAGCCTCCCGCGGGCATCGAAGGCCATCGCGATCGGCTGCCGCACCTCGGGTTCGGCGGCGAACATGCTGGCGTGGAAGCCCGGCGGCAGGGTCATGCGGCTGAGCGCCTCGGCGGGCGGCAGCAGCGGCTGGCCGGTGATGGTCTGGGTGTCGGGCGGGGTCGGGAAGTCGTCGGACCACGCCGGCGGCACGGCGCACAGGCAGGAGAGGAGCACAGCTGCAACGAGCGGGTTGGCGCCGATGGTCATGCGGCCATTGTTCGCCGTGGTGGCGACAATCCAGGGGCAACACCAGCGCCCGCACCTGCCTGAGACCCCCATCGCCGCGACCGGCTGCGGCGGGGCGCGTACCTCGTCTTCCTTTGCCGCGGTGCAGCTCTAGGATGGCGCTGCATGCCGCTAGCTGGCACACGCTTGGGGACGCGGCCGACCGCACCGCCATACCGGTGGCAGGGATGGTGATGCGCATCCTCTGCTGCCTGCTGGCCTGCGCCGCGCTTGCCGCCGAGGATGCGGCCGATGCGTGGCTGGACTGGTTCAGCGGCGATCTGCGGGCGCTCGACCAAGCCCGCATCCAGGCGCAGCGCGAGCTCTCCGCCCTTGGCGCACCGGTGGTCGGCCAGACCGTGCCGCAGTTCGGCTACCAGCATCCGCGTGTGCTGACACCGCCCCTCACCCCGCCCTGGGTGCAGGTCGACCTGCAGAGCCGGCGCGCGATCGACTGGATCGTACTGGTCCCCGCGGTGCTCGATTGGCAATCCGACCGCAAGCCGACCTACGGCTTCCCGCCGCGCTTCCGCATCGACATCTCCGACCATCCGGATTTCGCCACCTCCACCCCGATCTCCCTGGCGAGCGACCGCGAATATTCCGATCCTGGGGTCGCACCGGTTGCCCTGCCGGTGCGCGGCCAGCAGGGCCGCTATGTGCGCGTGACGGTGACCGAGCTCGCGCGCGAGGATGGCCAGTTCTTCTACGCCCTCGCCGAGCTGATGGTCATCGTCGGCAAGCGCAATGTCGCTGTCGGCCGCCCGGTGACCGCCTCGGCCACGCTCAACATCCCGCCGCGCTGGTCGCTCGACAACCTGGTCGACGGCCGCACCCCCCTCGGTCCTCCAATCAGCCTATCCCTGCTGCCATGGGACGGACTGTTCGCCGGACCGGCCAAGGACGAGCCGTTCACCTCCATGCGCCTGGACCTCGGGAAGGCCTACCCGCTGCAGGAGGTGCGCCTGCACCCCGTCCATGCCCGGCTGGGTGCCGACATCCCGGGCTTCTCCTTCCCCAAGCGCTTCCGCCTCGAGGCCGCGATGCAGGGGGACTACAGCGACGCCAAGGTGATCATGCAGACCACTGCGGACTACCCCAATCCGGGGGACAATCCGGTCACCATCGATGCCGAGGGTGTGACCGCCCGCTACCTGCGCATAGGCCTGCCGCCAGGCGATCGCACGCGCTTCGGGCTGTCGGAGATCGAGGTCTATGCCGACGACGTCAATGTCGCGCGTCAGGCGACGGTGTCCTCGACCTACGATCCCAGCACCTACAGCAATGCCTGGCCGCGCTCGCTCCTGGTCGACGGCTATACCAGCTATGGCAAGCTCAAGGAGCTGCCGGAGTGGATCGAGGAGTGGAACCGGCGCAGCCAGCTGGGCAGCCAGCTCACCCGCCTGGCGGCTGAACGACTGCCGCTCGCCGCCGCCGCGCGCCATCGGGCCTTCGCGCTCATCTGGTCGGGGGCGGGGTGCTGCCTGGTCATTGCCATCGCCGGCGCGGCCGTGGTCAGGCGGCGGCGCCTGCGCGAGCTGCGGGTGCTGCGCACGCGCCTGGCACGCGACCTGCACGATGAGATCGGCAGCAACCTCGCCGCCATCGCGGTGATCAGCGAGCTGGCCGCCTCACCCCAGCCTCCGGTGGAGACCCCCGGCCAACCCGCCCAGCCAGTCCAGCCGCCGGGCGAGGACTGGCGCGAGGTCAACCGCATCGCCCATGAGAGCATGGAGGGCATGCGCGAGGTGCTGTGGCTGGTGGGTGCGCGCGAGGAGGCCGGACCGGATCTGGTGACGCTCATGCGCCGGGTGGCCGAGCGCATGCTCAGCGGCATCAGCGTGCGCTGGCTCGAGGTCCCCGATGCCGCGGTGCAATGGTCCGCCAGTGCCCGGCGCGAAATCTTCCTGATCTTCAAGGAGGCCTTGACCAACATCGTCCGGCATGCCCATGCCTCGACGGTGGAGATCACCCTCGCCTGCAGCCCGAGCGGATGCCGGCTCGCCATCCATGACGATGGACTCGGCTTCGCGCTGCCCTCGGCGCGGCAGGGCATCGGCCTCTCGTCGATGCGCGAACGCGCCCGCCAGCTCGGCGCCAAGCTCACCATCGACTCGAGCCCGGGCCACGGCACCACCCTGGAGCTCGCCATCGCCAGCTCCAAGCTTGCCGCACCCGACGCTGGCAGCGGCCCCGCTGCCGCCTTATGATCGCAGGTGCATGCCCAAGGTATGGATCATCGAGGACAATGCCGCATTCCGCAGCGCCACCCAGCGCGCGCTGCGCACGCGACCCGATATCAGCTGCCCGCACGCCTTCGGCTCCTGCGAGGATGCGCTCGCCACCCTGACTGCCGGGGAGGCGCCGGATGTCGTCCTGCTCGACATCGGGCTGCCCGGCATCGACGGCATCGAGGGCATCCGCCGCATCAAGGCCGAGCTCCCCGGGGTCTACACGGTGCTGGGCCTCTCCAACGTGTCCTTCGGCCTCAACCCGGCCGCCCGGCAGGTGCTCAACTCCGTCTTCCTCCACGAGTGCGTCGAGGCCGGTCTGGACGCCGCCATCGTGCACGCCTCGAAGATCCTCCCGCTCTCCAAGGTGGACGAGCGGGCCCGCGAGGTCTGCCTGGACCTCATCTACGACCGCCGGCACGACGGGTACGACCCGCTCACCGAGCTGCTGGCCCTCTTCGAGGGGGCCTCGAGCTTCTCCGTCAACACCCAGGAGGACCGGTCGGGCTGGCCCGTGGAGCAGCGCCTCGAGCACCGGATCGTGGACGGCGACCGCAACGGCATCGAGGCCGATCTCGACGAGGCCATGGCCGCCGGGCTGACGCCGCTCGCCATCGTCAACGACATCCTCCTGGCCGGGATGAAGACGGTGGGCGAGCTCTTCGCCTCGGGGGAGATGCAGCTGCCCTTCGTGCTCGGCTCGGCCGAGACGATGAAGACCGCGGTCGCCTACCTCGAGCCCCACATGGAGAAGGCCGACCAGGGCGGCAAGGGGACCATGGTCCTCGCCACCGTCAAGGGTGACGTGCACGACATCGGNNTCGAGGGCATCCGCCGCATCAAGAGCCAGGCGAACGAGGTCGCGGTTCTGGTCCTCACCGTGTTCGAGGACGATGACAAGATCTTCCGCGCCATCTGCGCCGGCGCCTCCGGCTATCTGCTCAAGTCGGAGCCCCTCGGCAGCGTGCTCGAGGCCATCGACCAGGCGCTCGCCGGCGGCTCGCCGATGAACCCGCGGGTTGCGCGGCGAGTGCTCGAGATGTTCTCGCGTCTCGCGCCGGCCCGCCGCGACCATGGGCTGAATGAGCGCGAGCGCCAGGTGCTGCAGCTGATGGTCGACGGCCGGATCAAGAAGCAGATCAGCCAGCAGCTCGACCTCAATCAGCACACCGTCGACTACGTCATGCGCTGCATCTACCGCAAACTGCACGTCAACTGCCTGGCGGCTGCGGTCTCGGTGGCGGTCAAGGACGGCCTCGTCCAGCCATAAGGACGGCCTCGTCCAGCCAAAGGCTCGCCCCCATCCCACCCGCGGGCACCGCCTGAGCAATGCCGGCAGCCCCGTCCACACCCGGCTCGACGCTCAGGCGAGGATGCCCTTGACCACCTCGCCATGGACGTCCGTGAGGCGGAACTGGCGGCCCTGGTAGCGATAGGTCAGGCGGGTGTGGTCGATGCCCATCAGGTGCATGATGGTCGCCTGGAGGTCGTGGACGTGGACATGGTCCTGGACGACGTTGTAGGCGAACTCGTCGGTCTCGCCGTGGACATGCCCGCCCTTCACCCCACCGCCGGCCATCCACACGCTGTAGGCGCGGCCGAAATGATCGCGGCCGAAGCCCTTGGGGTTGTTGCGGTCGCCCTGGAGGAACACTGTGCGGCCGAATTCGGTGCACCACACCACCAGGGTGTCCTCGAGCAGCCCGCGCTGCTTGAGGTCCTGGAGCAGGCCGCCGCTCGGCTGGTCGGTATCGCGGCACTGCTCCTCAAGCTGAGTCGACCAGTTCTGGTGCTGGTCCCAGCCGCTGTGCATGAGCTGGACGCAGCGCACGCCGCGCTCGGCCAGGCGGCGTGCGAGCAGGCAGTGAAAGGCGAAGCTGCCACGGCGCTGGACATCGGGGCCATAGAGGTCGAGGACGTGCTTGGGCTCCTTGTCGATGTCGAGCAGATCCGGGACGCTGCTCTGCATCTGGTAGGCCATCTCGTATTGCGCGATGCGGGTCTCGATCTCCGGATCGCCCTGGGTCTCGAAGCGATGATGGTTCAGCTCGCTGATGTCATCGAGCAGATCGCGCATCTGGGGCGGGGCGATGCCGGCGGGGTCGCGGAGATAGAGCACCGGCTCGCCCTCGGCGCGGAAGCGCACTCCCTGGAAGCGCGATGGGAGGAAGCCGCTGCCCCAGTAGTGCTCGTAGAACAGCTGGCCGCAGGTGCGCCCCTTGTCGGTGGAGGTCATCACCACATAGCCCGGCAGGTCCTTGGCCTTCACCCCGAGGGCGTAGGTCAGCCAGGCGCCGATGCTCGGCCGTCCGGGTACCTGAGATCCGGTGAGGGTGAAGGCCACCCCGGGAGCATGATTCACCGCTTCGGTCTGCATCGAGCGGATGAGGCAGATGTCGTCGGCCATGCCGCCGATATGCGGCAGCATCTCGCTCATGAAGGTGCCGCTCTGCCCGTAGGCCTTGAACGGCTTTATCGCTGGCAGGATGGGCCAGGACTTGTATCCGGCGGTCATCGAGGACAGGCGGGCGCCGGTGCGGACCGAATCGGGGAGGTCCTTGAAGCGCATGTCATCGAGCTTGGGCTTGTGGTCGTAGAGGTCGATATGCGACGCCCCGCCGCCCTGCCAGAGCAGGATCACGCGCTTGGCCTTGGGTGCGAAGTGCGGCAGACCCGGGAGCGCGCCGGGGGCGGCGCCCCAGTCGGTGGCCTCGTCGGCGGAGAGCCCGCCCAGGGGCAGGCCCAGGGCGGAGAGCCCGATGCCGGCGGCGGCGCGAGCAAGCAGCTGGCGGCGGGTGGTGGTCATTGGCGGCTCACAGTCTCGTCGAGGTTGAGGATGCCCAGGCAGACTGCGGCATGCGCAGCGAGCTGGACCGGATCCAGGGCGGGGTCGCGCTTGGACTCGCCCACCGCGAGGAAGGCCTCTGCGGCTCTGGGGTCGGCCTGGAAGCGCGCCAGCTGCTTGGCCAGGCTGCGCTCGAGGCGTGCGCTCTCCTGCTCATCAGGGTAGCGGGCCAGGACCATGCGGAAGGCCGCACCCAGCCGGTCATGGACCGGCAGGGCCATCACCCGGCTGGCGAGCGCGCGCGCGGCCTCGACGAAGATCGGATCATTGAGCGTGGTCAGCGCATGCAGCGGCGTGCTGGTGGAGGAGGCGCGCACCTTGCAGGTCTGGCGCGGCGAGGCATCGAACATGTCCGCCGGCGCCACCGTGCGCCGCCAGAAGGTATAGATGCTGCGGCGGTAGAGGTCGGGGCCGCTGGACTGAGGATAGCTGAAATCGCGCTCCTTGGTGATCGCCAGGCTGTCCCAGATGTCCTTGGGCTGGTAGGGATACACCGGCTTGCCGCCAAGGGTGCGCACCAGCAGGCCGCTGGCCGCCAGCGCCTGGTCGCGGATCAGCATCGACGGCAGGCGGAAGCGCGGCGCGCGGGCGAACAGCCGGTTCTCGGGATCGCGCTCGAGCAGCGCTGGCGTCACGCGGCTGACCTGGCGATAGGTCGCGCTGGTGACGATCAGGCGCTGGAGGTGCTTGATGTCCCAGCCGCTGTCGCGCAGCTCCACTGCCAGCCAGTCGAGCAGTTCACGATGCAGCGGCGGCTCGCTCTGCACGCCGAAATCCTCCGCGGTCTTGACCAGGCCGAGGCCGAAGAAGGTCTGCCACATGCGGTTGACGATCACTCTCGGGGTCAGCGGCTGCTCCTTGGAGACCAGCCAGCGGGCGATGCCGAGGCGATTGCGCGGGGCTTCAGGCGGCAGCGGGGGCAGGAAGCCCGGGACGTCGATGGAGACCTTGCCCTTGGGTGATTCGTAGTTGCCGCGGTTGAGGATGTAGCTGTCGCGCGGCTTCGAGTCCGACATCACCATCACCATCGGATAGTCGTCCTTCAGGGCATTGAGCGCATTCTCGCGCTCCTTGACCGCCTGGGCGGGCTTGCCGGGCAGGCGGTCCGCGACCTTCTCCTCGAAATACTTCCTCAGCTTCTCATTGCGCTCCTTCTCATCCTGCTCGGCGCAGCGCCGCAGCAGGTCGAGCACCGCGCCATCCGCCACCGCATCTTCGCCGGTGGTCGCGCGCAGCTCCCAGGCCGCCTGCTGGCGCTTCATCTCCTCGCGCGCCTCAGAGAGCTCCTTCTCGAGCCGCGCCTTGCTCGCCTTCTGGCTCGGCGAGGCCATGTCGAGGAGCGGATCGGCGGAGCGGATCTTGGCGGTGATGTATCCCGCCGTACCGCTCTCCGGCACATTGTTGAAGGCCGCGAGCAGCGAGTAGTAGTCCTTCTGCGTGATCGGATCGTACTTGTGGTCATGGCACTGGGCGCAGGCCATGGTCAGCCCGAGCCAATTGGTGGCGGTGGTATCAACGCGGTCGAAGAGCAGGACGTAGCGCTGCTCCTCGGCGATGTTGCCGCCCTCGCCGTTGAGCAGACTGTTGCGGATGAAGGCGGTGGCGAGCCGCTGCTCGCGCGTGGCGTCCGGCAGCAGGTCGCCCGCCAGCTGCTCGACGGTGAAGCGGTCGAAGGGCATATCGGCGTTCATCGCGGCGACCACCCAGTCGCGCCACACCCACTGGTAGGTGTCGCCATCCTGCTGGAAGCCGTTGGAGTCGGCGTAGCGCGCGGCATCGAGCCACGGCAGCGCCATGCGTTCGCCATAATGGGGCGAGGCGAGCAGGCGGTCGACCACCTTGTCATAGGCATCGGGGGCGGTATCGGCGAGGAATGCGTCGATCTCCGCTGGCGTCGCCGGCAGACCGGTGAGATCGAGCGAGAGGCGGCGGATCAGCGTCTCCCGGCTCGCCTCCGGGGAGGGCTCCAGGCCATAGGCATCGAGCTTGGCGGCGACGAAGCGGTCGATCGGGTTGCGCACCCAGCCCTGGCTCTTCACTTTCGGCTCCGCAGGCCGCTGCGGCGCCTGGTAGGCCCAATGGCCGTCGAAGGGCGCGCCTTCGACGATCCAGCGCCGCAGCAACTGGATCTGCTCTTCGCTCAGTCGGCGATTGGAGTCCAATGGCGGCATGTGGTCATCGGCATCCTTGGTCAGGATGCGCTTCACCAGCAGGCTGTCGTCGGGCCTCCCGGGTATCACCACGTCCTTGGCGCGCTGGCCATCCAGGGTGTCCAGCCGCAGCTTGCCCTTGCGCTTGGTCGCGTCCTGGCCGTGGCAGTAGAAGCAGTTCTCCGACAGGATGGGGCGGACGTCGCGCCCGAAATCAAGAGCGCTGGTCACCACCGACGCGTGAGCCGCAGCGCCGAGGGCTGCGAGCACCAGCAGGATCATGGTTCTCGATGCGGTCGCAGGCATGGGATCATTGTCCCAGCACCGCGGCATGGTCTAGTTACGCAGCCACGTAATCGACGCCCACCGCGTGGCAGCCGCAGTCGCGCTTGTGCCTGGCTCCGCCAAGTGGGCCTAAGAGCTTGCCCCGATGATGGTTATCCGATCCCAAGCGGCAGCGCCGGAGCACCCCTCGGACGCTCAGCTGCCGGTCGGCTGAGCCGGTGCGCGCCCGAGGATGCGCGCCAGGATCGCCACCGCCGCCGCCAGCCCGACGGTGAGGACGAGATAGGACTCGCCGGGGAGGACAAGGCCGCCGCTTGCAGCTCCCGCCAGCGCGCCGGGCACGATCCTGGGGATCATCCAGGTGAGAACATAGGCCTGGAGGAAGGCCATCACGCCGATCACCCCGGCGAGGATGAGCGAATGGACGATGGTGTAGCGGAAGATGTCGCTCTCCCGTCCGGCCAGGCCGACGGCGGCCGCGGCCACCGAGAGCGATTGCGGGGAGATCATCTTGCCGCACACCCCGCCGACGCTGTTGGCCGAGACCGTCACCACCGGGTCGACGCCGATATGCACGGCGGTCTCCTGCTGGAGTTTGCCGAACAGCGCATTGGCGGAGGTGTCCGAGCCGGTCATGAAGACCCCCAGCCAGCCGAGCAGGGCGGAGAAGAACGGGAACAGCATGCCGGTGGCGGCGAAGGCGAGACCGAGCGCGGTGGCCATGCCGGAGTACTTCATGATGTAGGCGAAGCCGATGATCGAGCTGATGCTGAGCACCGGCAGCCGCATGCCCTTGAGGGTGAGGATCAGGACCTCGCGCACCACAGCCGGCGATGCGCCGGTGACGATCACCGAGAAGCATGCCGCCAGGGCGACGGCGGTGCCGGCGGCACTGAGCAGGTTGAGCTGGAAGACCGCATCCATCGCCTTGCCATCGTGCAGCACCAGGCCGTCGAGTCCCGGCACATGGAACTTGAACAGGCCATGGAGGTCGAGCAGGTGCTTGAGCGGGACCACACCCCAGCCGGCGACGCACACCGTCAGGATCATGAACGGGGCCCAGGCGCGCAGCACCTGGCCCTTGGTGTAGTGCAACTGGGCCCGCCCGCCGGAGAGCGGCTCATGCTCGAAGGTCCAGCTCTGCCGCGGATGCCAGAAGCGCAGGAACACCGTCAGGCTGACGATCGAGATCACCGAGGAGATGATGTCGGGCAGCATCGGACCGATGTAGTTGGCGGTGTACCATTGCGCGATGGCGAAGGAGCCGCCGCTGACCAGCGCCGCCGGCCACACCTCCAGCCCGCGCCGCCAGCCGCTAAGCAGGATGACCAGGTAGAGCGGCACGAAGCCGGTGATGAAGGGCAGCGTCCGGCCCGCCATCTGGCTGATGGCGAAGGTGTCGACCCCGGAGATGTCGCCGGCGACCAGGATCGGGATGCCGATCGAACCGAATGCCACCGGTGCGGTATTGGCCAGCAGGCAGACACCTGCGGCGATGAGCGGCGGGAAGCCCAGCCCCACCAGCACCGCTCCGGTGATCGCCACTGGCGTGCCGAAGCCGGCGCAGCCCTCGATGAAGGCGCCGAAGGAGAACGCCACCAGCAGCGCCTGCAGCCGGCGGTCATCGGTGATCACCGCGAGGGAATTCTTGATGATGGCGAAATCGCCGGTCTTGACCGAGAGGTTGAAGATCACCAGGGCCGGCAGGATGATCCAGCAGATCGGCCAGATGCCGAAGGCCATGCCGTCGAGGCTGGCCATGGCGGCCATGCCCGCAGGCATGCCGAAGCCGAGGATGGATACCAGCAGTGCGATGCCGAGGGTCGAGAGCGAGGCCCAATGGCCCTTCATGCGCCTGTAGGCGAGGGCCCAGAACAGGTAGACGATCGGGATGCTGGCCAGGGCGGCGTAGAGCGCGGTGTGCGTCTGCGAATCAGTCAGGATGGTCCAGGGCATGCACGCTCACGTGTTGGTCACCGCCGGTTGTCGACGTGCGGGATGATCGCCTCGCCCGGGGATGGGTCAACATTGCATCGGGCGCCCCCGGTGGCGGTGGAGCGTGCGCCCGGCGGGACGGGGCTCGACCGGGCGATTCATCTTGGCTTGCACGCGGAGCCGCGCAGCATGGCCCCCCTGCCCGGCGCGCATCCCGGCCATCGCCATCATGCGGGAGCGCGAAGAAGCCGGCGGGAAGGACGCCCACAATGCCCCGTACACTCGTTCCCCTGCTCGCCGCCCTGCTCGTCCTCGGCGGTTGCGGCGATGAGCGCGCCCAGTCCGTCCCCGCCGCTGGCGCGGCGACGGCGCCTGCCGAAGAGGGCTTCGTCTCGCTCTTCAACGGCAAGGACCTCAGCGGCTGGGAAGGCAACCCCAGCGTCTGGCGCGTCGAGGACCACACCATCGTCGGCGGCTCGCTCAACGGCAACCCGCGCAACGAGTTCCTCGCCTCCACCGCCAGCTACCACGACTTCATCCTGCGCCTCGACTACAAGCTCACCGGCACCTCGGGCTTCATCAACAGCGGCGTGCAGCTGCGCAGCCAGCGGCTCAAGGAGCCGGCCAACGAGATGATCGGCTACCAAGCCGACATCGGTGTCGGCTACACCGGCAGCATCTATGACGAATCCCGGCGCAAGAAGACCATCGCCCCGGCGGATGCTGCGCAGATCAAGCGGCTCGAGAAGCTCGGCGACTGGAACCACTACGAGGTGCGCGCCCGCGGCCGCAATGTCGTCGTGGTGCTCAATGGCGAAGTCACCGTCGACTACACCGAGCCGGACACCACCCTGGCGCAGGAGGGCTATTTCGGCCTGCAGATCCACGGCGGCGCCAAATCGGAGGTGCGCTTCCGCGACATCCGCATCCAGGTGCTCCAGCCGGAGCATTGAGCCCAGCGCATGTGCCAGGCTCGGACGGACGGCGCAGCGCGCCGCCGGCCCGGCCGCTGCCGCCGTGCGGCAGCGCCGCCAGCGCTACTTCTCGGTCTTCCACTTCTCCCAGCCGGGGATGGGATTCTCCTTCATCAGGTCATCGACGGTATAGAAGCCGGCGCGCTTCTCGGTCGCCTGGCGCACCTTCTTCACCGCATCAGGTCTGATCGGATCGAGGTCATTGCCGAATGACTGCCGCACATAGGTGAGCACGGCGGCGAGCTCGTCGTCCTTGAGCAGCTGCCCGAAAGCGGTCATCGGCGGGGTGCCCTTGGCCGGGTCGTAGTGCTTGCCGGCGACGTCCATCGGCCCGAACAGCCCCTTGAGGGCGATCTTGATCATGCGCTCATCGTCGGTGATCCACTCCTTGTTGTTGGTCAGCGGCGGGACGTTGGGCGCCAGCCCGAGGCCGTTCTGCTGATGGCAGGTGATGCAGTGCGCATCGCGGGCGAACACCGCCTTGCCCTGCTCGTAGACCTTCAGGTCGGCCTTGTCCAGCTTGCGCGTCGGACCGAACTTCTTGTCGCCCGCCGAGGCCGCCGACTGGCTCGACTGCTTGTTGACCAGCGCGAGCAGCTCGGGGTCGCTGGGCAGGATCTGCTCCTTGTTCAGCAGCTTGAACTGCTTGAGCGTCTCCTGGTAGCAGTAATTGAGATAGTAGTCCATCGGATGCCTGAGGACGGCATAGGCCACCTCATAGGCGGCAGGCAGATCCTTGCCGGAGAAGAAGCTCGCGGCGCGCACCGCCTCGATGCGCACCCGGGGATGCTCGTCATCGGCGCATGCCTTGAGCAGCGCCAACGCGTTGGGCACCCGGTCGCGCCAGTAGCAGAGCACGTGCGCCGCCGCAGCGCGGGCATGGTGGTCTGGCGAGCGCAGCACCTGCTCCAGCAGCGGGATTGAGACCACGTTATGCCATTGATGGACCCAGAGCGCCTCGAGGCGGTTGTGCTCATAGGCCGGATCCTTGGCATCGAGGCCGGCGACCCACTTGTCCACCGCCGCGATCACCTCGCCGGCATCATGCTTGCCCAGCTCCAGCTTGGCCCGCAGGCGCACATTGTCCTCGGGCTCCTTGAGCGCCTCGAGCAGGGCTGCGATCGGCTGGCCGTCGATCTTGGGCGGCGTCAGCAGCGGGCGGCCCTCGAAGGTCATGCGGTAGATGCGCCCATGCACGTGGTCGCGGTTCGGATCGCGCAGGTGATGCTGCATGTGGCCGATGATCGAATTGGACCAGTCGAGGATGTAGAGCGAGCCGTCGGGCGCGACGCTGACCCCGGTTGGGCGGAAGTTCGGGTCGTCGGAGGACAGCAGGTTCTCCAGCGTCTCGCCCTTGATGCCCGAACCGTCCTCGCTGACCTTGACGCGGAAGATGCCCTGCATGCCGATGACATTGCAGTTGAGGAAATTGCCGTTGAAGTCATCGGGGAAATGGCGGCTCGAGAGGAAAGCGGTCCCAGGGCAGGGACGCGATGGGCGCTTCCAGAACTGCTCGAGGTTCGGGTGCTTCTGCGGGAATTCGATGTGACCGCTGAATGCCGGTGCGAAATAGTTCGCGTTGCCGGTGGCATCGGTGATGATGTCGGTGCCCCAGTAGTCGAACACGCGGCCATGCGGATTGGCGAAGCCATAGGGGACGTAGCGCTCGAACTTCTGCGACAGCGGCTCGTAGCGGTAGATGGCGCCATCGATGTTGCGCACCACCCCGGCGGCGGTCTCGACCTGGGAGCGCATGAACACGCCATCGCTGAGGTAGGTGGCGCCGCCCGGGTCGAGCACCATCGAATTGGTCTCATGGTGCGAGTCGGCGGCATCCAGCCCCATCAGGAAACGCTCCTTCCAATTGACCTTGTCGCCGCCGGAGGTGTCGCGCGCGAACCACAGGTCGGGCGACTCCATCACCAGGATGCCATCCTTGTAGAACTGGAAGCCGGTCGGGCAGTTGAGGTCGCCGAGGAAGGTAGTCACCTTGTCGGCCTTGCCGGTGCCCTTGGTGTCCTCGATGATCAGGATCTTGTCGCCATCCTTGCTGTCGGGGGTGCGCTCCGGGTAATTGGGCCATGCGGAGACCCACAGGCGGCCCTTGGTGTCCCAGGCCATCTGCACCGGCTTGACCAGCTCGGGGAACTGCTCTTCGCTGGCGAACAGCGTCACCTTGCAGCCCTTGGGCATGGTCATGTGCTTGATCGCCTCCTCGCCGCTGAGGAAGACGTGCGCATCGTCGGGCAAGGTGCCGGGATGGTTGGTTTTGACCGCCGTGATCGGCGGCAGGTTCGAGTCGTCGACCTTGGTGTCCCCGCCCTGGACCACCGACCAGATGCGTTGGTCACGATTGGCGGTCATCTGATCGCGGACGGTCATCTCCTGATGCATGATCTCGGCATTGCTGACCTTTGGTCCGCCCTTGCCCGACTCGTAGCTCAGCTTGGAGCGTCCGCCGAAGATATTGTAGCTGTCGACGGTGCGGTAGCGGCTGTGCCAGGTCTCGCTCTTGTCGACCACCGCGGCACGCAGCTTCTCCAGCGCCGGACCGGTGGCGGCGGGTTCGACCCCGAAGGCCTCGCGGACGATGATCGGGGCCAGCAGGCGGTCGCCCTCGCTGGTGAGGTGCACGCCGTTGAAGGTCAGCGGTTGCTTGGCGACGGCATAGAGCCGCTGTGACGCGGTGAACAGATCGACGAAGCGCACCTGGTTCGCCTTGGCGACCTCGGCCATGGCCTGAGTATAGGCCGCCAGATTGCGATTGTTTTCGCTCGGGTCGGGGAGGTTGGGGTCAGGCATCGTCTCCGCCGCGGTCGGCGACAGCAGCACCAGGCGTGGTGCACTCGTGCCATTGTAGGTCGCCTTCAGCCGCTCCTTGAGGAAGCCATCGAGGTTCTGCTTGAACGTGGCGAGTCCATCGGCGCCGGCGAAGGACTCGTTGAAGCCGTAGAACGCCAGGATGACATCGGCTTTGACGGTCGCGAGCCACTGCTCGCGGGTCTTGCCGGTATCGGTGATCTCCGGCTCGACCACCTCATCGCCGGAGAAGGCGAGATTGCGGATCACCAGCTCGTCCTGGGGATAGGCCTTCTCGATCAGGGTCTCGAGCCAGCCGTCGTGCTGCAGGCGGTCGGCGATGCCGCCGCCGATGATGGCGATGGACTGCCCCCGGTGGAGGTCCATGGGCGCCGGTTCGGCTGCCGCGCACAGGCAGGGGGCGACCACCGCCAGCAGCGAGGCGACCAGTGCCAGGGAGGTGGCGGGACGATACGGAGATGAGCGCATGGATGTGACCTTATCGTAGCCTTAAGCGGACCCAAGGACCTGGGGGGGTCCGGCCTGTGGAGGGTGCGTGTCGATGACGCGGCTCCCTGCCACCGGGGAGCAGGGACAACCTGCTCTGGCATTGTACGCCGGCGCCCTATTACCGTTGTATCCAGCACTTATCGGACGGTTGGCGAGCCCATGGCCCCCCCGGCTCAAAACGCGCAGAAATGCGCATATCCCGATCCGCCAGGAGATATCTGATTCCGCGGTCCCGTAGACATGCCGGCCGCGCCGGCGTCCCCAGGCGGCCCCTGACGCTACGGCACGAGCACTCCGGCTGCGCCATCCCCAGCACTGGCGACATAGGGGCGGATCTGGTCGACCACCGAGGAATAGCTCGACCAGTCCGCCGGCTTGATCAGCACGCCGCTGGCGCCGAGTTCGCGCGCGCGATCATGATCGCGGCTGCGATGGGTGGAACTGAAGATCAGGATCTTCATCGGTTCCAGCACCGGCTGGGTGCGCAGGTAGGCGAGCAGCTGGAATCCATTGAGTCCCGGCATGTTAAGGTCGAGCAACAGCAACCTGGGCACCTGCGCCGGGTGCTGGCCCGCCAGGGCGCGGAAGAAGTAGAAGGCCTCCGGGCCCGAAGCGATGGGGTGCAGTGCGACCTCCAGCTCCTGGGCATCGAACGCCATGGTGACCAAGCCGATATCCCCGGGATTGTCATCGACAAGGACCACGAGCGGCAATGCTGAATCGTGCATGGGTCGGGACCACCTGCGTGACTGCGTGATTGGGGACTGCACCGGACGGCGCTGACTTTGCATCAGCAGCGACCATGCCAATGCCGGAGCGCCTCGCATGGATGCGTCTGCTTGGTGCAGGAGCGGGGTGGTTGGACTCAGCCTGGCGGCGGTGGTGCGACTTTGGGCAGCGAGAAGGAGAAGATCGATCCCTCTCCCGGCCTGGCTTCGACGGTGATGCGACCATGGTGGCGTTCGACGATCTTTTTGCAGGTCGCCAGGCCGATGCCGCTGCCGGGGTACTGCGCATCGGCATGCAGGCGCTGGAAGATCTTGAAGATGCGGTCGCAATGCTTGGGATCGATGCCGATGCCGTTGTCGGTGACCGCGAAGATCCATTCGGCTCCGGCATCGCGGGCGGTGATGCGCACCTCAGGGGGGGCCTGCGAGCGGAATTTCAGCGCATTGCTGATGAGGTTCTGGAACAGCTGCGCCAGCTGCACGCGATCGGCGCACACCACCGGCAGGCCGGCGAAATGGATCTGCGCCCGGGTCGAGAGCACCTGCGCATCGAGGTTGGCCAGGGCGTCGCGCAGCGGGATGGCGGAGTCGATCACCGCCATGGTCACCGGCTGGGTGCCAATGCGCGAATACTCGAGCAGCGCATTGATCAGCGAGCGCATGCGCTGCGCGCCGCCGCTGACGAAGGCGAAATAGCTGCGCGCCTTCTCATCGAAGAGCGACGCATAGCGGGCCTCGAGGATCTGCAGGTAGCTGATGATCATGCGCAGGGGTTCCTGCAGATCATGCGAGGCGATATAGGCGAACTGCTCGAGTTCGGCATTGGAACGCGCCAGTTCGCCGGCCTGTCGGGCCAGGGCCTGCTCGGTGGAGATGCGTGCCGTCTGGTCGATGGTGACCCCATCCAGGCTGCAGGGCTGGCCCTGGCGGTCCAGGCCCACGCGGCCGATCATGCGCAGCCAGCGCATCTCCCCGTTCGGCGGGCAAACGCGGACGTCGCTGTCGAGTATCCCCCGCTCCTGGATGGTGCGTTCCATCGCCAGCATGACGCGGGAGCGGTCATCCGGGTGGATGCGTTCGGCGACTATCGCCATGGTCACCGGCTCGTCTGCCTTCAGGCCGGCATGCACGCGCCACTGGGCATCGCCGGTGATGGTGCCATCCATCGGCACCGGGCACTGCCACAGGCCCAGCTGGGCGGCCGCGAGCGCGCGAATCGCCCTCCTGCCCTGCGCCTGCTCGGCGTGGCCCGCCTGCTCCATCGCCATCGCCAGAGCCGAACGCTGCTGGCGCATGGCACGCTCGACGATCAGGATCAGTGAGCAGGCGCAGGCAACGGCGGCGAGCGCGCCCAGCCACGCATCCGACCGCATGCCTGCGCTGCCTGCCGGCCAGGGGCAGGCCATCCACGAACCGGTGACGGCGACCGCCAGCAGCGCCGGCGCGGTCCCGCTGAGCATCATCGCCACCGCCCCGATGAGCACCACCGCCGGGCCGAATACCGCCAGCTGGGACGCCGCCGGGCCGATGAACGACATCGCGATGGCAACTGCGGCCAGTGCCAGCGCCACCAGCCAGCGGCTGAGCGGAGTTGCGATGGCGGGTGCAGAGAGTCTGGTCACCACGATCCCCCGTGCGCGCCGCACCGCACCGAGCAGCACACCGTCGGTGGATGCTGACGGGCATGCTCCGCGCAACTGCGACTATCATCCATCCCAGCGCGCTTCAATCGGCGTGATGCCGGAATCCCCGGCCGGCATCGTGCATATCGCGCGCGTCTGCCGGCCGGCGCATTGCAAAGTGCATGACCGCGCAGGACCTCCCGGGGGCGGGTCCGGAGAACCGGCAGACGAGGGCGGAAGCGGTCGCGGCCGTCCGGCGGACCGGCGATTCAGCGAACCGGCAGGGCGGTCATAGCGTCACCACTGGATGCGTCCACGGCTGGCGGTAGGGCCGGGCGAGCAGGAGATTGGCCTGGTGGTCATCTGCTACCGCGCCGGCCGACTCATCCCAGGCCAGGGTGCGGCCGCACTGCAGCGCCAGGTTGGCGAGGATGCAGGAAGCGGTGGAGATGTAGCCCTGCTCGATATCGGCGACCGGTCGGCCGCGCGAGGCGATGGCAGCGAGGAAGTCGCGCATGTGCGCACGGATGGCCGGTGCGACATGCTTCTCCAGATCCTTCTCGGTGCGATCCTCCGGGTACTGGTCGAGCTCATACGTGACATCGCGGTGGATCGCCGTTCCGGCCCCATGCGGGGTGAAGTCATAGCCCATGACGCTGGCCTTGAGGGTGCCCTTGTCACCGTAGAAGGTCGCCGCCCAGGGATATTTCGGGTCGGGCGGATCGCCCCAGGTGCGGTGCTGCCAGACCACCTGCAGCTCGGGGAAGTCGAAGGTCGCGGTCTGGGTGTCGGGGATGGTCGCGCGGCTGGCCTTGTCGACCAGGATGCCGCCCTGCGACGAGACCCGCTTCGGCCAGCCCAGATTGAGCATCCAGCGCACCATGTCGAGCATGTGGATGCACATGTCGCCGATGATGCCATTGCCGTAGTCGGTGAAGTTGCGCCAGCCGCGCGGGTGGACGATGCGGTTGTACGGCCGCAGCGGCGCCGGTCCGCTCCACATGTCCCAGTCCAGGTACTCCGGAGCTGCCTCGTCGGGCGCGGTATCGCGCGAGCGCATCTGGTAGTAGCAGCAGATCTCGACCAGGGCGATGGTGCCGAGCTTGCCGGCGCGGATCACCTCGTCGCGCGCCTCGGCCAGGTGCGGGGTGCTGCGCCGCTGGGTGCCGACCTGGACCACGCGCTGGTGCGAGCGCGCGGCGGCGAGCATCGCCTGGCCCTCGCGGATGTCGACGCTGATCGGCTTTTGCACGTAGACGTCCGCACCCGCCTCGACTGCGGCGATCATCGCCAGCGCATGCCAATGGTCGGGGGTGGCGATGAGGACCACGTCGAGGTCCTTCTCCGCGAGCATCAGCCGGTAATCCTTGTAGCCGCGCGGCTTCTTCTGCGCTTTCTGCCGGCTGGCGACCAGCTCGATGGCATTCTGGAGCATGCGGCTGTCGACATCGCACAGCGAGACCACCTCCACCGGCGCCACCTGGATAAGGCGCAGCAGATCGCATTTGCCGTACCAGCCGCAGCCGATTAGGCCGACGCGAAGGATGCGCTCCGGGGTGGCGGCATCGGCGGCCGCGCCGCGCCCGCCCACGGCCACCAGCGCCATCCCGGCGGCGCCGGCCCTGAGCAGATCGCGGCGTCTCATCGTTGCAGGCTCCAGCGGGGATGCGGGATCACCACCGCAGCCCCGCCACGGGGCGCTGGGGGAACCACCACGCGAGATGCTCGCCGATCGCCCATGGCCCGGACGAGCTGACGGCTGCAGCCGCTGAAGGCAAGCGGATTCGGCCTTCAGCGGATGCCCTGCGGCCGCCTAGACCGCCCATCCCGGGCGGTAGACCGGCTTGACCAGCTTGGTCGCCTCGTCATCGGCGAAGCGCATCTCGGCCGCGTTCCACGGCAGATTCTTGCCCGGGATGCGCTGGGCGATGGTGCCGAGGATGCAGGTCTCGGCCAGCTTCGAGGCGATGGCGAAGTTCGAGAAGGCCGCCGGCCCGCCCCGGGCAGCATCGACCCATTCCTGGTAATGGCCCTTGGTGGCGCGCGGCAGGGTCATGGCCACCGCCTGGGCGGCGGCATGGTCGGCGACCTTGGTCAGCTTGTCCTCGCCCTTCAGCGCGATCCAGAGCTTGGTGTTGTAGTCGTCATCGCTGAACATCACGCCCGCATCGCCGACCAGCACCAGGCCGCTGCCCCCGAGGGCGCCACGCGCACGTACCGCCTCCGGGATGCGCTCGAGCGCCGGCTTGACCCCGCCATCGTACCACCACAGGGTCGCGGGCGGCAGGCCATGGCGGGCAGCGAAGGAGAAGCGCACGGTCGAGGATTTGGGGAAGGTCTCCGGCATGTGGTCGGAGGTCGAGACCGCCTCGATCTCGACGGGGTCGGCGAGATGCAGCGACCGGAACGGCAGGTTGAGGGTATGGCAGCCCATGTCGCCGAATGCCCCGGCGCCGAAGTCATGCCAGCCGCGCCACTTGAACGGGGCATAGACATCCGCCTTGTAGGGCCGCTCCGGCGCCACCCCCAGCCAGCCTTCCCAGAACAGCGTCTCGGGGACGGCATCGCTGCCATCGGGCCGGGCGATGCCCTGCGGCCAGATCGGCCGGTTGGTCCAGGCATGCACCTCGCGGATGGTGCCGAGCAGCCCGGCCTGGATCAGTTCGATGCCATGGCGCATGTCCGATGAGGCGCTGCCCTGGTTGCCCATCTGGGTGGCGAGGCCCTTGGCGCTGGCGAGTTCGTTCAGCCGGCGCGACTCCCACACGGTGCGCGTCAGCGGCTTCTCGCAGTACACATGCATGCCGCGCTCGAGCGCGGC
>PLEW01000214.1 GCA_003136555.1 Planctomycetota bacterium | reverse complement strand
CGTTCGGCGAGGTAGGGCCCCCACTGCCGCCAGGCCTCCCGCCCGGCGGCATCCGCGGCCAACCGGGCCTGCTCGGCTCCCCGATCCTGGGTTCGGGTCGAGACCATGGGGACGAGGTTCCGCTGAGAGCTGGGCCAGAACGGTTCTCAGGCCTCGGCGGGTTCGAGTCGCCTCGCTGGGATCNNCCCGGCACTCGGGATCATGGTCCGCCTGCATGGTCGTGATCTGGAAACAATGCCCGGGAACCGCAGGTCGCAGCTGGGACGGTGGCGCTGTCGCTTATGGTGGGCATGGCGGAACTGCTGGCGTTGGGCAGGAACAGCATGGCATGCTGCGCACCCGGGTTCGACACCTGATGGCGTCTGATCAGCTCATCCAGGTCGTCCTGGCCGTGGCTATGCGCGCTGCCGGCGATCGGGATGATCACATGATCGGGATCCCTGGCCTGATCGATGATCATCGCCANNAATCGCCGCCGAGGGTGCCGATGGGCTCGTCCGATAGGCACTCGTGTCGCGATCCGTGTCGTGCATACGTGGGGGCTCGCCGGCCTGGTCTGGGCGGACATGGTCGCCGAGCCGATGTGGACTGTTCCCAGCGCCATCCGGGTTGGGAGCTGGCCCATCGCCCGGTCGGAAGGTCGAGATGGCCTCGCGGGTGAGAGAGATAGTGATCGTGCGCTCGTCCCAGCTCACCTGTTCGATGTACTGCGGAGCGATCAGGACCATTGCAGCAGGCCACCAGGTCCGCGAATCCGCGATGAGATAACGGATCGCCCAAGTCCCATCATCGAAGATGATATCTTCGACCCGGCCGATCTCGCCGTCGCTGGCGCGGATGTGGTATCCGATGACATCACGGGTGTTGCGGAGAACGGGCGCCTGGGCAGCGGTGCTTGGAGGAGCAGAGCCAATGGCGTGCCGCGAGCCGAGATCCTTGATGGGGCAATCCTCCCTGCTGCCGGATCCGCGCCAATAGATCGGCCAGCGGAAATGCTCGCAATATTCCGCTTCGAAGGGCCTTGAGACGGGCAGGTGGCTGAGCAGGACCGGGCTCTCCTCGATCTGCTGCCTGGTCACGGCGATGCCGACCCGGCGCAGGGATGCCGATACGGACCGCACAGCGTACGGTGCAATCAGCACCTTCCTGCTCGGCAGCCAGCTCCCGGTATCCGCGACTAGGTAGCGCACCGACCATTCCCGATCATCGAAGAGAGCGTCCGTGACGGATCCGATATCCCCATCTAGGCCCTCCAGGACGGAGCCCAGGAGGGCCTTCGCTTCAAAGAGCATGGCTGATTCACCTTCCCGGGCGCAGCCCGATGGCTCTTTGATGGCAGCGCGAGGATGCCCGGCCTCGGGCCGAACCATGGTGGGGTCAGCTGTTCTTCACCGCGGCATGCGATCGTTTCGGATCCAGTGCCTGGCAGTGGTGGGCAGCTCGGGCGCGCAGCGACCGGGCGCCCCCAGGCACCGGTTGCCCTGGCGGTGATGCCGACGCTACCGCTTTCCGTTGTGCCGAGGGGAAGCGGCGTCCATGAGTGCACCTGACGGTCGCCCGTGCGATCTGCCCGTACCCTCGGCAATCACTACCACCACCATCCTCCCTTCTCGACGTCGATATGGTTGATGACCGAATGCGCCCCGCACTGAAGGGCTACCCGGTCTGCCTCATTCCGTCCGAGCCAGGTCTTCAGCGTGCCGCCGAGGGTGACGACCCCATTGACAGCGGTGACCTTGACCTCGCCCCAGCCCACATCGGGACACCAGGAGAGCCCATGCTCGATATGCACTCGGAGCTGATCGTCGCTGAGGAAGGGTGTGGCATCGTAGATCTCGGTGATNNGGCCAGAGGCTCGAGAATTCTGGCTGGATCTTTAGGCGGTTGCTGATCATCGTCACGCCCTTGGTGCGGGTGGCGACATCCTGGGCCTCGGCCTTCTGGAAGCGCGAATCCACCGTTCCGGACAGGACGGCGACATGGTTGACCACCGCGACCACGATCGAGTAGTCGCCCAGCAGCGGATCGGCGAAGAGGGCGGATTTCAGCTGCGCCGCGATATCGGGATCGCTGAGGTGCTCCTTGGGCTTCACCTTCAGCAGGCACTCGATGCTCCCGACACCGACCGTGTTGCGTGCATCCTGCTCGGCCGAGCTCTTGGCCTTCATGTTGCCGACGCTACCCCGGAGGACGACCTCGCCGTCTTCGACTGACACCTCAGGGGACGATCCCTTGAGGCGCGGATCCTGGTGGAAGGCCGCCAGGACCGCCTTAGTGATCTCGCCATCGGACTTGATGGCGAATGCCATCTTGCGGCGCGCCTCATCGCGTTCGGCGGGATCGACCTTCAGGGCGCTGATATCCACCGCAGTAACCCCATCCACCCAGGCATCCTCGAACGCGCGCCAGAACTCGCGGACGGTCCCGACCGTGCCGGTCAGGGTCGCGGCGCCATCCTTCATGGTGACGGCAAGGCGGTCGCCATTGAGCCAGATATCCCATTGCAGGCGGTCGGTGATGTCGCCGGCCATCTCCGCGCTGGTGCGACTCGCCAGATAGGCGATGGTGACGTTGTTGTGGATCTCCGAGACGCCCTTGATCCCCTTGGCGATCCGTTCGACGAGCTTCTTCTCCCCAAAGGTCCCCACGCTTCCGGTGAGCATGACCACGGCATTGTGCACCGCGGCCTGCACTGTGTAGGAATCCGTCGCGGGGTCCTCGAGCAGGGCGTTGAGGATGTCCTTGCGGATGTCCTCGTCGGGGCGCATGACTGGCGTGACAGTCACCAGGCTAATAACCCCACGCACGCCCCGGAGGCTCTCTGCGATCGAGACCACCCGCTCCTGGGCGAGCAGGTTGTTGACCGAACCTGCCAGGGTGACGACCCCCTTGCTGGTGGTGACGTCAATGGCATCGGGGAACACCGCGTCATCGCGCAGCAGTTCGTTCTCCACGGCCACGGTGATGGCGCTGTCGGCGGGCGGCGCACCGGCTGGATAGGGGCCATGATCGACCCGGGCCTCCGGAGCCGTCGCCGCCTGTGCCCATGCCGATCCGAGTAGGAGCATGGCCGCCACCAGGAGCGCCGTGATGGTCCAGTGAGCGAGGTGCTGTTGGTGACGGGACCACTGGCCCAGCTCGATCCGGTCATCGCCGAGAGGATGGGCATCCGCTGATGACCAGTGAATAAGCGGTTGCAGGGTGCCGCGGGTGTCGAGGGACGTGCGCATGATGCATCCTCCATGAGAGGGGTGGCAGAGCTGGGTCACGGGTTGCCTATAGTCAATCCATCTGCGCCGTCTCCATGGGGTATAACCCTACCCCCGGATGCCTTCCGCGTCCCGCCACCACTTCTGGCAGCTACGGATCTAAGGGCCGATCCTTAATCGCGGTTGAGGCCGGGTCCCGCATCGCAGGATGGCGCGCTGGCGTGCACCATGCATGAGGCCGCTCTTGTCCGGCCCTGTTCATCGAACCCCCTATGAACGGACTGGAGAACGGCGGATCGCGGTGCATGCGTGACTCGGTGGGGCACTCACGCGCCACGCCTCGCCGTCAGCGTTGCGCTAATGCTCGTCGGAGGACAACCGAGTAGGTGATGACCCCATGGATTTACAATCAGGTGACGCGCAGGGTCATGTACCAGCGCGACGCGGTCGTCGTGCATCCTCGGAGGCGACCCATGACGCGAATATCCGTGCTGATCACCCTCATCGTGATCCTCCTCCTGCTCGGTGCGATCCATGTCCTCATCCCGATGACCCGGAAGAGGCGCATCATCCTCATGAGCACGGTCGGCATCGGAGTCGCAGCGTGGCTGTTGTTTGCCGTGGGCATCATTCCCACGACTGGGGCCGGTCGATGACCATGGGAGCTGCCCCACCATGACCAAGCCGGTCGATCACCATGCCGAGGCCGACAACGAGCCTGGATGATCGCCATTGACGTATATGCAGCCACTGGCGTCCACCGGTCGCAAGCGCAGGCCGACCAGCCCCTGATCGCCTCATTGGGGGGTGCGCCTTAATCGGGATCNNCAACAGGAGGTGGGTCCAGAAGTCCTCGACGTGGTAGCGTGAGGAAGCTCGATCGGGACGGCAGAGCGCACCATCAGGAGCTGTCGATCGACCAGGGTGCGGCGCTGATGGTGCGCGAGTCCGTACGCGATCAGGCGCCCCACCTTCGGCGGGACGGGTGCGCCGATCGGTCGGCTTCCAGGTAAGGCCGNNCGTGGAAGGTGCGCAGCGACCGGTCGGGAAGGCGGGAGGTGGCTGGCCGTCATCAGGTCGACTCCGCAGTCCGACACCCTCAGGGAAGCCACCCATATGTTGCCTTGCTGCTTCTCCCGCTTTGGTGCGTTGCTCCTCATCATATGGCTAGCGGGCCCGCTGGCTTGCGTCGAGGATCCGCTGCCCATGCCGGATCTCCTCCCCACGGTGGGAAACGCCCTTGAGCACCACTACTACCAGCCATCCCGCTTCCAGCCACACCTGATGGTGCAGCGCGCGTTGCGCCAGCTTGAGCTGGATGAGGTGAGCATCAAGGC
>PLEW01000020.1 GCA_003136555.1 Planctomycetota bacterium | reverse complement strand
GCCATGAGCTTCGTGCGATCGGCACGCGATGTGCGCAACCTGCGCCACCGCATCGCCGAATCCGGACGCGACATCCCGATCATCGCCAAGATCGAGAAGGGCGAAGCGGTCGAAGGGATCAGGGAGATCCTCGCCGAATCCGACGGCATCATGGTGGNNTCATGGTGGCGCGCGGCGACCTCGGCATCGAGATCTCCACCCAGCGCCTCCCGGTGGTGCAGAAGGACCTGATCACCAGCGCCAACCGCCTGGGCAAAATCGTCATCACCGCGACGCAGATGCTCGAATCGATGATCGAGAACCCGATCCCCACGCGCGCCGAATCCTCGGACGTCGCCAATGCCATCTTCGACGGCAGCGATGCCGTGATGCTCTCGGGCGAGACGGCTTCGGGCAAATTCCCGGTCGAGGCAGTCGCCGAGATGGGACGCATCGCCGCCGAAGCCGAGAAGAGCCCCTACATGGCGCGCATGGAGCTCGACCGGGACGCCACCACCTTCAACCACTTCGCCATGGCGATCAGCGGCGCCGCCGACTACCTGTCACGCGAGATCGCCGCCAACGGCATCATGATCCTCTCCCATGGCACCGAAAAGCCGCTGCTGCTGTCCAAGCGCCGCGGCAACATCCCGATGGTGGCGCTCTGCTACGATGAGCGCACCTGGCGCCGCATGAGCCTGTTCTGGGGCATCGTCCCGCTCATGTTGCCCTACATGGACAATCTGCAGGATCTGCTCGAGCGAGCCTCGGAGGAGAGCATCCGCCACGGCATCTTCAACGATGGCGATACGGTGGTGGTGATCAGCGGGGTGTCGAACAACGGCACCAACACCATCAAGGTGCATACGCTCTGAGCTCTTCGCGGATGCCGCGGATGCGCTGCACCCGCGCCCTCATGGCTGGTCGTCGAGTCCGCCATGAGCACGTGCGCCGCCGGCGGCTCTGAGGCCGCCAGCGGCTACGCGCGCGATTCTGACGTGCGGGCCTCTGGGCCTCTGGGCTACTTGGCCGCGGGCTTGGCCGCTGGCGCATCAGCAGGCGGCGCTGCGGCGGCCGGCGCTGCGGCGGCCGCAGGCTTGGCGTCGCCGGCAGCAGGTGCATCGGCGACGACCTTGACGGACTTGGCACGGATGCGGTCGCCACTCAGCGGATCGCCCGGCTTGTCGCCGTAGACCCGGTAGGTGATCACATGGCCGGTCTCATCGACGGTGTAGATCGAGCGGTTGAGGTCGCTTGGATCCTGGTATTCGGAGATGAAGGCAACCGAACGTGGATCGAGGCGGCCGCGCTCATCGCGGTAGCGCTGGTGCTCCTCGTTGACGTCCCAGCTCCAATCCACATGGCCGGAGGAGCGGTTGATGGCGTAGACCGTCGAACTGCTGCCCTTGGTACCGAACAGGTAATCGGGCGTCGATGCCACCAGGTGGTCGATGCCAGGAGCGAACCATTCGACGCCCACGCGCTCGACCTCGAGCGGATGCTTGGCGGCATCGGCGAAGGGGATGTTGTCGTTCTGCGTCTTGACCGCGTAGAGGCCGCCGATCTTGTCGTTGTGATCATCGACCCAGACATAGACGCGGGCCGGTTCGGCCTTGTAGGCGAACGGGGCGCGCTTGATCGGGCCGTTGAGGTACAGCGAACCGAGCCGCTCACCGGTCAGGCGGTTGAGGGCATAGAGCACATTGTCCTCGTTGCCGACGAACAGCACCCGCGAGCGGGCCAGGGGCGCGCCATAGATGATGCTGCCGGAGTCGAAGGACCAGATCTCCTCGCGATCGTACTTAAAGCAGTGCACCGTGCCGTTGTGGTCGGCGCCATAGACCAGCCCGTCAGACTCGACCAGCGGAGCGGTCACCGGGCTGCGCAGGTTGAGCTGCCAGAGGATGTAGGGGAAGCGCTTGTTGGCGTCAAGGGTCGCCACCTGGATGCGTCCGCCCCAGTCGCCGATGAAGACGCGCTGGTTGCTGTCTGGACCAACGGCCAGCGGGCCGGTCGAGGGCGAGAACGGCAGCTCGTAGCGCCACACGATCTGGCCATAGATGGCGTCGATCGAGAACAGCGTGTCATCGGAGATCACCCATAGGCGGTCATCCGCCGCACCCTCGGTGCTGCCCTTGCTGTCGCGCACCTTGTTGCGGCTGACTGACGGCTGGAGCCGCAGGGCCTTGGTGAATGGCGGGCTCACCCACCTGGTATTGCCGCTGAAGGCATCGACGGCGTAGACCTCATGGTGGTCACGCAGCTCGAAGAAGGCGAGATCGGGGATGGCCGGATCGATCCAGCTCGAGCGCACCGGTCCCGGCAGCTGGAGATCCCAGGAGCGCTCGAAGGGCGTATCCTTGAGATGGCGCTGGCTGCTGGCGATCGGGGCGGGGGCAGGAGCGGAGGCGGGGGCAGGAGTAGCCGCTGGCGAGGCAGTGCGCGGAGCATCGGAGGAGCCGCAGCCGGTAGCGAGCACCAGACCGAAGCCCGCCACCAGCGCGGTTACGGCCCTCACTCCCTGTGCAAACGCGATCGTGGGTGCCATCAGCGAATCCCTTCTGCCATCTCGGTCGCAAACGTGTCTTTGAAGAGCGCGTGATCGCCCAGGGGCTCGCCACGGGCGAGCTCGTAGGACTTGCACTTCGCCAGCCAACCGAGCGGCTCGTCGAGCGCCATGTTCAGGCGGTACAGATAGGGTCGGCCGGCCTGCCGGCGGCGGATATCCTCGGCGCAGTCATCCCAGCTGCCCTTGTAGAGCATGCGCACGGCGGCGACCAGCTGCTGCACGGCTTCGGGCAGGCTGGCGAACACCGCAGCGGGAGGCAGGGCAGTGTCGAGGCTCTGCTGCATCACTTGTCCGTCGCGCGCTGCTGCAGGGTCTTTTCGAGATCGGGGAGCTTGTCCTCCGCCTTGGGATATTCCTCGGTGCGCACCTTGGCGTAGTACTCCCAGAAGGCCTTCTCGACATCGGGCTGGCGCACATCCTTCTCATCGGTGATGTTATTGAGGAAGTAGCGGGCATAGGCGACGTTCTTGCGCTCGCGGATGCGCTGGAAGGTGTTCACCCATTCCCAGCCGGCCTTCTCCAGGGTGAAGCGGTCGAGGTTGCGGTAGAATTCATCGCCTGGCCGGGTGTAATGCAGGACATAGACCCGGCGCATCACGCGGCTGGCCAGGTAGTTCTCGACCTCGCCCTTCTTGACTTCCTTGGCATCGATAAGGCCGGCCTGGGCGGAAGAGCGCACACGGAACTTGTTGCTCAGCCCGCGCACCTCGATGGTGAAGCTGTCGCCATAGAGGCTCAGGCGGTTGAACAGCACCACGCCGTAGACTTCGCCTTCCGCCACACCCTCCTCGTCGGTCTTGGCCGCATCGTAGGGCGGCAGCTTCATGGTGCGGATCTCATCGACGGTATGCAGCCGGCGGTCGGCCTTCTCCTCGACCTCCTCGCGCACGCGCTTGAACACATCGTCGCGACTCACTTCGCCGTAATCCGGGAAGTTGTAGGTCTCTTGCGTGCCGCTGCCGACCGGCTCGTCCAGGAGGTGCAGGCGGGTGCCATGCTCATCGTAGGCGATGACGGTGATGTTGACTGAGCGGGTGCGGGGCTTGAGGTCCTGGCGCTCCAGGATCACCCCGTCCTTGCCGTCGCTGGTGTCGACTGCGAGCTTGCCGCCGCCATCATCGCTCTTCTTGGCGAATTCGTACTGATCGGCGATGGTCTTGAGCACCTCGTTGTAGCGGCTCGGCTTGGCGATCTTCGGCCGGGTGACGTCGGTGATCTCATTACGCAGGCGGAAGGTCAGGTAGTTGTAGACATGCTCATGGCCGAGGCGGTCCTTGAGCAGCACCTCATCGAAATCGATGACCTGGAAGTTCAGTTCGTAGAGATCCTCGTCGCGGTCGGAGAGCATCTTCTCCAGCTCCGCCTTCTGCGCCAGGTACTCAGGATTCGGCGTGCCGAGCTCGTTCGCTTCGCCGGCGCTCACGACCGACGGAACCCCTTGCAGGACAAGGGCCGCGACCAGCAGAAGCGTGGTCGGCATGGAGCTGATGCGCAAACGGCGCATAGGGCGTCCTCTCGGGGTGCGGACGTGGCGTCAGACGCCACTGGGAGTCGCGAGTCTAGACCCGTCCGGTGGGGCGCAAGGCGGCCCGGAGAAGGGGGGAGTCCGAGTGCATCAGACGCTCAATCCCCCCGTCCAGCACCTACTTGGCGCCGGCAGGATGCACAGCAGGGGCCGGCGGCGCCTCGTTGGCGGTCGGCACCTTGTCCGATTTGGTCACCTCCAGCGGCAGCGGGCAGATCGCATCGCCACTGATGCAGTCGACCAGCTTGAGGTCGATCTCGTAGCGTTTGACCGGCTCACCCTGGCTCTGGCCGTCTTCCGCGCTCACCGACCCCTGGATGATGAAATCGGCCTTGCCCGATCCCTGCACCAAGGTGACGCGACCGGACGCCGCCAGGGCGCGTGCCAGCTGGCTGGACAGGCCGCTCACATCGACCTGGCCCTGGGAGCGGTCGGCGATGTCGCCGACCCGTACCCCGGGGAGATGGCTGGTGCGATCGTGGAACTCATTCACCCAGGGGCGCTTGAGCGCATCGCCGATGAGGTCGTCGGCGGCCTGGCGGCTCTCCACCGGCGTCCAGGCGCTCGGCGGAGGNNGGTGGCGGGGGTGGCGCCGGCGTGCGGTCCGAGCATCCGGTCAGCGCAACCAGGAGCGCAGTGCAGCACACGGCAGGGAATCGCATGGTCGACCCTTCATCAGTAGTCAGGACTGCTCAGCGCGGACGCTCAGCACCGGGGGGAGGAACTCCCCGGCATCATTGCCGGGCGGCGGCGGTGCGCAACCGCGTGCCGCGCGCCACCGGCGACGCTGATCAGCTCCCGCTCCGCTGGGCACTCGCCGCGGTGATGACGGACCGCGGTGCGAGATAGCGCACGCCGACGGCGCCATCGGGATAGTGGCCGGACATCGTCCTGACCATGCGCATGCCGAGCCGTTCATAGAGGCGGCGTGCGCCATCATTGGACTCGCGCACCTCGAGCGAAACCGCGTCGATGCGCGCCGGCAGCCGTCGCATCAGCGCCTGGAACAGCTGACGGGCCAGGCCCCGACCCTGCTGGCCGGGATCGACGGCGATGGAGTAGATCCGCGCCGTCCTGCTGCTGGAACGCAGCAAGGCATTGATGGCGGCCAAAACCGCGCTGCCATCGCGCACCACCAGGGTCAGGCTGGTGCCGCGCTGGGCGGCCTGCCCGAGCAGATGCCGCCAGGTGGCACGGGAGAAATGGTCGACCGGACCGAAGCAGCGGCGCTCGAGCGCGATGATCGCCTCGAGATCGCGCCGACCGGCGGTGCTGATGCGCGGTGCGGAGGCCGGCGCGCCCGCCAGCGCGCCGGGTGGCGAACGGGCGGCCTCTGCGCTCACGAGCCGACGGCCTGCTGCCGCTCCTCCATCCACCCTTCCCACGGCTCGCCGGCGAGATGGCGGACGATGTTGCGATAGACCTCGGGGTTGTTCATGTCCTCTTCGCCCGCATCGATGTTCGGGTTGTCATTGACCTCGATGACCATGAAGCCGTCATCGAACTCCTTGATGTCGACACCATAGAGGCTGCGTCCGATCGAATTCCCGGCGCGCAGCGCCACCGCGATCAAGCGCGGATCGACCTGGCTCTTCTCGACGCTCTGCACCACCGAGATGTTCGGGCGGCCGGCATCGTCGCGATCGTGCGCCCGCCAGGCGCCGGGCGCCATGACGTACTTGACCACGAACAGCACCTTGCCGTCGAGGATGGTGACCCGCCAGTCGAACGAGCTGGGCAGATACTGCTGCACCACCAGGCGATCGGCACGGCGCAGGAAGCGCTTGCCGACCTTGACGAAGCTCGCCTCGTCGTGCGCCTTCTCGACGTAGGCGCTGAAGGATGAATTGGGCGCCTTGAGGACCAGCGGGCGGCCATAGGTCTCGAACAGCTCGCGCGCCTGCTCGACAGTCACCTCGTCCTCGGTCAGGAAGCAGGTCTCGGGGATGGGCACGCTGGCGCGCATCAGGTGCTGGTACATGTTCACCTTGTCGCAGCACACCATGATCGAATCCGGCTCATCGATCACGCGCAGGCCATGGACCTCGGCCAGGCGGGCGGCGACGTAGCTGGTATTGAGCGGGTCGGTGAGCGCACGGATCAGGAGCCCGTCGTAGCGCGGGATGTTCATGATCTCGGAGCGGAAGATGAAGTCGGCGTCGTGTCCGAGCTTGGCCGCCGCAATGCGGAAATTCGTCAGCGCGGTGAGCTCGACGGCGCGGCGGATGGTGTAGCGTTCGGTGAAGATAGCCAGGCGAGCCATCAGCGGCATCCTTGGACAGGAGGAGTCAATCCCGACGCGGTGTGCGACGGCTTGCGATCGCGCCACGGGCGCATGACGTTCACGCCCGCCACAGACCCGCCTCCTTGAGGATGGCCTTCTCGTTCTGGGTCAGCTCCTCCTTCTTCAACGGCTCGATGGCGCTGAAGAGGTACTGCTTCTCGGTGACGATGATCTTCACCCGCGCCAGGGGCAGGCGGAAGGTGTGCCAGAGGTTCTCGGCCAGATCCCGGTATTCCGGCTTGAGGCATTTGCCCAGCACCAGGCGCAGGGTGTCGACCCGGCTGTCCGGCTGCATGTCCTGGCATACCACGGCGTATTTGTTGCTCATCGTCAGCGACTTGATCGCTTCATCCAGGCTCGCGCCATCGGCGATGAAGATGCCTTCATCCTGGAAGGGGTTGATCGGGTAGACCACCAGCGGCGGCTCGATGGTGGTGGTCGAGTCGTTGGAGATCTCCCAGCTCGGGATGGGGATGCCGGCCGCCTGGGCCTTGGTCAGGGCCAGGGGCACCACATAGGCATCGATGGCCTCCTGCGGGCTGGGCAGGGCGAGCAGCCCTTCGTGCTCGGCCTCCATGCTGCGGTAGTAGCCGTCGCTGAGGTAGGTGTAGTCCCCCTCGAGGTTGACGAATACCCCCTGCGCACGCAGGTCATCGGGCAGAGGCGGGGTCGGAAAGACTGGTTTGCTCATCGTTTTGTGGCGGACCTCGGCGCGCGTTGGGACGGAGCGTTCGACAGGTCGCTGGAGTGGGGTCGCGGTGGAGCCGGCAGGGGCGGGGCGGTCGAGGGTATCGTTGACCATAGTCTCGAGGCGAGCCGAATGACCCGCGAGGATCGGCGCATGGTAATAGCACTGCGACCAAGGAAAGGTATTTGTGCGCGGTGGGCACGGAGGATGGGACAGGGCGGTCAGCCAGCTCCCGGGAAGCCGGCCAGATGCGCGCATAACGCGGTGAATTCAAGGCGCTGCATCAGGATCAGCGGTCCTGGGGGGCGCGTGCCGGCGCAGGCACGACGCACCTCCTCGACCAAGAGCCCCGCATCGAAGGTGCCGTCCTGCCGCACCACCGGCAGGCCGTGGCCGGTGGCCCAGGCCGCGAGGGCGGGGAAGATGGGGTGGTTGCCGACCTCCCTCCACCAGTATTTGGCGTTGCCGTAGTCACCCTCGCGGCGATGCAGCAGGGCGTGCAGGAAGTCGGCATCGCCATCGCCATCGCGCTGCTGCACCAGGGCATGCGCCTCCTCGAGGCGGTCATGCCAGAGCAGGGCCAGGGCATGGATGAGGTCGGTGATGCGAGGCCGGTCGCCGACGCCTGCCGCGCGCAGCGCCGCGGCGACCTCGCGACTGATCTCTGCCGGAGCATGGGCGAGCGCTCGGACCTCACGGTCGAGCCCGGGATCGCCGGCGGTGGCGATGGCGTCGAAGAGCTGGGCGGCGCGCACAGCGGTCATGGGCAGAGCCTAGCAGATGCGGTCGCCAGGTCGATGGCGGCAGGCGGCAGGCGGTCGCCGCCGGGCCTAGGGAGCGGCCGCGGTCGCCGCCCCAGCATCATTGCGCCACGCCACCTCATAGCCGCTCCAGCTCCCCACCCCGGTGAGGTCGGCGGAGACGTCGCGCTCCTCATCGGCCGCCAGCTTGCCCACCGTCAGGTCGTAATGCTTGACCGGCTTGCCATCGCGCGACTGCAGGGTGATCGACACCACCACGGCCGAGAGCGCTGCGCCGGTGCCATTGCGCACCCGGGCCTTGAGTTGCTTGCCGTCGACATGGACCTTGGCGATCTCGACATCCTTGGCCCCGGTGAAGGAGCCCTGATCGAGACTGCTGAGCGTTCCCGCATCGGTGAGCTTGGTCGCCACCGAGATCACCGAGAAGGCCGGGATCTTGCGGGCGGTGAACTTCTCCTCCTTGTTCAACCCGGCGGCGATCTCGCCTTTCTCCGGCTTGTAGTCGGCCTTGGCGACCTCCTTGCCCTTGTCATCGAGGAAGCGCACGGTCTGCACCACATCGTGGGCCGGCTGGGCGCCGATGTTCCACAGCGTCCAGCTCACCGCGGCGGTATGGGCGCTGTCGCTATAGTCGGCATTCTGGTTCAAGCTCACCAGGAAGGAGGTCCCCGACAGCTCGGAGAGCATCACCGGCAGCGACACCTTGTCCCAGCCGAGCGCGGCATCCTTGCCGTCCTTCCAGGTGAATTCGACCTGGTAGGCGGGGAAGTTCGGGCAGTTGAGCTTGTAGTCGATGTCCCGGCTGGCACCCGAGGCGATGGTGCCGAGCACCTTCCATGGCCCGCTGACCAGCGGCTTGCGGTCAGTCCCCAGGGTGACCACGCGGATGCTCAGGCCGGTTGCCGAGGCTGTGCCACCAGCCAGGCGCAGCTCCCACTGGAAGAACGGCTTGTAGGTCTCGTCCGCACGCCCGCTCCAGATGTAGCAGCCGGCGATGCGCGGCCCGGGCCCGCTCGCAGGAGGGACGCTGGCAGCCTGCTTGGCGAAGGCCGCCTGAGCGTCCGCCTTGCCGGCCTGCATGGGCTTGGCATCAGCGCACCAGGCGCCAGCGGTCTGCAGCACGAGCAGGGTGCCCGCCAGCAGCAGGATGGGAAGTGGACGACGCGGAACGATCGCAGACAGCACGGAAGACCTCGGTGGACACAGGGTTCGCAAGCCCAGCAGGGTAGATGAACGACTCAGAAGGATGCCGGTTCACGACCGTTCATGTCGTGCCAAATCACCCGCCCGCGAGGTGCCGCGCGGGTCTATGGTTTGCCGGAACGGGCTATCCAGGCGTCTGCCAGCGCTAGTGTTATGCTGCATTACAGCAGCGTCATGCACAGTTGCGCCGGGGCCACGGGATGGCGCCGTGCGCCCGCCAGCCTCCATGGCACCATGCCACGACCCTATTCGGAGCCGGTTCATGCGAAAATTTCTCGGTGAGATCCTGATCGAGATGGAGACCGTCACCGACGCCCAGGTCAAGGCCGCCCTGGCCAAGCAGATGCAGAACGACAAGCGGCCGATCGGCGAGATCCTGGTCGAGCTGCAGGCCTGCACGCCCGAGGATGTGGCGCGCGCCCTGGCTGAGCAGTTCGACATGCGCTTCTACGATCTCGAGACCATCGATGTGCCGATGAAGGTGGTCGAGCTGGTGCCGCAGGAGCTGGCGCGCGAAAAGCTAGTCTGCCCGGTATCGCTGAGCGGGCGGACGCTGTCGGTGGCGATGACCAACCCGCTCGATCTCGAGGCGGTCGACACGCTGCGCTTCTCCACCGGACTGGCGATCGAGGTGGCGGTCGCCAGCGAACGCCAGATCCGCGCCGCGATCGACAAGAACTGGGGCATGCAGGAGACCAAGCTCGACCAGATGCTGGGCGAGATGTCGCAGGACATCTCCTACCGCCAGCAGGGCGAGGAGGGCGATGGCGACGGCGAAGATGCGCTGATCATCAAGTTCGTGCAGCAGATCATCACCAATGCGCTCAACAACCGCGCCTCCGACATCCACGTCGAACCCATGGATGACCACCTGCGCATCCGCTACCGCATCGACGGCGTGTGCTTCTCCATGGATCCCGCGCCCAAGCGCCTCCAGGGCCCGGTCATCCAGCGCCTCAAGATCATGGCCGGCATGATGATCGAGGAGAAGCGCAAGCCNNGCCGACAGCCTGCGCCTGTCGCTCGACGAGATGGGCTTCGATCCGACCGACCTCAAGGCCTACCTGTCGCTGATCAAGCGGCCCAACGGCATCGTCCTGGTCACTGGTCCGACCGGCTCGGGCAAGACCACCACCCTGTATGCGACGCTGCACACCCTCAACACCATCGATCGCAAGATCATCACCGCCGAGGACCCGGTCGAATACCACCTCCAGGGCATCAACCAGTGCCAGGTCAACCACAAGATCCACCTCGACTTCCCGCGCATCCTGCGCGCCATGCTGCGCCAGGCGCCCAATGTCATCCTGGTCGGTGAAATCCGTGACGCCGAGACCGCCCAGATCGCCATCCAAGCCTCCCTCACCGGCCACCTGGTGTTCTCCACCCTGCACACCAACGACGCCCCCAACGCGATCACCCGCCTGATCGACATGGGTGTGCCGCCGTTCCTGGTGGCGACCTCGATCCAGGCGGTCCTGGCCCAGCGCCTGATCCGCACCAACTGCCCGAAATGCCTCGAACCGTTCCAGCCCGACCCGCGCCAGCTCACCCAGCTCCATCTCAACCCGCAGCAGATGGCGAACCAGTCCTTCAAGCGCGGCAAGGGCTGCGACCATTGCAAGGGCTCGGGCTATCGCGGACGCAAGGGCCTGTTCGAGATGATGGTGATGAACCGCCAGCTGCGCGATCTCGCCTTCTCCAAGGCCTCGACCTCGGAGATCCGGCGCGTCGCCGTGGCAAACGGCATGAGCACCCTGGCGATGGATGGTGCGCGCAAGGCGCTCCAGGGGGTCACCACCCCCGATGAGGTGCTGCGCATGGCCAAGACCGACGATTAGCCAAGACCGACCTGACGATGAGCCGAGCACCGCGCCCTGCGCTCGCGCGCCAGTGGACCTTGGCCGTTCCTGCCCGCGCTCCGGGCCCTATTCTGGGCACATGCCGAGAGCCGACCTCGCCCACGATATCGCCATTGCGATGCAGGCCGCGCGCGCGGCCGGAGAGCTCGCGCACCAGCTGCAGTCCAGCGTCAGCGCGACGGCGAAGAGCGACGGCTCCCCGGTGACAGAGGGCGACCTGGCGGCCGATGCGATGATCCGCCACCACCTGGAGCTGCATTTCCCCGCTGACGCGATCCTCAGCGAGGAGCTCCCCGACAGCGGCGCACGACTGGGCGCCAGGCGGCTGTGGATCATCGATCCGATCGATGGCACCAGCGACTATGTCAGGGGCTCGCGCGAATGGGCGGTGCAGCTCGCGCTGGCCATCGACGGGCGCTTGAGCCTGGGCGTCCTCGACCTGCCCGCCGAAGGCCTGTGCCTGGTCGGCGCACCGGAGACGGGAGCATGGCTGGTGGATGCCACCGGCGAGCATCCGCTGCGCATGCAGCCCGGGGGCGACGATGTGCTGATCACCAGCCAGAGCCGGCGCAACCGCGATGCGCTCGAGCGCATCGCCTCGACCTTCCCCGAGTTCCGCCACCTGGGCGCGCATTCGGTCGGGGTCAAGGCCTGGCGCATCATCAGCGGCAAAGCCGACCTCTATGTCCATCCGCGTTCGATAGCGGAATGGGACGTCGCCGCTCCGGCGGCGGTGCTGATCGCCGCCG
>PLEW01000229.1 GCA_003136555.1 Planctomycetota bacterium | reverse complement strand
TCGCCTTCGGCGGCATCAATGCCTGCCTGGCCTTTGGAGGGGCTGAACGATGCGCATGAGCCGGTTCGCCAGCTCCCGGGTCGCGCCTGCGCTCCCCGGTGAATGGCCGGCATGGGTGACCGGGGGTCATCGCCGCCGGCAGGATCCGCTCACCCGCCTGGCCTGCTCGGTGGTGGCCGAGATCCTGNNGAGCCCTACGCCCTTCACCACCTCGGTGCACAATTCCTGCGCCGGCGCCATCGGCGAGATCCTGGGTCTCCATGGCCCCGCAGTCACGCTCAGCCAGGGATGCACGGGGGGCATCGCCGCGCTGCGTTGGGCCACCCTGATGCTCGAAGCAGAGCGTGCGCCGGCAGTGCTGCTGGTGGTCGGCGATCGGCATACCCCATGGAGCCGGGACATGGTCCGCTCGCTGAGTGACGGCCACTGGTCGATCGCAGATGGCGTCGCCGCCGCGCTGATCGAGCCGGGCGAGGGGCCAGGCAGGGAGCTGCGGCTCGAACGCCATGCGGCGAACCTGGTGGCCGATGGCGGCGCCATAATGCCCGCCGACGACCTCGTCCTGGCCGCCGCCGCTGCGGGAAGCCGACGTCTGATCGCACCTGCCGATCTGGGCGGCTGGTGGCCATGCTGCCTGCTCGCCGCCTTGCCGTGGCATTATCAGGGGGCGATCCAACTGCGCGAGATCGAGGCAGGCGTGTGCAGCGAGGCATGGCTCGGTCCGCTTGCTGACGGCCAGCTGCCGCCGACCCCCGTGGACAGTGGCGCCGCTCCGCGCGGCGCTTAGCGTGTCTGCAGGAGCACTCCCATGCGGCAGTTCGTCAGTGCAATGTTGATGATAACCTGCTGTGTTGCTGGGTGTTGGGTAGCGGCAAGCGCCGCTGATCCGGTGGTCAATCCGAAGCTTTTCACCCTCGACAAGCTGGAAGAGGCGGGCAAGCACTTCAGGACCATGCGCGTCGCCTTCACCCAGGAGAAGCACCTCGCCATCCTCGATGAACCGGTGATCAACAAAGGGGTACTCGAGATCAATCGCGACCTGGGCGCCGTACGCTGGGAATTCACCGGACGCTCGGTGCTGATCTTCAAGGATGACAAGCTCCGCCGCTTCGGTGCCGAAGGCAAGGAAGAGACGGTTGCCGGGGGTAAGGACCCCAGCATCCAGACCATGGCCACCCAGATGCGATCATTCCTCGATGGCAAATGGGGGGGCATGCAGGAACTCTTCGTCATCACCCCCGATCCGGATGGCGCACCCGAGCTGACGTTCACCCCGCGCTCACAGGACCTCAAGAAGTACCTGACCAAGCTCGTCATCCGCTTCCGCGATGACCTCAGCGCCCCGCAGAGCATGCTGATGATCGCCAATGGGGATGACCGGACCGAATACCGCTTCGAGAGGCCGGAAGTGGATATCGAGATTCCCAGCGCCCGGTTCAGCAAGCCCTAGCGGGGGTAGGTCAAGGCATGCGCTTCACGCTCCTGAGGGTGAATTCCCCTTGGCGTCCCTCGACCCGCGATAATGGTTGGAGACTCGTCAAGGCGCTGGAGAAACCGTGAGCGCATCGCCGCCAGTCAACCCTAGGTCCCACCGCTGGCACTTGCTGGGGTGGTCGCTCGGCGCACTCCTGATCATCGTGGTCGCATCCCGTGCGCGCTTCACCAGCGATCTGCAGGCGCTGCTTCCGGACAACGATCCTGAGCTCAATCGCATCCTGGTCTTTCTCAACGGTCATAGCGCCTCCCACATGATCGCCATCGAGGGGTGGGCCGAAGGCGCCACCAGCGATGATGCCAGGAAATGCCTCCTGGACCTGACACCCACCCTCAATGCCGTAGGCGCCAAGCTCCTGCCGCAGCCAAGCCCCGGGTCAATGGTGCACCTGATCGATGTGCTCGAAACGCATCTGCCGGTGCTGATCACCGAGAGCCAGCTCGACGAGGTGGGCAAGCGCATGGGCCCGGAGGCGCTTCAGGACTACCTCAAGGCGCTGAAGGAACGCGCCACCCGTCCGGAGGACCAGTTCACCGCTACCGCCTCGCGCATGGATGTGCTGGCCATCGGCGGCTCCGCGATGCAGGCGCTGGCAGCACAGGTCGCCGGCACCGGCTTCGCCGATGGCGTCGTCAGCCATCCCGACGGCAAGCATTTCCTCCTACCCATGGATGTTTCCTTCGACCCCGGGAATGTGTACCTGACGGCGAAATTGATGATGACCCTCGATGCCGCCGCCAAGGCCGCCAGGGACAAGGGCGTGCATCTCGAGGTGATCGGCGCCTATCGGCACTTCAATGACAATATGACCAGCCTGTCCAAGGATTTCATCTCGACCATACCGCTGGGCATCGGCCTGATCATCGCCCTGCTCTACTCACTGACCAGATCCTGGCGGGCGGTGGTGGCCATGCATGTCCCGGCTCTGCTGGGAGTGGCAGGCGCGGTCGCCACCCTGGCCCTGGTGGGCAAGAATGTCCCGCTGCCGCTCATCGGCTTCGCCGCCACCCTGCTCGGGGTCGCGGTGGATTACGGCATCCAGATGACTGCCGCCCTGCGATCTGGCGAGCACCGGCACATCCATGCCCCCCTGCTGCGCAGCTGCCTGATCTCCGTGTGCGCGTTCTCCGCGCTGGTGCCCAGCCCGGTTCCGGCCCTGCATGTCCTCGGCATCATGGTGGTAGGCGGCCTGGTGGTGGCCTATCTGTCAGCCCGCTGGCTGCTGCCAGCAGTCGTCACCATGGAACCTATGCTCGATCCGTGGCGGAGAGTCACCGTGCCGATCCTGCACTGGTGCGAGAAGAGCGCAGGGCGCAATCTGCTGGTCGTCGCCGTCCTCACCCTGTGCCTAGCGCCTGGTCTTGCCCACCTCAGGATGATCAACGATGTGCAGAAGATGGATGGCAGCCTACCGTCCACGCGTGAGGCCCTCGATCGCTTCATGGAGCGGTGGGGAACCCTGGAATCGTCCAACTTCCTGGTCGCCAGCGCAGATACCCTCGATCATGCCCTCGAACCGGTAGCGCAGGCGCGCAGGCGGCTCGGCCTGCCGCTGTCGAGCATCGAGCAGTTCCTCCCCAGCGACGAGGAGCAGACCCGCCGCAGCCAGGCCTGGAACCGCTTCTGGAGCGCCAAGGGCGATGATTTCCGCACTCGCTTCACCGCCGACTGCTCCGTGCTGAAGATGCGTGCAGTGGCCTTTTCTGCCAGCCTCGACCGGTACCGGCCGGTGGATGATCCGCCGCATATCACCATGGCCGACTGGAAGGATACGCCGCTCGAACTGCTGCTCAGCAAGCTGGTGACCCGCAATGCCGGTGCCTGGCAGGTGGCATCGCCGGTGGATCTGATCGACCGCGATGCGATCGAAAAGCTCCCGCAACGCGTCAGCGATCTCAAGCTCGAACCGGTCTGGGCGGCGACCAGGCGCCACTTCGCCGCCCGCCTGGTCGAGGTCCTCAAGGGGGATCTCGGGAAACGGGCACTGGCCATCTCGCTCGCCATCATCGTCGCGGTGGTCCTGCTCGTGCGACGGTCCAGGCCGAGCCTGGCGATGCTCCTCCCTCCAGCCATCGCCCTGGTCTGGACCTTCGGGGTGCTTGGCTGGATGGGCGAAGAGCTGACCCCCTTCACGGTGATCGTCGGGGCGTTTGTCGGCGGGATCGGCATCGACTGCGCCGTCTTCCTGACCCAGCCGGAAGACCGAGAGCGACTTATCTCGCCCGTCATCGCCTGCATCGCCACCGCGATCTGCGGTACCGGCGCCATGCTGGTCGCCCACCACCCCCTGCTGTCCGGAGTCGGGCAGACCTTGTCCATCGGCATGAGCACCTGCCTGATCGCCTGCCTGCTCCTGACGCCGGTGGTGGCCGGCCGGCGCGCAGCCGAGCAGCGGCCGGCCGATGCGCTGCGGCCACCGGCAGTCTGATCGGGTGTCGCGCCCGCACCGGCAGGGCAGCGGGCGGGCGCTCACCACCGCCCTGAATCAGCGCCGGACCTTGCCGCTGGGGGTCATCGCGATCGCCTCGACGATCGCATAGCTGGAAGGCCGCTTGAGTGGCGCGAGACGCTCGGTGCACCAGGATGGCAGCTCCACCAGGAGGCTGTCCGGATCGCAGCCGGGCCTGACCTGGATGTCCGCGTGGACCTGCTCGCCCAGCCGCGGCTCAGGAGCGGCGCGCACCCTGCTGGCGAGCACCTGCGGATGGGCGTCGAGCACGCATTCCACCTCGAGCGGGAAGACCTTCACGCCACCGACGTTGATGACGTCCTTGATGCGACCGAGCAGGCAGACCCCCCCATGCTGGTCACGGCGGGCGCGGTCCCCGGTACGGAAGAATCCCCGCACCAGGATCTCCTCGCGCCTACGCCAGGGCTGCAGATAGGCATCCAGCATCCCAGGACCGGCGATCGCGAGTTCGCCGGGACCGTCCGCAGGGACGGGCTCGCCATCCTCAGCCAGGATGGCGACCTGATAATCGGGCAGCGGTGCGCCGAGCTCACCAGGCTGTTCGCCGATAAGCCCCGGGCTGAGGAACGGCAGGCCCACTTCGATGATGCCCAGGCCCTGGCGCACCCCCAGGCGGTGCCGGGCATGGAAATCCCTGGAGGCATCACTGTCGAGTGCGGTAGTGGTCGAGATCGCCATGCGCAGGCTGCCAGGCAGGTCATTGCCCGCCGCCAGGTCCGCCAGACGGCGAACATGGTAGGGCGAGGCGTAGATGACGGTGGCCATCCGATCACGCGCGATCGCCGCCGTCGAGCTGGCTCGCAGGGCATTGCCGAAGATGATCGCCGCCCCGACCCGGAGGTAGAGAAGGATCGAGACGGCGAAATGGTAGGCCATAGGCAGGAGCCAGAGGACGCGGTCGGAGGCGGTCAGGCCGAGGCCGCGATTGGCGGCCTCGATGCGCCTGATGATGGTGTCGTGGCCCAGCAGGACGCCCTTTGCCGCCCCGGTGGTCCCCGAGGACATGCGTAGGAAGGCGCTCCTGCCCGTGCCCAGAGGGTCAGCCTCGCGTGCATGGCCGGTCGATTTGAGCTCGAGATGGGCGAGCTCCGCCAGCGTGATGCGTGGCGGCAGCGTCACCTGCCACGGTGTCCGCAGCACGGTGATCAGGTTCTCGACCTCGGCACCCGCCAGGCTATGGTCGACCGGGACGTGGACCCCCCCTGCATGCAGCACGGCGAGGGCGACAATCAGCCCAGGCGCGCCATCGGATACGCACACGGCGACGCGATCCCCGACGAGCAGCCCCTGCCCCAGGAGTTTGCCGGCGGTCGTTGCGACCGCGCGGGCCAACTCGTCCCAGGTCAGCACCAACGGGCCGTCGGCGACGGCCATCTGGTCTGGACGCACACGGGCCTGGAGGGCGATGACGTCGGTGACACGTTCACTCATGCACCCAGCACATGCACCGGGCATCGCCAGGCAACTGGCTGCAGGCTCCGCTCCCCGAAGTGCGCGCCCGTCCGCAGGCGACTGTGCACTCCAACCCTCGCGGCCTGGGACTACATCAGCCGGAGCGCGGCGTAACCGATCTCCTGCATGGAGGTCAGCACCGTGCCCAGGAAGATCACCGCGACCGGCAGCCCGGAATACATGATCAGCAGCGAGATCATTATCTTCACCGTGAAGCTGATATGCATGATATTGATCTGCGGCACCGCCCTGGTGATGACCCCTTCGGCGAAGGTGATGGCCGTTATCGCGGTCAGGATGGGAAAGCTCATGGTCACGGCGATCGCCGAGAGATCATTCATGCCATGGGCGATCGCGGTGACGAATCCGGAGGTGAGCTGCCAGGATCCGGCGGGAATGATCTCATAGCTGCGCGCCAGGGCGGCGAAGAAGAAGTGGTGGCCATCGCTGAGGAAGAAGAGCAGCATGACCAGGTACATCATGATGTCGCCAAGCGGGCTGGAGGTGGCCAGGGTCTGGGGATCGAAATTCTCCGCCGCCGAGAAGCCGGCATAGCGGTTCAGCAGATCGCCGCCAAAGCGGATCGCCTGGATATAGAGGCTGATGATGAAGCCGAGAGACAACCCGACCATGGTCTCCTTGAGCATCAGGATGACGAAGACGGCATCCAGCGGCATGACTGCCGGCATGTGCCTCTGAGCCAAGGGCGTGATGATGGCCGTCACCGCCATCGACAGCAGGATCTTGACCTCGACCGGCGCATAGGCTTCGCCGATCACCGGTCCGGCAAGGAAGAGGGCCGCGACACGGGTGAACACCAGCAAGGCGCAGGGGACATGAGCATAGAGCGTGACCAGCGCTGAGATATCCATGCGGAAGCCCTAGCGCCGACCAGCCTGCGCGAGCATGGGCAGTGGAGCCGAGGACGCCGAGATCAACTTGTGCTCTTCCATCCGCCTAGAGCGCCCCGAAGCGGGGCAGCCCGCTGAAGAGTTCGACGCCGTAATCGGTGATCACCCGCATCATCCACGGCGCCAGCAGGACGAAGACCAGCACGATGGCGAACAGCTTGGGGACGAAGGCCAGCGTCTGCTCCTGGATCGAGGTGACTGCCTGCAGCAGTCCCACCACCAGTCCGACCACCAGGGCCGCGCCCAGCACCGGCAGCGAGAGGAGCATGCTGACGTAGAGCATCTTGCGCAGGACATCGACGAAGGCGTCATCGGGCATGGGAGGTTCCGGTTAACGGGTAGAGGGAGCGCTGACGATCCACGCCGATCAGCCAGGTCGTACCCAGGGCATCACGCATAGGACGATACCAGGCCTTGCATGAGCAGCGTCCAGCCATCGACGAGGACGAAGAGCAGGATCTTGAACGGCAGCGATATGAA